>JAUWGZ010000057.1 GCA_030606165.1 Dehalococcoidia bacterium
TAATTCCTCCTCTATCCTGAGGAGGCGATTGTACTTAGCCAGTCTCTCGCTGCGACAAGGGGCACCAGCTTTAATGAGTCCGGCATTGCTAGCTACCGCCAGGTCGGCAATAGTAGTATCTTCGGTCTCACCAGACCTATGGCTGATAATGGTTGTCCACCCGGCCTGCTGTGCTCTTTTGATAACAGCCAGGGTTTCACTGAGCGTGCCTATCTGATTTGGCTTAATAAGAATTGAGTTGGAAGCCTTTTGGGCAATGCCCTTTTCCAGGCGCTCCATGTTGGTAGCATAAAGGTCATCACCCACAATTTGAGTCTGCTTTCCTAGTCGAGTAGTGAGCAAGGACCAGCTTGCCCAATCATCCTCAGCCAGCCCATCCTCAATGCTGATGACAGGGTAATCCGAGGCTAACTTGACATAATAGTCAATCATTTCTGGGGAATCGAGGGTAACACCTTCTCGGGAGAGGACATATTTTCCATGAACACTGTTATGCTTCCCTCCTTGGTAGAAAGTGCTGGCGGCTGGGTCCAGGGCGATGAATAAGTCCTGGCCAGCTTTATAGCCAGCCATGTCGATGGCTGCTAATATCAGCTCCAGCGCATCTTTATTGGAAGGGAGTCGGGGAGCAAAGCCACCTTCGTCTCCCACATTGGTGCTTAATCCCTTATCTTCGAGCACTTTACGCAAGGAATGATAGACTTCGCTACTTATTTGCAGGGCTTTATTGAAATTGGCAGCGCCCACCGGCATTATCATAAATTCCTGAAAATCGGTAGAGCCCAGGGCATGCTTACCACCATTTAGAATATTTAACATAGGGGCAGGCAATTGTTTAGCTCCTGCCCCTCCTAAATAACGGTATAGAGGAACACGCCGGAAACTGGCTCCGGCCTTAGCTACGGCAAGAGATGTTGACAGTATGGCATTAGCCCCGAGCCGGGCTTTATTAGCAGTGCCATCAAGTTCAATTAGTCGCTGGTCAATAGCCTCCTGCTCTAAAGCGGGCATGCCTGCTATTGCTGAGGCAATCTCACTATTGACATGTTTTATGGCTTTTAGAACACCGAGCCCCCTATATCTACTTTTATCACCGTCCCGAAGCTCCACAGCCTCGTATTTTCCGGTGCTCGCTCCTGAGGGGACAGAGGCGACACCCGCGGTGCCATCAGTTAATACCACCTTCACCTCTATGGTAGGATTGCCCCGTGAATCGAGAATCTCTCTGGCTTTTACACTTTCAATACTTGCCATTTCTAAGCGCATTCTATGGTTGACTCCCTGTAGTTGCGAGCCCTTCGCTCCCTGTCATTCTGAGCGTAGCGAAGAATCTCATAACGCTCAGGACAGGCTCCGCGAAGCAATCTCATAATTTTTGCGCCTCTTAGCCAAGGAAATTGCTTTATCCACTGCCTCGGTAGCACTCTGAATTGTGATTATGGAATCATCCTCTCGCCCGTTTCGGGACAGTGACCAGGTATTCAAGCCGATGACTGGGATATTACTCTTCAGAGCATAAGCAATTTCGCTCAGCGTTCCATAACCTCCGCCGATGGCAATCACCGCCTGAGCTGACTTCACAACCGCGACATTTCTGGCCTCGCCTATGCCAGTAACCACGGGAATATCTACCCAGGGGTTAGCCGTGCTTGAATTTTTCCCGGGCAAAATGCCGATGGTTAGGCCACCTTTTGACTTAGCCCCGCGACAAACAGCTTCCATCACACCACCCAAGCCACCGCATACTATAGTGGCACCTCGCTGGGCCAGTAATTCACCAACACTTTCTGCTAGCTTAGCTTCTTCTGGGGAGCAGGAAGAATCCCCAATGACGCCGATAATCATTTCGTAGCTTAGTATATTATATTATCACACAGTTTGGTCTCAGTGAACTGTATTGTAGCACGATTTCATCCCGCAGAGGAAAACAAGGAACCTGTCCTGGATTATTGAACAAAACGTCACTTTGTGCAAAAGGTGATTCAAAGACCGGATAGGCGGACTATGTACCTTTTTGCCTATGGTGTAGCTGTGCTTGTAGTTCACGGTACTTGTCGATGTATTCGTGGATTGCTATCACAACAGCGGCGTGGCTCCAGGTCAGCGGTGAGACACTGAGCGGAGCATGATTATGCGGATGAATCTGCTCAGCAAGAACACCACTGGGGAGAGCACAACGCTGAGCCCAGATGAGGATTTGAAGGGCCGGCTTTAGGTCATCTACCGATTGAGCTCTGGCAGTGTGGTACTGTGCTACCCACATGGTGCAAACAAACCATGGGTTACCGGGAATATTGGCTATGTCCTGGCTGGCTTGCTGGTAGCGGTCGTTCTCGTAACGGGCAATGCCTCCCACCTCGGTTTTGCAACAAAGCCTGTCTATAAGTACTGCCATCGTGTTCTCGATAAGGGGATCAGTAGCTTGGAGCATGCCGAAGAGAAAAGGACCGCAAATACTGCTATCGATGGTGTAGTCCGGTTCCACCACACCGTCAGCGTCAACTTTGACCGAGCGCAGGAAGCGCCCCAACTTCTTGTCAAAAAGATACTCGATAGCCGCCTCTTTTATCTCAGCCGCCGCCTGACGGTACCGTTTGGTGAGGGCCACTTCACCAAACATTTCCGTAAAATTGGCTGCCGCTTGTAAGCCTGCCCAGACCGCAGCCACGGTAAACGAGTGGATGCCACGGCGTTCCTCCCAAAGGTCATATGAAGGTGCCGGAAGGTTGGTATGAGGCTCTCTATAGCTAGCCATAAAATCGGCAGCGTTCTTAATCAGCTTTTTATAAAGGGAACGGATGTGCTCTACATTGTGGAACTTATGGTAGTGGTGCCAGAGGCTGTATATTACTAAAGCAGTCTCATCCTCTTCAATTGGCAGTTGCAGCTTGCCCTCCTCGTCTGCCCAGGGCATCCATTGGCCTGCCAGATACCCGTTAGAGGTGTACTTGTGAAGGAAGTAGCCTTCACTGGTGATGGTATTGGCGCAAAAATCGAAGAACTCGTGACTGACTTCATCGTAGTTGGCCATGTCGAGGGCCTTAGCGGTGAAGGCGCCATCACGACCCCACACATAAGAGTAGATGTCCCCCAGGACTTCGGCGATGTCTGAGTCAGTGCTGGCAATGATAGCGCCGCGGTTATCAGTCTGCACACGCATCGTGAGCAAGCTGCGGCGGTACAGCTCCAATATAGAGGCCGGTAGGCCGGCAAAGTCCAGCGATTCCTTATTCACCCATGCTCGCCAGTAATCACGGGTGCGTATGATGAATGACTCAGGTCCACGTTCCTTGACCAGGGCATCGAGTTCCTCGACTCCGTGGAAGTGGGTACTGGCCGCCAGCCAGTGGTAAATGGTTGAGCTTCCTCCAGCGGGCACAGCCTTCTCATAGAGCCCGATGACGCCCTCAGCGAAGCCGCAGGTAAGAGGCACCTTCTCCAATTTGCCGTCTTCGGCATCGCGCCGTGCACTTGGCTTATCTTCTGATTTTGTGCTTCCGGTTGTCCAGTCGTCGAGGCCAACTCTTCCATTTACCTGGCCACCTGCCAGGAAGTAACGCTGCTCTTTATACATCACCAATGCCCTCAGTTCTGGGTGGTAGTAGATAGTATCGCTTATTTCCCTGCCTAGGATCCGTAGCGCATAATGGAAGAATAGACGTACGTCGCGGGGGTGACCTCGGTGATTGGCGATATCAACCCGCCTGAAAAAGATGTCCCTGTGAAAGTCCACGACATCAGAAAAGGTGAGGGTAAGCCCTATCTCAGGATTAGTGGCCGTAACTTTGGTGACCAGACTATCGCTTTCATAGACCATTTCCTTCTGCCACTGGGGGCTGTCAATCCAGGTGAAGTTGCCATCAACCCAGATGCCAGTACGTGATACACAACCTTCGCTATGGTTCTCCTTGCCGATATAGGGATAGTAGATATCACGGAGGTTGTAATCAGTATCGAAATTGATGAGCAGGTTGCCATTGCCCACAGGTAAGTCTCTGCGCATGTTAGTTGTTAGATTACTCTCCTCTCTCGCTTTAATACACTATTATAGACCTCTAGGGTTTTCTGAGATGCCGGATTCCGTGAAAGTCTCTCGGCAGTCTCTCGGGCACGCTCAGCCGTAGCCTTTCTAAGTCCGGCCGATTTAATACAGTATTATAGACCTCCAAGGTTTTCTGAGCTACCTGATCCCATGAGAATTTTTCTGCGGTTTCCCTAGCACACTCACCCATGGTCTTTCTAAGTCCAGCATTTGAAAGCAGCAACTCAATTTTTGCTGCCAGGCCGTTGACATCGGAGGGGGCTCTAAGTAGGAGGCCATTTACCCCATCGATTATGAGATCGGCAGCTCCGGCAACCCTGCTGGTGATTACAGGCAAGCCGCTGGCCATAGCCTCGACGATGACCAGACCAAAGGGCTCATACATGGTAGGAAGAACGAATATATCGCTAGCAGCATAGTATTCCCAAAGATTGCTGCTGTGGGGGACAAAGATTATCCTGTCCCTCACCCGCTTTAGCTCCGCAAGCTGGCCGTAGAATTTCTCGTCACCGCTACCACAGATAAAAAGTTTGACATCCGGCCTCTGAACGAGCGAAAGTGCTTCCATGATATGAAGCACTCCTTTTCTCTCCCAGTCACCTCCGGCGAACATCAGTAATGGATCACTACGGGATACACCATGCTCTTGCCTGATCTGGCCTCTATAGAGCAGCCGATTAGTCGGGTGGAATCTGAGAGTATCTACTCCATTAGGGATTACGATGATGTTTTTGGCGGCATCACCGTAATGACGGGCAAACTCTCTTTGCATAGCCTGAGAAACTACAATACACGCTTTAGAGCTGCTGCGGCTAATTATCAGCCTCTCAACAAAGCATAGCAGGCTGCGATACAGCCTGTGGTCCAGAGCTTTCAGTTTTTGCCATATACTCTTATGCGGCATCTCAATTATGTTGGCTTTCTCAAGACGCAGGCACTCCCTCTCACAGAAATGAGAGGTGATAACGTTTGAAGAAAAGGCAGAGTCATACCCTGTCGAATGGATGATGTCAAAGTCTGTTTTTCTGAGGAGGGAAAGAGCGGCAAGGAGTAAGGTACTGGATATCAAGAAGGTAATGTGTGCCAAAGACTTGGCACATCTGAGTTCTGACACCTTATAGTGTTTAACTTTGAGTAAGTCAATTCCATTTATAGTATTAGAAAAAACCGAAACCTGATGGTCCTCACAAAGCCTTTCGACTAGGTGAGCGGTGACGGTTGCTGGCCCTGCTTCAAAGTTAACATGATGCGCAATGAAAGCAATCTTCAAACTTATCTCCAGAAGGGGCCTCTAGCATAGGGACTTAGTATATGGTGCTTTTGCGGGCGAGTACCAGACTTTGGTTCAAAGAGCTAGTGCCAACCCTAGCACCAAGGCCGCCGCTAAATGGCGCTTGCCCTTTGGGACTATAAATATTATACCACGATGGACACGGTGTGCATAGAAACTTACTCTATGTCAGCTGCTGCGCAAGGGGTCGAGTCTAAACAAAGGGTGCAAGCTCCAAAGTAAGGAATACAATTCACATTGAGATGAACAAAAAGCCAGATTGTTGCCTACACACCTGAACTGGATAGCCCTTCTGCTCGGAAAGTCAGGCTTGGTATTGCGGTTTCAGAAGGCTTCGCCGTTATTAGTTTGTCAGGATTGGGGCTTTGGCTCTTGCCTCAGTAGCAGGCGTAGAAAATGGATTGCTACCACTTCCACCCAGATTATGGCGTTGGCCACTACAATTCGCTCGTACAAACCAAACCAGCCCGTTTGCTCAGTAAAGAACGCTCCTATTATCAGGGCGAAGGCCAGGACACCAGCAACGAGTGTATAGACGAAGATGTTTTTCCAATTGGGGGTGCTCTTGAGGCTGGGTGCGAGCGATAAAATAGCGATGGGGAATAACAAGCCAAGGCCATAAGATGATATCGTGTGGATTATTCCTGCAATAGTACGCGGACCTCCAGGGGCATCCATATGAAAAGTAGCAATCAACATCAACACGAAGCCACAGAGAGCGAGAAGTCCGATACAGGGGTGGAAGCCCCGGGCTCTACGAATATTGAAAAAGAGCCCGGCGACAAAGATCTCCAGCAGCAAGCCCATAGCCAGAAAGCAAATCGATTGTAGCCAGCCTATGGGAGTCAATGCCAGACTGCTGACTGAATCCCTGACCGGGCTGTAACCGGGAGTAGATAAAGATGCCGCGAGATCTCCAACAACCACCACGATGGGTCCCACGATGCCGACTAGAGCCGGGACACTGTTGATGTTCAGACGTTTAGACATAGACGTTAGCCTTTATGTACCGAGCATGCTCGCTATTGGCTCTTCGCTGTTTGTAGCGGGTAATTCATTCAATTAGCGACTCTATGAATAATATTTCCTTTCATTATTATATTATAGTCCAACATATTTATGCGAAGCACACACTCCGCTATATTGTGACTTGCTGATTAAAATAAGCAAATGTTCCCCAATAAAAGACTCTTTAGTTATATCTGATAACCTAGCAGGTATATGGCTAATCCTCCGGGCTGGGGCAAGATTGGCAAAAATAAAAAAGCCCACTACCGTTAAGTAGAGGGCCGACAGTTGCCGGACAGGGTGAATTTTGTCAATTCTACGGGCTCATGCAGTTACCTCCAACCTGATTGCCTGCTCATCATCAACAATCAGTATGTTTTCTTGCTTTGCCACTATTTTTCTATCTGCTTTAGAGCTTCTTCCACTACTGCTATTAGCTCATCGGGGGTAAATGGTTTGGGTAAAAATAGCCTGCCACTTTGCTTTATAAAAGGCATGGTTTTCTCGTCTAGCACACCCCCAGTAGTGAATATTACCTGGTTTGCCATCCGCGGATATTTTTTTTGCAACCATTGGTAGAGTTCTGTACCGTTCATTTCCGGCGTCCTGATGTCAATCAGGCAAATGTTGTATTGCCTCTTCTTTATCATATCCTGAGCTACTATCCCATTTACGGCAATGTCTACCTCGAAGCCTTCCCTGGTAAGGACTCTTTCGCACATATTACTAATCGCCGGTTCGTCCTCGACTACCAAGATTCTCCTCGTGGTGTGCTCACTAGTATTTATTGTACGCCTCTTTTAATCAGCGACTCTATGAATAATATTTCTTTTATGAACAATATTTCTTCTCAATATTATAGCAAACATATTTATGCCGTCAAGTGGCTAGTTGAACTTGCTCATTGCCGCTTCTATCCCCTGGTTAAGAAAACAATCAATGGCTTCAGATACCGTGGCAATTACAGGCTTGATTGTTGCTTCTTCCTGGGGGGAGAAATCACTGAGCACATAGTGGACTATAGCGTCTTCGCTAATGGATTGCCCCTCCACCTGGGGCCGCCCAATCCCCACCCTGATTCGGGGGAATTCCTCGCTTCCCAGGGCGGCAATAATAGAGTTCATTCCCTTGTGTCCTCCTGAGCTTCCGCTCTGCCGCAGGCGAATTTTGCCCAGTGGCAAATCGAGGTCATCATAGATTATCAGGAGGTCGCTCAAAGGAATTTTATGCTTGTGCACCAGGCAAGCCACCGAGCTGCCGCTGAGATTCACAAATGTCCTGGGCCTGGCCAGCAGCAGCTTTTCACCCCTTACTTCAGCAATGCCTACTCTAGCCCGGCATTGCCTGTGGTCGAAGCGGATAGAATGAAGCCTGGCGAAGTAATTCAGGCACCGGAAGCCAGCATTGTGGCGATTATGGGCATAAGCCTTACCGGGGTTCCCCAGACCAACTATGAGTTTCATTGACTTAGAGTTTATGGGAATTCAGTCTCCGGATATTATGGCTGATTCTGTTGACACTAAGCAAATGCTCCTTACCTTAAACAGCAAGCTTGATTGATTTAACTCGCTTTAGCCTTCTACTTTTCAAGCTTGGTTGGCTAAATAGCCTTATATTCGCCAGTATTTAGCCTTAACGCTCTAGAATATCCCATTTCACAGAAGTTGCATGAGCGACAACAGCAGGGAAGCCGGGATGATTCGTTTTGTAAAAATGGCTATTTTTTCTGGAGTTCAACAGCTCTTTTTCATACGTAAGGCGAGTATTTCGGGCGGATTCAGTTGTTAAAATACGTACGATTCGTTTCGTCAGCATTTGCCCTTT
>JAUWGZ010000029.1 GCA_030606165.1 Dehalococcoidia bacterium
ATTTCCATAACTCCCCCGCCTGCCTGCTCGCCGTATGACTCCAGCAGGCAAGCCGAGCCTTGGCCTGCTTGCGCTAAAGCTTCAGCGAAGGCAAGCAGGCAGGCCTTACCCCTCTTATCTTTAAGAGGGGTAAGCTCACTCCTTTGCCCTCTTATTCTTCGACTTGGCTCAGGACAAGTCTTAAGAGGGCAAATCTTGGAAAAACTTACCTGTTATCAAGTAACAGTATAACGTAACCCTCTTCGGTGTCAATAGCTCTTTAGTACTGTCGTTGCCGAAGTCGGGTGCTATTGTTAGCCCGCTCTGGGCATAACTTCATATACCCTGGTCTCGCTTTGTCCGCTCACGTTGGCGGTCACCGTGAATTTAAACGCACCGTCAGTCTGAACACAGCTAGTCTGGTAAGGGTCAATATATTCAGCCACTATAGTAGTGGAATTAAGGCTTAAGTTAATATAGTGCTCTCGCCAGAGTATCTTAAATTCGCCAGACGGCATGTCTTCTAGATTATAGACAATCTTGTGCTGCGCATCATCCCAATCAGTCCATTTCAAGATGAGAAGCTCAGGAGTAGCTGGTTTGGCTTCAGGACTAATATTGTGAGCCTGCAATAGATCCTGGCTCACCTGTTTGCCGGCGTGTTGCACCTGGCGAATGGCAATCATATGACTGGAGGTGCGGCTATTCATATCGAACACCTGGAAAATCGTCATGGTAATGCCACTGGTGACAACACCAACGAGGAGAATAGCTATCAGAAGCTCAACCAGAGTTAAGCCCCTCTGGTCCCTTTGTATCACCTTTAGTCTGCCAAATCTCATAGGAATAACTTGTAACCTACCAGTGTAATTAATTCTTCACCGTGGCGATCGATTATAATTGTTATTTTCTGAAGACCTGCCCTTGACGGAACATCGCCAGTCGTGATGTTGGCTGAATAGCCGGCCTGCTCATACCCGGGAGGAATCGAGGGCTCGTAGGTCTCGCTCTTGGGCTGGTTCTTAACATACTCCATCTGGCTTCGAGCCAGGCTTTCGGCGGTGGCTCGCTCATCAGCAATGATGAGAACCGTGGAGGCAGTGGATAGGGCGCTCAGGAAGGCGATAGAAATTACACCGAAGAGGGCTATGGCTATCAGCACCTCAATCAGGGCGAGGCCCCGGGAGCGGCCTTGAAAGGCTTTCCTTACCCGGCTATTCAGTATTAGTTTTTTCATTTTCCTAAGAATGCTCACGGCAATCCCCCTGTCCCACCGAGATTGCTTCGGCTGACTTCGTCAGCCTCGCAATGACAGGTGGGAAGTGCGTGGCAATCCCCTTGGCTAAATTCCAAATTCCAAAACCCAAAACCCAAACAAATTCCAAATTTCAAATTCAAAACCGTTTGGTCATTGGGATTTTGAGCTTGATTTGGCATTTGAGCCTTGTCATTTGTCATTGTTTAGAGTTTCTCCTTCAGGGCTTAGGATTTCTTATTCTTCCCGTTGATAACCATCACCTAGATATTTAGTTGACCATAGACAGAATACATAGCTGACAACATGGCTAAGACAACAAAACCAACCACTAAACCGAGAAACACCGTTATCACTGGCTGAATAAGCCCTATAGCTGTATTGGTCTTATCATTAGTCTCGGTCTCAAAGCTTTCGGCTACAGTAACTAGTGTGCTCTCGAGATTACCGGTTTCCTCACCCACTCTCACCATCTGCGTCATCAGAGGCAAGAAAAGGTCCCTCTTGGCCATAGGTTGGGCCAGGCCTTCACCTCTGATTAACGCTTGCTGAACCTCGGTCAGACCCTCCTCTATAGCCTTATTGTTAGTACCGCGGACGGTTGCCGCCAGGACTTCTGGTAGGGGTAAGCCAACTCTGATTAACAATGACATAGTGCGGCAACATCGAGAAAGCTCACTAAGTTGGACAATACGCCCGACTACAGGCAAACGAAGCATCATTTTGTGCCAACGGTATTTCCCGGCTGGGGTCTTGATATAGGCATAGATGGCACCAACGACAGCTAAAATCACGATCAGAAGATAAACCCCATAATGGCTAAACCAATCGGTAATGCCGATAAGTATTCTAGTGGCCAGAGGCAGACCAGCTCCAATTTGAGCATAAAAGCTGATAAAGGAGGGGAAAACAAAGGTGATCAGTATCCCTACCACAACAACAGCTACGAGAACCACGAGGATGGGATAGGTCAAGGCACCCTTTATCTTCTTCTCAGTGGTGGCTCCCCTCTCCAGGTAATCGGCCATTTGCCTCAGCACCACCTCCAGGTTACCACCTTGCTCACCAGCAACTATTGCCTGGGAGTACATTGGAGAAAAAGCCCGAGGGTGCTTGCTTAGAGCCCTTGATAGTGGGCTACCACCGCGAATATCTGAGGATACCTCAGCAATTATTCCCCTCAAGGTTTGATTAGCTATCTGGTCTTGTAACAAGTCTAAAGAAGTAACAATATCGGTGCCGGATTCCAGGAGTAACGCTAGCTGGCGGGAAAACATGACTATTTCTGGCGGCTTTATCCGAGAAAAGCGGGCTAGTAGCTTTTCCTTATCAAACAAGGGAGCGACTTTCTTAAGGTTAATGACCTGATAGCCGCCATAGCTCAACAGCTCGGTTGCCGCCTCTTCGCTGATAGAGGAAACCTTGCCCTTAACTAATTTTTTATCTTCACTATAAGCCGTATAAACGAAATCCATTTACAAACCTCCAAGCGGCTAAGTTGTAATGTAGGCATTACGCAGCACCTCAGAGGGGGTGGTAATACCTTCCTTCACCTTACGCATTCCATCGTTCATCATAGATATCATACCATCTTGAAAGGCCTGAGCCCGGATGGTACTACTGCTGTCTTGATTACAGACCATCATTCTTATGGCGTCGCTCATAGTTAGAATCTCAAAGATTCCCGTACGCCCCATGTAACCGGTATAGATGCAGGACTTACAGCCGGTACCATAGAGGAACTTGGTCTGCTTCCCCCCCATTTCCTTTTCATAAGCTATCTGCTCGACCACGGGGGCCTCAATAAGGCGACTACAATCAGGGCAGATGCGGCGCACCATCCGCTGGGCAACAACACCGATAACTGCTGAGGCTACCAGGAAAGGCTCTACTTTCAGGTCAACTAGACGGGTGAGCACACCGGCAACATCATTAGCGTGGATAGAAGACAGCACCAGGTGTCCGGTTAAGGCTGCCTGAATAGCTATGTTAGCTGTCTCGGCATCACGTATCTCGCCGACCAATATTACATCGGGGTCGAGACGCAGTATAGACCTCAAGCCGCTGGCAAAGGTAATGCCCGCCTGCGGGTTAACCTGAATCTGGTTAATATCCTTAAATCGGTATTCGGCAGGGTCTTCAATAGTAATGATGTTTCTCTCCAACGTATCAAGGGAATTGATTGAGGCATATAGAGTGGTAGTTTTGCCGGCTCCGGTGGGACCGCTAACCAGAATCATACCATAGGGAACCTTGAGCATATCTTCGCACTTTGCCAGGCTATCAGGGAGTAGACCGAGTTCTGCTAACCCCAGAGTAGCCAATGACTTATCCAGAAGTCGCAAGGTTGCTCTCTCCCCCCAGACAATGGGAGCAGTGGCGACTCTGATATCTATCTCTCGCCCTTTAGCCTTGGTAGAGAATTGACCATCTTGAGGACGAAAATGGTCAGCGATGTTCAGTTCAGCCAGGATTTTGATGCGTGAAATGAGTGCTCGATGTACACTTATAGGTAAAGACATCGTATCTTGAAGAGTGCCATCTATACGGTACCGTATTCGCACTCTATCTTCTTGTGGCTCGATATGAATGTCGGATGCTCGGGCTTTGATTGCCTCTTCAATTATGAGGTTGAGAGCCTGAACCAGCGGAGTATCAGTAGCAGCACGAAGGGCAACCTTCTCATCAGTTTCTTCAGCCGGGATGGAGATACGAGAAACCTGCTCTTCAATTTCGCCAAAGGACTTATAATTGAAGTCAATAGCGTCCCTGATTTCCTGGGCAGTGGCGGCCACAGGCTTAATCCGCATTCGGCTCTGGGCGGCAAAAGCCTCCAGGGCAAAGATATCGGTCGGGTCCGCCATGGCCATTTCTATTGTCTTATCAGATATAGTCAGGGGTATGGCATTATACCTTCTGGCCATTACTTCGGGAATCAACTGTAATGCCTCAGGTTGGGGCATCTGCTTCAGTAGTTTGGTTCGAGGCTTATCTAATTTAGCTGGCTTCTCCTCTGGCTGGCCAGGCATCTCTTCGGTCGCAGGTTCAGAAACTGGTTTTTGATTCAACTCAAAGACTCTTACCCCCTGGTGCTGGGCAAATTGTCTTGCTTCAGAGCTAATCCCCGGGGATACGACAATGACTTTGCCATCAATTTCAGCATCGTAGGCTTTAGTATCAAATAAGGTTACCTGTTCCAGGCTTACTTCTTTCTCCCCATCCAGGAAATCTATACCCAGGATATGACCAACCTGACCGTTGTTAGTATGAGCCAGGATATCAAAGGTATATTCAAGTCCCGACTTGCCTTTGACTTTGGCTTTCTCCTCTACGATATAGCCCAGGTCGACTAAAGATTTGAGCAGTTGCTCCTTTGTCTCAAACTTAACCGGCTCCCTGGGCTTAACTGGTTGCGTGGGTTTCCATGTTAATAGTGTCTCAATTAGTTCTCCATCTATGACCTTTATTCGCTGCCTGTGAGCCAACTGTTTCGCTTCCTGACTGAGTTCAGGGACGGCAATAAGAAGCCTGTCAATGATACCGCAATCGTAGGCTCTATTAGCAAAGTTGAAAATAGTGTCCACTTCTGCATCCTTATCACCACCAGCAGCAATGTTGATAGCAATAGTGTAGTTAGTAAAACCATCGTCTTTTTGAGCCAGCATCTCAAAGGTATGCTCAATCCCTGACTTCCCGAGAAGCTTGGCTCCCTCGGTTACTGCGTGCCCATGCTGCTCCAGATACCTTCTAATCTGGGTCTTTAGCTCCGGACCGATTTCTATCTGACGCACTTTCTTATCCATTTTCAATAACTCGGGTAAGGTGTAATTCGCCCATTGGCTCAAGGCAAGGTTGTTAACCATGTCTTAACCCAAGCTAACCAGGGCGTAATAATCTCACTCTCCCAGAACATAAATACAATTTAGCATATCCTATTAGTTTGTCAATAGAACTTTTGGGGGGGGTCATTTGTGGTCTCACGTGGATTGGGGGGGGACAAGCCCCCTACGAAAGTGTTGGTTTTAGCCGTTATTGCAAGCCCTGACTTGTCGGGGGCTAAATTCCGAATACCAAAGGCGCTCAGTAGTCAGTAATCAGCCGTCAGCCGCTTACCTCTCGGCAGACAAGGAAGCTGAAAGCTGAGTGTTGATGGCTGAATGCTTATGCTCGGGAATTTATGCTTGGGATTTAGGATTTTTCAATATAGTAGAGGCGGGGCTTATCCCCGCCCGGGTGGCATTCAAATTTCATCAAAGTCTTCTGGTACCCTCCGTCGTTTTTCTTCTGGTGAAATCCAGCCGCTGCGCAGGGCGAGAGCAACAGCGTGGGCTCTATCATTAGCATTTAGCTTACGAAGGATAGCGCTGACATGATTCTTAATTGTTTGCTCGCTGATTTCCAGAATGTGGGCGATTTCTTTATTTGAGTTGCCCTCAGCGATATAGGTTAGAATCTGCGTTTCCCTTCTGGTAAGAGGAGCAGCTACGCCTTCCAGAGTTCTCGTAAAACCGCGAAATTGGTTTAATATATGCTTGGCAACCCTCGGTCTAGTCATCAGGCTTTCATTTATGGGGTATTCGCCACTGTAGGCTCGCCTTATAGTGCTAGCCAGCTCGTCGCCAGTGGCTCTCTTACTCAAGCAGGCTGTGGCTGCAGTCTTAATAACCTCGAAAAGCTCCTCATCATTAGGGTCGGGGCTTAGCATTATGACTTTAGTATTGGGGAAGTGTTGGGCAATTTTTCTACCCAGCTCAATCCCGTTGTGGTTAGCCAGGTCAGAGCCAAGTAAAGCAACATCTGGGAGATTAGCTTCAATTAGCTCGAGTGTATTCTGAGCTGGGTCGCATTCCAATATCTCCAGGTCGGGTTGGTCAGACAGTGTCTGACGCACCCCAGCTCTGAAAAGTGCTTGTTCGTCAATTACCATTACCTTGATCTTATCCATCAGTTACCTCCTGATGAAGCTTTACATCTTTAATTTAAACACCCTCTTTGTTATTTAGACTTAGCTCCAGTGATTTATCGTATAACGTAATCCTCTTTGGTGTCAATAGTCTATATTATATCACTCCTCGCTGCCAAGTATTTGGGGGGGGTTGACAAGTGCCATTGTGGTAGTATAATAGTACTAGGCTAAAAGTAATATATAGTGGGATGGCATAATGAATCGGCGAAGGTCTAATATAGAGATAATAGCTGATATGCTCAGAGTTGGGGAAAATGGCGCTGGCAAGACGGAGATTATGTATAGCGCCAATATGAGCTATGCCCAGATACAGAAGTATCTCGGTTTCCTCTTGAGCCACGGGTTCATTAACAAAGTGAAGGTGGGAAATCCCGCAGTTACCTATCAGGTAACGGACAAAGGAGGAGAGCTGCTCAAAAATATAAACTACATAGTTGAAGTACTCGAGTTCCGAAATGGTCATAATGGCAATGGAGCTTGAGGCTCGGATGTTGTGGAGTTATAGAGGGGTGCCTGGAAGTAGCGTGAGGTCACCCCTTATTTAACATAAAAAATTAAGGAGAGTGTTATGATAGGAGCGGTATATGTCTGAAAAAAAGATGCTAATAGTAGATGCTGAGCTGGTGAAAAAGGTAGACGACAATCGTGGTGATATGGACCGGTCAGGGTTCATCAACTTTCTTATTGAGACTGAGTTGCAGGAAAAAGAAGAAAGTAAAAAGCGAGACGGCGTAACCCGAGAAGAATTTCACCAGTTTCAGGAAGGAACGAAAGAGCTATTGCGCAATTTCCTGGAATTCTTTATCAGCTATGGGTTGGAGCTAGGCAAGCAACCCAGCGATAACGAATTCGAGCAATTAGCTCAGAAACTGCAAAGTTTAGGTAGCTCGGCAAAAGTAAAAAGCTCCTGACTTTCTTTCCTCGCATTTTCCTCCACAATCACATCCTCCACAGCTTCAAATAGAACTATCTTCTAGAACATAATCTCTTCCCAAGCTATTCCCAGCCCTGTCATACTATATTCAGGATAGTGAAGTTCCCTTTGTCATTCTTGATGACACGGGGGAAAGCAGGAGGGATAGCTATGACAAGTCCTGTTGATTTACTGCGCGAGGGGAGGAAGGAGGAGCTATGGCAGATGTGTTGCGGCTTTATGTACCTCAGCCTGGAGCAATTTATGGTTATCCAGAAGAGACTGCTTCTGGAGGAGATTGAGCTACTAAAGAACAGCGAACTGGGCAGAAAGGTGATGCGCGGCGCCATGCCTGAGACGGTGGAAGAATTCCGGGAACAGGTACCTTTGACCACCTATTATGATTACCTACCTGAGCTTGTGGAAAAGAGGGAAGACGTATTGCCGGTGAAGCCTGCCATGTGGGTGCATACTCCAGGCAGGGCTGGCGAGTACACTATCAAATTGGTGCCGTTCTCTGAGAGATTCTTATACGAGTTGGAGCGTGTGGCTGCAGGTGTTGGACTTATTGCCTCCTGCAATTCCCAAGGCGATTTTCCGATAATAAAACATATGAAATCCTTGTCTCTTGCAGGGTCTCAATATTATGGGTCAGGCCTCGTGGGATATATGATACAGCGAGCATTTGAGTGCGAGTGCTTGCCTTCCAATGCGGAGAGAATGGCATTCCAGGAGAGGATAGGAGCTGGTTTTGAGGAGGCTTTATCTCAGGGGCTTGATGCCGTTGGCGGCCTAACCTCCATTCTAGTTTACCTTGGCGAGATGTTGAGGCAAGGAGCAATATGGCTAGATACTCGTTTTTTATTATCTCACCCAAAGGCATCTGCTCGCTTAATTAAAGGATTAATTAAAAGCAAGCTGGCCCATCGTCCCATGTTGCCCAAAGACCTGTGGTCGGTCAGGGTGGTCTTGGGGGGTGGCACCGATAACGCTATCTTCCGAAAGAGGGCGGAGGAATTATGGGGAAGGCGTCCTTTGGAGCTATATGCCGGCGTCGATGCTGGCATTTATGCTACCCAGACCTGGGACTATGAAGGCATGACTTTTATTCCCAACCTCAACTTCTTTGAGTTCATTCCTGAAAGGGAGTGGTTCAAATGGCAACTGGACCATTCCTACCAGCCGAAGACTATCTTGCTGGATGAGGTAAAAGCGAGCGAGAATTACGAAATAGTCATCACCAACTTCCATGGCGGCGTTATGACTCGATATAGACCCGGTGATATGGTCAGGATAACCTCGCTGAGGAATGAGAAATTAAACATTGATATTCCCCAGATGGTATTCCATAGCCGCGCTGACGACCTCATTGATATTCCTGGTTTTGGCCGACTCACCGAAAGAATAATCCGGGAGGCGATTGAAAACATGGGCATTCCCTGTGCGGGCTGGACAGCACGCAAGGAAATAATTGACGACAGGGCGGTATTGCATATCTATGTTGAACTGGAGGACCACTATGTAGCGAGCGAGCAAAATGTAACGGCAGCGATATACGACCAACTGAGAAAATTAAATAGCAAGTACCACTATAATGTCTATACGATTTTCGGTGATATACAAAGTGCACTTAGCTTAACAAGACCTGTGGAGGTCACTTTGCTTCCCCAGGGTGCCTTTTCCAGTTACATCTCCCAACGGCGGTCTGAGGGAGCTACCTTGGAAAGTCTGAAGCCGCCACATATTAATCCCTCCGACGAAGTACTTTCCCTGTTGGGAGCTCCCAGGGTGGTGGTGGAGGCCGTGCCAGCAACTGAAGCCGAGCGTGCGGCTGCTCGATGAGATGTTAGGTTCAAGACGGCATACATAAAGGAAATAAGGAAGTGCTGCCATGACAAGGCCACTTGAGTTATTGCGACAGGGCAAAAAAGAAGAGCTATGGCAAATGTGCTGTGGCTTCATTGACCTCAGCCTGGAGCAAGTTATGGCTATCCAGAGGAGGCTGCTTCTGGAGCAAATTGAGCTATTAAAGAACAGCGAACTGGGGAGGAAGGTGATGCGTGGTGCTATGCCTACCACTGTGGAAGAATTCCGGGGGCAGGTGCCATTAACTACCTATACTGATTATTGCCCTGAACTCATAGAAAGAAGGGAGGACGTATTACCAGCCAAGGTTATCGGGTGGGCGAGAACTTCAGGTACATCTGAAAAATCCTATGTTAAATGGGTACCATTTTCGGTGGGCTTTGTTCGTGAATTGGGGAGGGTGCTGGCAGCCGAGATTATTTTTTCCGGCTGTAATAGTAAAGGCGACCTCTCCGGGTTTAAGGAACATTTGAGGGTGCTGCACACTTTAGGGCCTCCAGAGTATGGAACAGGTTTTTTAGGTGAGCTAGGAAAAGAAACAATCGGCTGTGACTCGTTGCCCTCCCATGGAGAAGAGCTGCCTTTCGAGCAGTGCATAAAGCTTGGCTTCGAGGAAGCTCTATACCGGGGCCTTGACGGTTTCGCTGGCTTAGCTTCGGCATTAGTCTATGCCGGAGAGCAGATTAAGAGGCAGTCGGGAAATATAAGCATCCGCTTTTTATTAGCCCATCCCAGGGCACTATTTCGAGTAACCAGAGGACTGGTTAAGAGCAAGCTTGCCCGCCGCCCGCTGTTGCCCAAAGACCTGTGGACAGTGCGAGGGATAGTATGTGGTGGCAGTGATGCCGCAATTTTCAAGAAAAGAGTGGAGGAGTTATGGGGCAGACGTCCTCTGGAGCATTATGCCAGTTGTGAGGGAGGCCACTTCGCTATACAGACCTGGGATTATGAGGGTATGACTTTTATTCCCAACCTCAACTTCTTTGAGTTCATTCCTGAAAGAGAGTGGTTCAAATGGCAATTAGACCATTCTTACCAGCCGAAGACCATCTTGCTGGACGAGGTAAAGGCTGGCGAGAATTATGAGATAGTTCTTTCCAACTTTCATGGTGGGGCCTTTGTCAGGTATAGGATTGGCGATATAGTAAGAATAACTTCGCTGCGAAATGAAAGGTTGAACATTGATATCCCGCAGATGGTGTTTTATAGCCGGGCTGATGACCGTATTGATATTTCCGGATTTGGGCGTCTTACGGAAAAACTGATTTGGGAAGCGATTGAAAGCAGCGGCATTCCTTATAAGTATTGGACGGCGCGCAAAGAAGCAATCGGAGATAGGGCAATATTACATCTCTATCTGGAACTCCAAGACAATTATGTTGCCAGCGAAGAAGCTGTAGCGGCAACAGTATATGGTGAGCTGCGAAAGCTGGACAGCGTATATCACTATAACCAGTATAGCGCCTATGGTGCCCCGGAGACTGTGCTTGGCCTGAAGCCTATAAAGGTTACCTTTCTCCCTCAGGGTGCTTTTGCCAGATACATCTCTCAACGTCAAGCTGAGGGCGCTGATTTAGGCACCATCAAGCCGCCGCATGTCAATCCCTCAGACAAAGTTCTTTCTCAGCTAGGGGCTCCCAGGGTTGTGGTGGAGGCTGCGCCGGTAACCGAAGCCGAACGCGCGGCTGCTCCATGAGAGTAGCACAGTTTAGAGAAAAGCAGGACGCCCTGCCAGGACAAAGGGGGCGAGGTTTTAACCTCGCCCCCTTTCGTTTAGCACTCTAAGCCCTTCGCAGATTCTTCGCCCCGACAAGTCGGGGCGAAGAATGACAAAGGCGAAGCTTCAAACTCGCCTTACGCTGAGAGAGCTGTGACTGAGAACACCTGTACCTTTGGGGGGGGTACCATAGTCCTTCTTGACAGTTTCCAAATTTATGTCAATAATAGCTTTATATTAAAGTGATTTACAGATATGGTGACACAACAGTCATTGCGGGGTGCTTTCTTCTGTCATTGCGAGTCCCGATTTATCGGGACGATGCAGTCCTGTGGAGGGGCTCGGAGTGACAGGTAAAATTGTGTCGGAATTTATGTGTTTGACTATGTAAGGGTAATATTATGAATGTCTATGTCTTAGTTCCCTTAATTGCCACCATCGCTTATATCCCCTTATTTGTTATTTTGCTATCTAACCAGCCATGGCAACGAAGGCACAGGCTTTTTCTCCTATTCTTAATTCCTGCCATGCTGTGGAGCCTCAGCGGCTTTTTCTTCCGCAGTGATTTCCTTATGCCATACAAACTCCTCGTAGGTAAGATTGGCATCTGCGTTTTTATATGGATGCTAATTCAGCTTCATTATTTTATCTCCTCTTTCTACCGGTCTGAACGCATCAAAATACCATTGGCTTATATTTTTTTAGTAGCCACCATTGTCCTGGCGGCATTGGGCTTTATCCCACGGGGCATTGAAATCACTGCCAGCGGCATCAATGTTAATTATGGCCCCTGGATTATTGCTATAGTCCTCCCCTTTCTTTTCGGTGTAGGCACTAGGGATATATATTCTTTGATACAGAAGTACAGGCTCTCACCCAACCCAGAGGAGCGTAATCAGATTGTTTATTTACTTGTTGCTATTGGTGTCCTAGCAGTTTTTATATCAAGCATCCTCGCTCCCCGTGGAGGCGAATTTCCTGTAGGTCACATCAGCAACCTTATCATTGCCTGTGTCTTAACCTATGCTGTTGTGACCCACCGCCTGGTGGATATGAGGGTTGTATTCCGTCAAACCCTGATATATGCAGTCCTTTATGGCGGTAGTATTGGCATGGTGATACTATTTTTTATGCTCGCTCACCGGTTCGTCGGCTTTGAGCTTAACTTGGCCTCTTTAGCACTAGCCATCGGCCTGGGAATTCCCGCTGTCCTGTTTCTTGTTCACAAGGTGCGTGACCTTTGGCAAAAGAAGGTGGAGGAAGCCTTTATCGGGGCAAGATACGCTTATCGCAGACAGTTATCTCAGTTTATCACCAGGATACACGATGTTCCCACCCTGGGGCAGTTGGGTAGCGAATTCATATCACTGCTTGCTCAATCTGTTGACTGTCGGAGGGCTTGTCTGCTTTTGCCCCAGGCTGGAAATGAAGGTTTTAGCGCCCGATTTACCTACCCTCCTGCGGAGGATAATCCTATGGGGGAGTTGGCATTAAGGGCAGATAGTCCTGTTGTGACCTGGCTGGAGAATGACAGCACCATATTACCGGAAAGGAATCTCGCTATCTTTCCTGAATTCCAATCTATATGGGAGGAGGAGAGAGAGGAAATTCGATCGGCGGGGGTAGAGATATTCGTTCCCTTAATGAACAAGGGGAAACTTGTGGCTGTTCTGGCAATAAGCGAGAGGCGAGATGGGAAGCTTTACGCAGTTGAGGATATTGATTTACTGGAGTTTATCACTGCCAGGGTGGCAGCGAGCATGGCAAAGGAGTATTCCCATGAGCGGTTGAAGGAACAAGACGAAGAAACAACTCTGGTTAACCGTTTAACCGCAATCATAACCTCCAGCATGAGCATTCAAATGATATTTGAAGCTTTCGCCCAGGAATTAAAGAAAGTGGTGGATATTGATTGGGCAACAATTGCTTTAATTGATGGAAGCGAGATTTATTTTCTGGCTCTGTCCAGCACCGTAGGTTCTGCTTGGCAGCCGGAGGAAAGGATACCGCTTGACGGGACGGCTACGGAGTTGGCGTGCCGGGATAGACAGGCCGTATATGAGGCTGATTTGAAACGATACCACAGATTCTGGACCTGGGAGAGTCACGTGAAGCTAGGGATTCGTTCTGTTGTTTACCTGCCCTTGAGTGTCACAGACCGTATTATTGGCAGCCTGATTTTGGCCAGCCGCAAACCTAACGCTTACAGTAGCAGGCAAATACAACTTCTGGAAAAGGTGGCTTTGCAGATTGCTGCGCCAATTGAGAATGCGCAACTTTATGCCCAATTGGAACAAAAGTCTCGTTTGGATGGGCTTACCGGGCTATTTAATCGCCGTCATTTTGAAGAGCGACTCAGAGATGAGATTTCCCGGCATTCTCGTTATGGCGATGTGTTCTCTATATTCATGCTTGACCTGGATAACTTTAAGGCCTATAACGATGCATATGGGCATCCCGCCGGTGACATTCTTCTGAACCAGGTAGGGAGAATTATCGAAAGCTCTGTCAGGAATGCTGACCAACCCTTTCGCTATGGTGGCGATGAATTTGTTGTCATTTTGCCTCAGACAACTACGGATGATGCCTATGTCGTAGCTGAGCGGGTTCGAGAGCATATTGCCCGGGAGATGGAGAAGAGGGCAATTACTGTAACTTGCAGCATTGGTTTGGCTAGCTATCCTACGGATGGAGTGGTATCTGATGAACTTGTTGACGTGGCTGATACTGCTCTTTATCATGCTAAGCGGAATGGAGGCAATCGGATCTTCCTCTCTTCCAAGATTTTATCCGAGCCACCGGACTACGGAGGGGTTGAGGGGATTCATGCCAAGAGTAACGGTTTGAGTAGTGTTTATGCCTTAGTTTCAGCAGTGGAGGATAGAGACCCATATGCCTATGGTCATTCCAGGAAAGTTAGCACTTATGCTGAGGCTTTGGCGAAAGCGATTGGGCTATTGCCTGAAGAGGTGTCTAAGGTGAGCACTGCTGCTTTGCTTCACGACATTGGCAAAATTGGCATTCCCGATAAAGTGCTTAACAAAAAAGGGAAGCTTAATGGACAAGATTGGGAAGCGATTAAGGCTCATCCCAGGTTAGGGGCAAATATCGTCGGTAACATACCCCATCTAGTTTCCTGTGTAAGTAGCATTTTACATCATCATGAGAAGTGGAATGGTGGGGGCTATCCTGAAGGGCTGAAAGGCGAAGAGATTCCCATAGAAGCTCGCATCCTCGCCATAGCTGATACCTTTGAGGCCATGACTTCTGCCCGTCCTTACCGTCCTCCCTTGTCTCATGAGGAGGGAATAGAAAAGCTTAGGCAAGGTGCTGGGATTCAGTTTGACCCTAAATTGGTGGAGGTCTTCATTGGCATTATTGAGGCTGGGCTTTCTAAGGGGGGTGCAGACAGGTCAAGGCTCATCCAATGAGCGAACGACTCCTTAGCTGCGGGTCTAAAACATCGCCGCTACGGAAATTTAGGGATATCGTCGAGTTTCGTGTAGGGCTAAAGCGTTACATCGCTGGTACTCGAGGGGTGCTCTGTTTCTTTACCAGAACGCATATATTGCGTGAGAAATTCCTTATCGGGAAGTGGTAGGACTTCTCCGGTGACATAGCAATGATTTCCCAGCCAGTTTCGACTAGTAGCTTTCTTAGCTCGCCATAAGAGAAAAGGTGATAGTAGCGGTAAATTGATTTTTCTTTTAGCCTCCAGGGGACGTATCGCTCTTTTGATTTGAACCAGAACCCTGGTTGTCCGTGGTTCCACACGGTTAAAAAAACCTCGCCCTGGGGCTTTAATACCCGCTTTAATTCTAAAAAAGCCTTTCCTCTTTCCTCCCTGCCTTTGATGTGGTGGTAAGTAGCCACTGATATTGCCCAATCGAAGGTATTATTGGGGAAGGGTAGGAACGAGGCATCAGCGGCCATTAAGTTGACATAAAGCTTAAATTTGGCAGAATACCTCAGAGCTTGCTTAAGCATGG
>JAUWGZ010000099.1 GCA_030606165.1 Dehalococcoidia bacterium
GCGGAAGGTTGCCACAGCCATAGCCTCTGTATAGTACAGACCCCCACGCAAAAGAAACACCACCTGCGTAAGTGTTACGCCAATGCAAGACTCGCTCTTCTGATGGCAAGCCATTTCGCTCAAGGGAGCCTTCCAATCGTCGAAACTAGGGTATTGGCACCAGAGGGGCGAGAGTGATTAGTCCAGCACTCAAGGAGTTGAGTGCTGGATGAAAGATAAGGGAAGCAGTGAGCGTTAAGATAAACATCCATCCTTTCTTATCTCAGCATACTAATGGTCAGGACGTGGTTGAAGTTAACGGTAGCACTGTTGGTCAGTGTCTTGAGCAGCTAGTTGCCCGGTTTCCTGAGCTCAGGCAATGGCTGTTTGAAAAGGATGGTAAGCTAAATAGACTCGTTGAAATCTATGTTAACGCGGAAAGCTCCTACCCAGAGGAACTGGCTAAACCAGTTAAGGACGGAGATGAGCTGCATATAATAGTTATAATTTCTGGAGGGTGAGGCAAGGGCACCCCCCGTCCAGTACTTAGCCTATTTCTTAACAGGCTCAAAGGCAAAAAATACCCTCTCTGCCATTTTTGTTTCTTTTCTGAGTTCTATCGGGTGGGCTGGAACATCAAATACTACAAGCTGAACTTCGTCACCTTCTTTGAGAGTTTCTGGGGGGCAGTTTACCATTCGACTGAGTACGTGCCTGACCGGACTATCTTCACCCAGGTCAATCCAGGCATCAATTAAGGGTGGCTCGTAGCATATGGGTACCCCTGCCCATTTCTCTACGGCAACTGCCACCTTGCCTTTCTTTGGCAACTCAATCCACTCAAGCTCGTCAGAGTAGCACTCAGGGCATATAACTCGAGGCGGATATGCCACCCGCCCACACTTCTTACATTTCGTTGTTGTAAACTTGCCTTCCCGAAGGTTTTCGTAGAATTCGTATATCCGGTTAAATTCCTTAGCCTCGATTGGCCACATGTCCAGTGTAGGAGAATATCTTCCTTCCAAGAAAGGAATTCCTGTTGCTGCCATCCTTCGCCTCCTTTATTTTCTGGGCTCTCTGCCGTAGATAACAATCGTGTGCTCCACATTGGAGCCGCTCAAGTTGTGTGTAAGACCAATCGCTGCTTTATTGACCTGGCGTACGGCTCTTCCCTGAAGCTGCCTTAATATCTCTATAGCCTGACGAACCCCGGTTGCCCCGAAGGGGTGCCCGCAGGAAAGAAGACCGCCATCAGTATTAGTGGGGGTGGTGCCACCGATCTTTGTCTGCCCTGATTCCACAAAAGGTCCACCTTCTCCCTTTTTGCAGAATCCTAGCTCCTCTACCTCGACAATCTCGGAAATGCTAAAACAATCATGTACCTGAGCAACATCGACCTTATCAGCGCTAATTTTCGCATTCTCATAGGCTTTTTTAGCGGCCAGCCTCAAATGGGGCCAATCTCCTAAATGCTCTCCGGGCCAGTTAGCACTTACGCTGTGAACTGACGCTTGAGCTCCTCCAAGGATATAAACGAGTGGTCTATCACTGAGCTCCCTTGCCTTCTCCTCAGAAGCAATAATTACTGCCGCAGAGCCATCCGTCAATGGACAACAATCATATAATCCGAGAGGAGCGGCTACCTCAGTTGCATTGAGGACATCTCCCATCGTCAGCTTCCTTTGAAAGTGACCTTTTGGATTATCATAACCGTAATCATAATTTATTACGGAAACCAGCCCCAATTGCTCCCTTTTTGTCCCGTAATGTTTCATGTGTTCCTTGGCAATCATCGCAAACCATAGTGGCGGAGGCCCGATACCTTGCGGCCCATCCCAGTCGTGGTCTATAGCAGCAATCTCATCGTATTGCACCTGCCATCTCTCAGGAGTGTAAAGTTTTTCACAGCCTACCACCATCACTACATCAGACATTGCGCTCTCTACGAGTCCCTTGGCCAGGAGAATTCCTGTGCTCCCACCTGCACAAAGGACGTCCACCCTAGCGCAGATAGAAGTCGGTTTTAACCCCAGCCTCTCAGCTACGACAGGAGCTGTATTGGCTTGGGCAGAACGCCTGCCAACAAAAGTGGAGGCAAAAAGCAAACCGTCAATACTCGTTGGCTTAAGTCCAGGTATATCACCCAGACATTCCTTGGCTGCTTCCTGAACCATATCTATATAACTTGCTTCCCTAACACCCCACTTGCACATGCCGCCCCCAACTATACAAGCATGTCTTCCAGCCATTCTTGACCTCCTATATCAAAGGCTATTTACTTTTAATTGCCGAGAGCAATCCCAGAGTTGTCACTGTTGCTGGCTGTAGTCATAGAATCCCTTACCTGTCTTCACACCTAATTCACCAGCCTCGACTTTTCTTCTCCATAATGGAGAAGGACCATAACACTCTCCAAGCTCATCTCGCATATAATCAAGGGAGTGCAATCCGACCGGTATCCCATTGACTATGTCCTGTGACTTAAACGGACCCATAGCATGCCCCAGTCCTAACTGGCACCCCTTATCAATGTCTTCGGCACTGGCTACACCCTCTTCAAGCAACTTAACCGCCTCATTACAAAACACGAGAAACAATCTGGACACAACGAAACCCGGGACATCTTTATTGACAATAATCGTCTCCTTGCCAAGTTTGGCTGACATGTCCTTAATGACCTGGCAGGTCTCGTCCGAAGTCTTGACTCCACGAATTATCTCAACCAATTTCATTACCGCTACCGGGTTGAAAAAGTGCATCCCTATCACCTTGTCCTGTCGCCGGGTTAGCGAACCTATGGCAGTAATACTAAGTACCGAGGTATTAGAAGCGAGTATTGTTTCCGGAGCACACGCCTCATCCAGCCGCTTAAACATCTGCTGCTTTAGCTCCATCTCTTCAGGAATACTTTCAATCACCACCTGAACTCCTTCTACCGCTCGTTTAAGGTCAGTAATACCTTTAATACGGCCCAGCACTTTGTCGGCTTCTTCCTGGGTCATTTTGCCCTTGTCGACAAAATACTTCTTTAAATTGCCTTTAATGGCGTTCATGCCATTTTGGACAAACCTGTCTTCAATATCCGTCATTGACACTTCATAGCCGTTATTAGCCAGGAGCTGAGCAAGCTGACTACCCATGACGCCGGCGCCTACGATACAGACCTTATTGACTTCCATTTTGTTTTCCCCCTTTTTAATACTTTCTGCAATGAGAAATTAGCAGCAGGTCAAAAAGCGGACATTTCTCCAGGATTTCCTCTGACAGGCAAGCACCCTCAGGGTGTACATCAAAGTGTATATATTAACTTGTCCTCGAAAGCGTGTCAATATTCGCATGGGTCATGTTACGGGAAGTTGGATAAACTGGACTCAGAAGCCCGTAGCATATTGTTGGGAACAACAATTACATTCGAGAGACTCCTATGCGGGGTGGTGCCGGCTCACCCCGGACTTCACCGGGACCGGAGGGAACGCCAGCTTTTCGGCCATATCGTCCCGGCGGCACTGTGGACAGAGTTCGGTAAACTCACCATCGAGGCCGCTCCCGGCCAGTACTTCCTTCAAACGCTCCACGGTCGGTAATGGTAGATAGTAGCGCCCGCAGCGCGGGCAAACCGCGGAATTCTTGGTGATACCTTCGCTGATGGCGAGTTGCCTGATGTCTTCAACAAATTCTGCATACTTGACACCGGCCGGACACAGCTTGGCACAAACATCACATTCCAGGCAAAACCAGATATTCGAGTCCTTTAAGATGTCTAGCCCCAGCAGCGCCTTTTTGATAATGCCCCGGGCAGAGAACAAGAAGGAGAACTTGTCATAGAACTCGGCCATGGGGCAACTGGCGACGCACTTTCCGCACTCAACACAAAGGGATAGTTTCTTTTCGTCGATGATTTTGGCCAGCGGGTCTTTCCCGGCAATAGCTTTTCCTTCTTGTTTCATCAGTCGCTGGGCATCTCCTTTAGCTGTTTAAGGGTAAAAACCGGACCATCCAGGCAGACGTACTTACTGCCGATGTTACAGCGTCCACACTTACCGACGCCGCACTTCATCCTTCTCTCCAGAGTGGTGATTATGTTCTCGCCGGAGAATCCCAGTTCGTGCAGGGCCTCAATAACAAATTTAATCATTATTGGCGGTCCGCAGGTAATGCCGGTAGTATTCTCCGGGGAAGGATTGATTTCCTTCAGGAATGTCGGCACCAGCCCCACATTCCCCTTCCACTCCTCATCTCCACGGTCAACGGTGAGATGCAGTCTGGTATTGTCCACC
>JAUWGZ010000004.1 GCA_030606165.1 Dehalococcoidia bacterium
ATTCGCGGTAAGGAGCTTCTACATTCTGGCACCGGAGATCTCTTACGGCATTCTCTCCGCCGTTATCTTCCAGGGAATCTACTACTACGAAGACTGGTACCGAATCATAAAAAGGAAAAACGTTCTGCCAACTTTGGCACAACAGATGTCATTAGCTGCCGGGAATGACCAAGGATTTTGAACGGTTATGATAGAAGAGATTCGTGACAATGGTGTACAATTATGTAATTGTGCTTCTTTAGGTTCTGTTTCATGTCCTGCGCCTCCTTATTTCTGTGTATTATTTTAGGGAGCAGGACCCGACCTTAACAAGCTGTCCAAATTTCAGGGACCATCTCAATGTCTCACCTTCCTTGGTACTTTGATAAAGGTGAGAAGTATCAGTGCAATGATGGTGCACATGCCGCTGACCAGGAAAGCAAGGTTATATGTACCCGTTACATCAAACACATATCCTCCGAGGAACGGCCCAATTGCTCCACCGATTGCTACCCCTAACATTTGAAAACCAACAATTTCGCCTATCGACTTCAGCTCGAAGATTTCCCCGGCTATCACCGGGAGTTGGGGGACACAACCGCCATAGGCAAACCCAAAGACTGCGGCAAACAGATAGAGCATCCATATATCTGTCGCCCTGAGGAGCCAGAACATCGCCAGGGCCTGAAGGATTAAACAGATAAAGAGTGTGCGCTTTCCCCCCAGTCTGTCAGACACGGCACCCATGGCCAGCCGGCCGATAATGCTGGAAATGCCAATCACAGACATGAAGCTGGCAGCCACTCCCCAAGGTATGCCGAGGACGGTTGCATGGGGATATATGTACATCATTGTCATTTGGACGCATATAGACCAAAAGATAATTATCGCCAGCAACAGCCAGAATGCTCTGGTACGCGCTGCTTCTTTTAATGAGAATCCTGCGCTTTCTGAAGTAAGGCTGTCCTCTCTTTTTGCTATATTTGAATTCTCCTCATCACCCGCTGTCGCTTCAGCCTTACCCAGTGGCAGCAGCCCTTTCTCATCAGGACTACGCCTTAGCAGAAATGCCCCAGGGATAATGATAATCAAGGCCAGGAGACCGATGATAATATAGGACAAGCGCCACCCATACGTAGCGACGAGATGTGCGGCTAACGGAGACATGACCGCTGTGCCCGCCCCTATTCCGGCAGCAACGATACCTATTGCCAGACCCCGCTTGGACACGAACCACCTTGACACTGTTGCCATTAAAGGAGCATAGGCCACACTTAGGCCGAACCCTCCCATTAGACCGTAGAATAAATATAATTGCCAGGCAGTGCTGCTTTGGCTGGTCAATATGAGGCCCAGACCCAGGAAAAGGCCACTGATGGCGACTATTATTCTGGGTCCGTGCCTATCGGTGATTCGTCCGGTGAGGATGGCCAGGGCGCCACGCGAAAACATGAAAAGTGAAGCAGCTCCTCCTACCAATGCTCCACTCCAGCCAAAATCTGCTTTTAGAGGATCGATGAATATGCCGAAGGAGTATTGGATCCCATATGCGACCAGAGCCACGCAGAAGGCTGCGGCCACCACTACCCAGCCATAGAAAAAGCGTGAAGCTTTCGCCTGGTCAACTCCGCCAGATTTCATTCAGACCTCCTAGCGCATATCTTTTATCAATTTTTTGGCTCGAGTGCTTTTTCGCAATGAGCCCGGGGTTACCAGTTGTATCTCAGGTATGGTCATTTTTCCCATTTTGACATTTTTTTGAACCGGCGGGATTTTTAATATCACTTTCCTTACCAGTTCTTCGACCGCTGCTCCTTTTCTGGCTATCTCCACCTGAAAAGTCAGACTATCTTTGACGCCATCATTGCCGATGCTCACTTCATAACCAACGATGTCGGGAATCGTATAAAGTGCCTCGTCAAACATCGCTGGATATATCTCATCACCCTCTCCTATTTTTACTGCTGACTCCAGCCTTCGTGTTGTCCTGTCCAATTTCTTGAGAGTGGTTATGCCACACTCACAGGGTTTAACACTCAGTCTGGATATATCGTGCGTTCTGTATCTGATTAACGGCATTGCTTCTCTAGTTAAGGTGGTAAAGACTAATTCTCCTTCCTCCCCGTCAGGCAAAACCTCCCCGGTTTCTGGGTCTATAATCTCGGCCAGAAGGTCAGCCTCGTTAAAGTGGTAGCCATTATGGGCTGGGCACTCCACAGCTACCCCTAATCCCATCTCAGTTAACCCGTAGTGGGTGAAGACTTCACAGTTCCACGCAGACTGGAGGTTAACCCTCATCGAGTCAGATAGATAGTTGGAAGTAAGGTATAGGGCTTTGACCCCCATTTTTGTTAAATCACGATTGTTTTTAGCTTCCACCGTAATTCGATTAAAACGGAGTGTCTCACAGAACACAACAGTTGAGCCATGTCTCTCAATCGCCTGAATTTGCTCCTCAGGGGTTGGCTCAGTACCAGTGATGACTGGCGTAGCGCCCATTTTCTCTACACCTCGTGCCAGCAGGTCAGACTGCCCTAAAACCGGACCCCTTGGCAGCATTATCTGAACGACATCATTGCTGGTAGCCACCACGCTCATGCCAGCCCCCATAAAATCGGTCATTACCTCAACATCCTTTTCACTAAAAAAAATCCTCTTCTGCGGGCCAGTAGTACCTGAGCTAGTAAAGGTAATCACCCGGCTCACCTCTCCTAGGGGAACACATAAGAATCTAAGGGGTTTCTCGGCCAATTCCTCGGGCGCAGTTAAAGGTAGCTTGGCCAAATCAGCCAGTGATTGGACTTCACCCGGCTCTATCCCCTTTTTGCTGAATAGTTCTCGGTAAAACAGGCTCTTGTTATAAACATAGTGCAGTGTATTCTGAAGCTGGAAAAGCTGAAAATCCTCAAAATCGCCTCTGGTTATTTTCTCCAGGCTTTCCTTAGCAATATGTTTTCGGTATTCCGGAGTCTCCCTTATCCTTTGTTTAAGTATCTTGCTGAGTGACTCCTGTAGGGAAATCCGCTCTGCCATTTGATTTGTCTCCTAGCTATGCTATTCCCGGGTAAAGCTGCTGCCCGTCGACACTGGTCAAGTATTTGGCGCATAAAGGTACCATCTTCCCTGTAGAAGTAACGATATGAATACAGCATCTCTTCAGTCTTTCAAGGTCGATATTCCACACATCTTGAAAGGCCATGCCTGAAATGTATAAATACTTCCTTTGAAGGTGCTGGAAAAAACTATAAAAGGGAGTCGGCTCATATTGAGACGTTGGGTAGAGTTGTACATCATCTTCCTCAACAAATCTCCAATATCGCTTGGCAAATCGTCTTGAATGTTCAGCCCCGTCTTCAGTGATTTGTCTCGGTTGCAAGTGGGTGGTTGATAATAACCTCCCATCGTCCATCAATATGAAGAAGCCTGAAAAAGAGCAGTGAGGATGCTCACAGACAGGAGGTACAAAGTTGCTCTCCTTCAACTCTCCCTGTGTTTGTTCCTCAAGAGCCCTAAGTATATCTGGTATAGTTAGCCTATCCCTGTCATCGGGTGTTCCTGGGTATCTACCAAAGTAACTGATTGGCTGGAAGAAAACTCCTTTTACCGTGGGCACCCATCTCTTGGCAAACCGGATGATGTCTCCTATTTGCTCAAAATTAACATTGGGGATGACTGTTGGCACTAGGGTAACTCCTATCTTCACCTCAGCGCAATTCTTTATGGCTTGGACTTTGAGGTCAAAGAGATTTGCGCCTCGGGTATAACGATATACTTCATCAGTTACACCATCAAACTGAAGATAGATGGTGGTAGCCCCCGCCTCCTTTAATCTACTCAGATATTCCTTGTCTTCAGCCAATCTGATGCCATTCGTATTTATTTGGATATGATTAAAGCCCATCTCCTTACCGATAGCAATAACTTGAGGCAGGTCATCCCGGACAGTTGGTTCCCCGCCACACAGTTCCATAGGATATGTCCCGCAAGTATCCAACACGACTTGGTACATCCTTTTAATGCTGTCCAGGGAAGGCTCATAGACAGGCCCTTCGTCGCCATAGGTAAAACAAATAGGACAGTGAAGGTTACACCTATTGGTAGTCATAATAGCTGCGGAAGAGGTGTCTTGTACATGGTCTGGACAAATACCACAGTCGTAGGGGCAACCCCTATTATGCTCGGTAAGCCTTTTCTTGGGACCTTTAGGAATTCTATCACCACCAAACTCAGCCCATTTAAGGTAATGTTCAGCGTCATTCCTCCAAATGATAACTTTATAATCGCCGTGTTGGGGGCAACTTTTCTCCAGATAAACCTTGTTATTTTCAGTGATTATCCTCGCTGGTATCCTGCTCAGGCAAACTGGACATAGGCTCTCTGTTTCTTTCAGTATCTCTTTCATCCAATTACCATTATCCGGATGAATTCCCTAATCTGTGAGAGACAGTGCAGTTTCTGTGGGAAGGTTCTGGTATAGCCTTTCCCCAGTAATACTGGTGACATAAAAGGCACATAGGGGTATTAATCGCTTACTGTTGGTGACTACATGGACACAGCATCTCTTTAGCCTTTGTAAATCGAGGGTCCATACATCCTGGAAGGGCATGCCAGTAATCGTCAGGTAGTACAGGCCTTCTCTTTTTCTGAAACGTAGCCAAGAGTCTTGATTTTGTCCACAGCCCTGACCACACCCTTTCTCAGCTTGTTCTGCCTCTTCATTAACCAATCTCCAGCGTCTATTGATAAACCTTCTCGCTGCTACCGCAGGGGGGTCTTTCTTATAGCCGAATCCGCTTACCGATTCCCGGGCGATGTCTGTCCTTGCTTGTAATTTACCATCTTCCATCAATACAAAAAAACTACTAAACGAACAATGCGAGTCCTCACATCTGCGAGGCACAAAATTCGCTTTCTTAAGTTCGCCCCTGGTCTGGACTACTAGCCCATCCAGAACATCTGATAAGGTTACCCTATCTTCGTCTTTCGGTGACTGGGGATATCTGCCAAAATAGCTAACCGGTTGGAAATGGATACCCTTCACCGTAGGTATCCATTTTTTAGCAAATTGGACAACCTCGCCTAACTGGTGAAGATTAACATTGGGGACCACTGTTGGCACCAAGACGACCCCTATCTTCACCTCAGCGCAATTACTTATGGCTCGAACCTTGAGGTCAAATAGGTTTCTACCTCGGATGGTACGATAAACGTCGTCGGATACGCCATCGAACTGGAGATATATCAAGTCAGCACCACTCTCTTTTAGCCTCATAAGATATTCCTTATCTTGAGCTATTCTGATGCCATTGGTATTTATCTGAATATGATAAAACCCCAATTTCTTTCCTAGCGCTACAATGGTGGGCAGGTCATCCCTGATGGTAGGTTCTCCACCACTTATTTGCACCGGGTAAGGTCCTCCAGCTTCTATGATGGTTTGATACATTCCTTGAATTGCATGGCTATCCGGTTCGAAGTGGAGACCTTCGTTGCCAGAAGCAAAGCAGATGGGACAATTGAGGTTACAGTTGTGGGTGACTTCCATTACAGTGGTGCAGGTATCTGCCTCGTGGCTGGGACATAGACCACAATCATAAGGACAGCCTCGAGCAATATCAGTAAACCTTTTTTCGGGACCAACAGCCTGCTGGCTGTACTGACTCCAATTACGGTAAAGCTCAGCATTTCGCCAAATCAGAGCCTTGAAGTTACCGTGCTCAGGACAATCTTTTTCCAGATAGACATCTCCCCCCTCCACTACCCTTTTGGCTGGTATCCGGCTTAAGCAAACCGGGCACAGGCTCTCTGTCTTAGTTAGCACCTCCTTCATCTTGCCAAACCCTCTATTACATAAACTAGAAGCTATATAAATATAAAACTACACTCCTTTTAGAAGGTGGTAGGAAATTGCTTGCTCTATGGCTTGGTCAGAGCTATCAAAGCATACCCAAGCTCCGCTTCCTTAGAAAACCTTTGACAGGTCTCAATAAGTGAATCAACATCTAATATCTCTTTACTACCGCAGTCGGACTGTGCTGATGGGTTAGCAAACAACTTAACCCAAGAACCAGAGGTATAAGCTATCCACCAGCCTGTCCTTTTCACTTCCTGTGGGTAGTCTTCAATGTAGGAATTTTGAAAGCCCACTTGTTCAAAGAGCCTGATATATCCCTCCAAGTGTCTTGTTCTGGCTAAACAAGGAAGGAAAGATACTTGGCTCTGGAGTTCCTTTTTTATTTCCTTTCGAAGTACAAAGTCTAGTATCAATAATTTCCCACCAGACCTTAAGACACGCCTGAACTCTTTAGCAGCCCTTTCTTTATCTACAATAGTGGAGAAGACAGCTTCACATATTATGGTATCAAATATAGAATCTGGAAATGGTAAATTCGCTGCGTCTGCCACCAAAAACTTCACGTTGTAAGCTAACTTCTCAGCTTCGGCTTGTCTTGCCGCTAAAGCAATCATCCTTTCCGATGAATCGATGCCAACGACATTGCAGCCATATTCTTGAGATAAAAAGACGGCTGCAACTCCACTGCCACAGCCGACCTCTAAAAGCGTATGGGTGTCGCTAAGTCCAGCAATTCTTACTGCGTCAGCAATAAGTTTAAGTCTACTGGGACGCATTCCAAAAACTTGGGTAAGTGACATTAGCTTGGAATCGTCTAACTCCGACTTCATAATCGCTTTAACTCGCTACAAAGCATATCTTTACCTCTTACTTCGCCTCCAGCATTTTCTCACCTTCATTTACTTGCGTGAGCACGAATTCCTCCAGCAGGTATTCCGCCCCACATTTAGGACATTTAACTCCAAAAGCTCCTGGTAACGCCATATCCCCGTAGGTTAGGGATACCTCTCCCTCTTCCATTTTCTCTTTACATTTAAAGCAATACCATTGCTCCATTGCTCTACTCCTTGCCTATCTTCGACCTATGTGAATAAGCCGTATGGATTATATAGCCCTTTTCATCAGTAGAATATTCGACGTAGATTGTCACCTCGCCAAGCCTGCTTTTAGCCAGGTATCTGTTTGCCTCCGGCTGGTATAGCTTCTCACCCTCGGTCTCGGCAAAGTCTATTACCCTCTTTACCTCCTCCTCTGATATATGCCTTTCCTCCAGCAGTTTCTTTACCTCATCGCTCACCTGCAGCTTTATCTCTTCCCAAGACATATTGACACCTCCATTCTTAAGATGTTTTTAATCTTTCCGTCAATAATGATTTAAGGAGTGATTGGTTCTCTCTTCTTACCGCTACTTTATTGATAGGTTTGGCTTTATCCTTTTCCCAATTAGGGTTAAACATGAGGTCAAGAATGTGCGAAGTGGGCTTGTGCATAGCGAAAGTCTCACGGCAAGCAGCACAGTAGGTGAGCATGTCAAAATGAGACTCAGCTATTCTTGATTTCGTTAAGCTAAACACCAGGAAAGGATTAAGCCCAACAATTAACCCCCCTTGTCCACAGCAGCGGGTTAATTCCCTGGAATATCTCATCTCTTCTATCTGATAGCCCATAAGAGCTACCAAATCTCTAACGCTATCCTGTAATCCCTTTTCCCATCTCGTTTTGCAAGAATCGTGAAGAGTGAAAGTTTGACCGCTCCCTTTAGGCACCTCAGGGATACCTGTTTCTGCCATCACCTCATATAAACTTCTTAGTTGATAGCGAGGTGCCACTCGCTTAATGGTGTCATAGCATTCGGGGCAGCCAGTAATTAGCTCGGATGCTCCTAATTTGTGCACCTCGTTCTCCAACTCCTGTGATATCTTTTGGAACTGGGAGTACAGTCCCAGGTCATAGGAAAGAGCCCCACAGCATCTCAGGATAATTCCTGTGCCTGGCAGCTTCGCTCTAAGATAGTCCCAGGTAGCGATAACAACGGAAGGAGAATATGCAGACAAGTTACAGCCAGGGAAGAAGACCCTTTTACATTCAGTGCTATCAGGGTCGGGAAGAGACAGGGTGAAAGAGGGGGTGGTGACGAATTCCTGCTCCTCTTCCATAAATTTATGTTTAGGAAGTGGACCTATCCCATCCTCTACCAATTGCTCGCGAAGTGCTAAACACAGATCACCGATATTCAGTCCATAAGGGCAAGTCTCTTGACATAACCCACAAAGGTTGCATAGATAGGGAATTTCAGGGTTTTCCTTGAAGTAGTCTTTTGCTCCCAGCAAGACCATATGACATATCTTTCGGGGATTAAATCTCTTATCAATCTCTCTAACGGAGCAGCCAGCACTGCATGTTCCACACCCCAGGCAATGCTTTAAATTTTCTCCCCCAACTTGCGCTATAATCTTGTCCCTAAATTTGAAATCTAATTGGTTTACCAGTATTGGACTCAATTTCAATCACCACCTTTAAAAGTTTTCCGTCAATTTTTAGTACTCGCTGGGTAACTCATTTAACTGGGCTAAGGTAAATATGGGACCGTCTTTACAAACATACTGGTTTCCTATGTTGCACCTTCCACACATTCCTATCCCGCATTTCATTTTCATCTCCAGCGACAGGACAATCCTTTCCGGTGGAAAACCAAGGTCCCTGAGAACTGGCAGGGTAAACTTTATCATGATTGGTGGTCCGCAGACCACAGCATAGGCATTCTCCGGGCTAGGAGCAATCTCCTTGACAATATTGGGGACGACTCCCACCTTTCTTTGCCAATCCTCCTCTGCCCTATCAACAGTAAGATGTAGGTCAAGGTCAGTCCTTACTTCCCACTTCTCAAGTTCATCTCTATAAAGCAACAAGCCGGGGCTTCTGGCCCCATAGATTACTACAACATTGCCGAAGCGGCTTCTATTCTCCTGGTATAAAATGTAGTTGGTAAGCGAGCGTAAGGTAGTAAAGGCAAAACCACCCCCGATAATAATCGTATCCTTGCTTTCAAGCGCCTCTATTGGGAAACAATTTCCGAGGGGACCTCTTACCCCGATTATTTCCCCTTCTTCCAGGTTGTGGAGTGCTGTGGTTAACACCCCCGCCTTGTTGACGGTAAATTGAAGCTCCCCTGGCTCTGTTGGAGACGAGGCTATTCCGAAGGGCGCTTCCCCTTCGCCTAGAACAGATAGCTGGGCAAACTGACCTGGCAGATAGTTGAAATTAGCTGCATCCTCATCATTGAGGAACTTGACGCTGAACGTCTTTATATTCTTGTCCTCGGTTTCGATGACAATCTTTTCTACCCTCATCGGTAATGGTAAATATGGGTTCTTCATCTTTACCCTATGTCCTAACGATTTAATATGCTATTTAGTACTACCTGAATATCCAGATTCACGGGACACTCTTTAATGCACCGGCCACACCCCACGCAGGCTGCCATACCATGATTAGCTACGAAATAGTTAAACTTGTGCATTATCCTTTGCCTGAGTCTTTCCTTGCTGCTGGGTCTGGGATTAACTCCTGAGGCCTGCAGGGTGAAATTGGGAAAGGCACAAGAATCCCAGGTACGAACCCTTTCCCCCCTTTGGCCTGTAACCTCATCAGTTATATCGAAGCAATAGCAGGTGGGACAAAGATAAGTACAAACGGCACAACCGAGGCATTTCTCAGACACCAGGTCCCAGAAGGGGTCATCAAACATACTATCCAATTTCTCCGTTACCTTCTGCACCTCTATCTTGGATTTTATCAAAGCTTCTGCTGTCTCTATGGTGTCTCGCATTAAAGACAAACTATTGTCTTCTGCTTCCTTGAATTCGTTATGTTTTTTTGCAAGCTTCTTGCCCTTCTCAGTAACTACCTGAACGATATACTTCTGACCGATATCTACCAGAATCAGGTCTGAGCCGTCCTGGGAAAAAGGGCCCCCTCCGAGGGATGTGCAAAAACAGGTGCTGCTTGGCTGGTTACAACCTATGGCAATAATGGTTGTGTTTTTTCTCTTACCTGAGTAGTACGGGTCTTTATATAGTTGCCCATCAAATACATTATCCAGAAGGACGAGACTTCTGGCATCACAAGGGCGGATGCCGAAGATTATCCTTTGCTTCTTTTCCGATGCAGGTTCCTCTACACTCCAACCTTCTCCTTTACTCAAATCATAGCTGAACAATCTTTCTGACTGAGGGAAAAATATCTCCTTGGGAGGTTTCTTGGAGTTAATATAATCGAGGAACGCCTCGCTACCTGAGTGAATTTCTTGGAATGTAATAAAGCCGTTTTGCCCTACTGGAGCAAATACCTTATACTCCTTGATTAAGGTGTTCAGGAGACTAACTACCTCAGTTTTAGCAATTTCCAATTCTTTCATCAGCTACCTTCAGTGGTTCACCATGCTTACACCATCATGAATTCTTGAGGGTCATCTGGATTAAAGGTTGCCAGGGGCGGCATGTCCTCAAGACTTATTCCGGCTTCGTAATGAAATAGGTCTTTAACATCCATTTCCATCTTTTTGGTAAGCCTTCTAAGGTCAATCCCCATCGGACAGGCTCTGTCACAGCTACCACAATCAACACAACGCCCGGCAATGTGGAAGGCGCGAACGATATGAAAGATCGCGGTATCGCTGAGGTTAGTGGTCTTTCCAATCCATTGAGGCTGGGAGCTATCTACAAAGCACTCCTGGCAATAGCAGAAAGGGCAGGCATTTCTGCAGGCATAGCATCTAATACATTTACTAACTTCATCGCTGAAACTCCGCCATCTCTCATCGTGAGATTGAGCTTCAAACTCCTTCACCTCTCTATATTCATCAACTGCTTGGTCTTCCACCACCTTGTCTCCTATCAGGACATCGTAGATTACTGGATTCCTGTGGGTACAGGTCTTGCAGGAGTTATGAAGAAATTCCTCTTTTTTGATAATCTCCCTGAGGTTGTTACCTGTAAGGATAATCGTGTCATCCTTCTCCTCGGCTTCTATTATTTCCTTCCCGTCCAGTTTGGCTTCTATCTTTCTTCTATCAATCATCCCTTTACAGGGAATACCGATGATAAATACTTGTTCTCTGGTAACCTGATTTTCCTTGATGAGGCCGATGATTGAGCGGACATCGCAGCCTTTGGCAACAATGGCAACCCTCTCTTTTGTCTTCGGTAGATACTTGGCGAGATTATTCTCACAATTTACATTCCAGATAAGCCTGTCTGCTTCCGAGGTGCTCCTGACAAAACAAGGAGTGCTCCGCAGAGGGACGCTGCCTTTTTCAAATCCAATTATGAGGTCAACCCTCTTCTCGTCAAGCAGTTTCTTGGCTATATCTCTTATGGCAACGGATGTATTCAACATAAACCTGCCTTAACCCTGTTTTCGAACCAATCTCGTTGCTGGTCCCAAGGTCCTTACATCTTCGGTAACCTTTTGGACAAGCTCGGCAAACCTTTTCCCTTCAGCTGCAGATATCCAGGCAAATTGCACTCGCCCTTTCTCAATACCTAAATATTCAAGAAAATTATTTAGAATAGCGAACTTTCTTCTAGCTACGTAGTTACCGCTGATATAATGACAATCGCCAGGGTGACACCCTGAAACAAGAACACCGTCAGCCCCATGCTGCAGGCATCTTAGAATTAGTAACGGGCTGATCCTGCCTGAACAGGGAACACGGATAATCCGGGTATTGGGAGGGTATTGAAGGCGGCTTACCCCGGCCAAGTCTGCCCCGGCATAACTACACCAGTTACAAAGAAATGCGATTATCTTGGGTTCCCATTCGTCTACTTTTTCCCTAGGTTGTTGGATTTGATTTTCCATTATGTTGAGTTCCATTTCTTAAGCTCATTGTAATTACTAAGAGGCATCAATCGCAGCCAAAATCTGAGTATCGCTAAATCCCTTTATGTTTATAGCACCACATATACAGGAGGAAACACATGCTCCACATCCCTTGCATAGAGCCTCATTAATCACCGCTACCTTCTCCTCATCATCAATCTCTATTGCCTGGAAGGGACAGATCAATTGGCAAACACCGCAACCACTGCACTTGTTCTTATTGACAAACGAGACTAATCCGCCTACTTCAATTACGTCTTTAGATAAGATAGTACCAGCCCGGGATGCAGCAGCCTTAGCCTGGGCAATACTTTCATCAGTAAACTTGGGGCTATGAGCGAGACCACACATAAACACACCTTCGGTAGCGAAGTCCACAGGGCGTAGTTTCACATGGGCTTCTAACAAAAAGCCATCCTCGTTTAATGGCACTTTGAATAATTGGGACAGTCTTTTGTTGTCGGCGGCAGGAATAGTAGCCACTCCCAGGGCCAGTATGTCCGTATCTATGATTAAATCCTCACCGGATAGTGGGTCTTTCGCGGTAACCCTCAGCAGATTCTGATTGTCTTCTGTTACAGTTTCTACCCTGGGCTTATCATCTACTTCATAACGAACGAATATCACCCCACGCTCCCTGGCTTCGCGGTAGTAATCTTCCTTAAATCCGTAAGTTCTCATATCCCGATAGAGGATAAAGACATTCATCTCAGGGTTCACATTTTTTAGTTTCAAGGCACATTTTATCGACTCACTGCAGCACACCCTGCTGCAATAGGGTCGTCCATCTTCTCTGGAACCCACGCATTGAATGACCACCAGGTTATTACAGCTCGTAATCCTACCGTTGCCTTTAGCGATCTCACCCTCTAATTCCAGTAAGGTCATCACCCTGGGGTCTTTGCCATAAAGGTATTCACTAGGTTTATGCTCCTCGCCACCACTGGCAATAATGACTACTCCATGCTTGAGTTCGTGGGAATCCTGGTTAGGACCAACCGCTATCTTGGTGGTGAAATTCCCTACATAGCCGGTGGCTTCAACGATATCCGAATTGGTATACACTTGGATTAAGCGATTTTCAGAAACCCTGGTGATAAGGTCTCGAAGATAGGTCTGGACATCGTTACCCTCAAGAGTATGTTGTATTCTTCTGGCTATTCCACCCAGTTGGTCGCTTTTCTCAACCAGGTAGACCTCAAATCCCTGTTCAGCCAGGTTCAAGGCAGCCACCATCCCAGCTATTCCACCGCCAATGACCAGGCCACTATGAATTACCTCCAGAGGCGTCTGCTCGACAGGCTGGAGCAGCCTGGCTTTGGCTATTGCCATACTTACTAACTCCTTAGCTTTCTCAGTAGCTTCCACCGGATACTCTTTATGCACCCAAGAGCATTGGTCTCGAATGTTAGCCATCTCAAATAAATATCTGCTTAACCCTGCCTCCCTAATTGTCTCTTGAAATAGAGGTTCGTGGGTCCGGGGAGTACAAGAAGCAACTACCACTCGATTGAGGTTATGCTCTCTAATCTTCTCCTTTATCCTTTCTTGGGTATCCTCGGAGCAGGAGTATAGATTGTCCTCGGCATAGACTACGTTAGGAAGTAAACTCACATACTCTTTAACCTGGGGTACATCCACTACTCCACCAATATTGATGCCACAGTGGCAAATAAAAACACCAATCCTCGGTGGCTCTCCCTTTATATCTCTTTCTGGGGGGTATTCCTTTCTTTTTATCAAGCTATTACGCACTGGGGAAAGAGAAGCAGCGGCAGAAGCTGCGGCGGCACTCGCCTGCGTCACCGTCTCAGGAATGTCCTTGGGACCCTGGAAAGCTCCGCAAATGAATATGTCTGGCTTAGAGCTCTCAACTGGAGAAAAATTGTCAGTTTGGCAAAATCCATATTTATTAAGCTCAATACCCAGTATATTCGCCAGCTTCTCAGCTTCTTTGGGTGGCTCAAGCCCAACTGAGAGAACGACCAGGTCAAACTCCTCCTTTATTAGCTTGCCATCCTCAGTTTCATACTTTATTGTCAGATTCTTTGTCTCTGCTATCTCCTCTATTACTGATGGCCTGCACCTGATAAACCTCACCCCGTATTCGGTCATGGCCCTGTCATAATAGGCCTCAAACCCTTTGCCGAAAGTCCGTATATCTATAAAGAAGATAGTAGCCTCAACCGAATCATTATGTTCCTTAGCTACTACTGCTTCTTTGATAGCGTAGGTACAGCAGACTGAGGAGCAATAGCCACGCTCTGGAGCCGTTCCTCGTGAGCCGACGCATTGAATCCAGGCAATCTTTTGTGCCTTTTGCCTGTCAGAAGGTCTTAGTAACTCACCCTCATACGGTCCAGAGGCACTTAGAATCCGCTCAAACTCAATACTAGTGATGACATTGGGGAAATTACCATACCCGTATTGCGAGACAGGGCGAGGATCAAATTCATTAAAGCCGGGGCATGCGACAATAGACCCTACCTTCAGCTCAATTAACTGATCGGTCTGCGTGAAATCAATAGCGTCCGCTTCGCAGAATTCTTCGCAGATTTTGCATTTCCCGGTAGCAAAATGAACACATTTGTCACGATCCACTGTGGCAACATTAGGAATTGCCTGAGGAAATGGAATATAGATAGGAGCTCTTGAGTCCAAACCCATCTCAAATTCAGAGAGGATCGGGATTGGCTTCTTCGGTGTAATATCTTCGAGCTTGATTGCCCCCGTAGGACAAACGAAAGCACAAGCCCCGCATGCTATGCAAGCATCAAAGTCTACGTCCAGGGTTCCTTGAAAAGGAGTTTGTACTTTACGCTCAACCCCCCGGCCAACAAAATTGATCGCGCTTACTCCAATCCTTTCTTCGCAAACTCGGGCACACAAGCCGCAGAGAATGCAGAGGTTTTCTGGGTCTTTTATTTTGAACCTCGTTTTTTCAACACCATATTCTTTAGCTAAATCCTGAATTACCTTAGCCTGGGGGGCACGAGCAAGCATAAGCTCAATGAGCATCTTGCGGTCTCTTATCACAGTGTCACTCTTGGTCTTAACTACCAGTCCCTCTTCCACAGGGTAAACGCAGGAAGTGACTATCCTCGACCTCCGCCCTCGAAAAATCTCCACGATGCAAAGCCGACAACCTCCATAGGGAGTCAGAGCCCGATGATAGCAAAGTGTAGGTATATTAATACCAACACTTCTAGCTGCCTCTAGTATTGTCGTCCCTTCCTTAGCCCTGACTTCCTTGCCGTCAATCTCTAAAGTTATTTCAGCCATTCTGGTCTCCCTATTCCTTGCCCCTTACCAGGACCCTTTCATCCTCCGGCAGGGATGGTGGCACAGGCTCACCCGAAATCCTTTTAACCGCATCGAAGCGAGGTGGACAGAGGTCAAAGCAGTTGCCACACTTAGTACACTTAGACTGATCAATGACATGAATCTGGTTCTTACCACCGCTTATAGCCTCCGCGGGGCAGCTTCTCAGACAAATCATACAAGCTTGGCATTTGGCTGGGTCAATATAATACGACACCAATTCTTTGCAGCCATATGCAGGACATTTTTTCTCTTTGATATGTGCTTCATACTCATCCCTGAAGTATTGGATAGTGGTCAAAACTGGATTGGGTGCGGTTGCTCCCAAAGCACAGAGAGACGTATCCTTGATTACTTCAGACAACTCCTCCAGAAGCTCGATATCTCCTTCCCTACCCCTTCCTCCACAGATATCAGTCAAAATTTCCAGCATCTGTTTGATGCCCTCTCGGCACGGGGTGCACTTCCCGCAAGATTCATCAGCGAGGAAATCAAGAAAATACCTGGCCGTGTCAACCATGCACGTATCCTCATCCATGACAATCATGCCCCCCGACCCCATCATGGAGCCCAACCTGGCAAGCTCATCAAAATCTACGCGAGAATCAAGAAATTGCTCAGGAATACAACCCCCAGATGGCCCGCCGGTTTGAACCGCCTTGAACTTCTTGCCTCCTGGAATACCTCCTCCAATCTTATAGACGATATCCCGCAGAGTAATCCCCATAGGTACTTCAACCAGTCCCGTGTTGTTCACCTTGCCCACCAGCGAGAAAATCTTGGTCCCTTTGCTTCCCCCGGTGCCGATTGAGGTATACCAGGTAGCTCCATTATTGATTATGAGGGGTATGTTGGCCCACGTCTCCACATTGTTCAAACAACTGGGCCTGTCCCAAATGCCCTTCTTCGAGGTATGAATATATTTCGGTCTAGGCTCCCCCACGTTGCCTTCTATCGCTGTCATCAGTGCGCTAGACTCGCCGGAGACGAAAGCCCCAGCTCCTCGGTGCACCTTAACAGTGAAATCAAAGCCTGAGCCGAGGATATTTTCCCCAAGAAAACCATATTCCTCAGCCTGCTTGATAGCGATGGTCACATTCTCTGTTGCTAAGGGGTATTCCTGCCGAACGTAAATAAAACCTTTGCGGGAACCAATAGCATAAGCTCCGATGCTCAACCCCTCGAGGACTGAATGAGGGTTCCCCTCGAGAAGAGCCCTATCCATAAAAGCTCCAGGGTCTCCCTCATCTGCATTGACAATTACATATTTGATCTCCCCTTGAGCATTGCGACATTCTTCCCACTTTCTCCATGCAGGAAACCCACCGCCTCCTCTCCCTCTCAGGTTGGATTTTTTAACTTCTTCCAATACTTGCTCGGGGGGCATCTGGGAAAGGACTTTCGCTAAAGCAGAATAGCCGCTGAGTGCCAGATAGTCATCGATGCTTTTAGGGTCAAGCTTAATATTATTGCCGATGAGGAGCCGCATCTGATTCTTATAGAATGGTATCTCAGATTCGCGGACTGCCTTCTCGCTCGTGGTGGGATCAACATAAAGCAACCTATTGATGACCTTCTTGGCAAGTATGGTCTGAGAAATGATCTCTCCTGCATCCCCCGGCTGCACTTGAAGATAGCATATCTTCTCAGGGTAAATCACAACCACAGTACCCCTCTCACAGAAGCCGGGGCAGCCTGTTTCCTTGATATCTACTTTATCCTCAAGCCCATGCTTTTTAATCTCCTTTTTAAGGGCAGCGACAACTTTCTCTGCGCCAAGAGCAAGGCAACCGGTTCCAGTACATACAGCAATGCAAGACTTATTTGGGTCTCTTTTCGATAAAATGCCCTTCCTGAGCTCTTCCAATTCAGCAGGCGAATTTATCTTTGGCATAACTTTCCCTTAATCATAGCTTTTTAGTATCTCCTCTGCCTTGGCTGGCATTATCTTGCCATGGTATTCACCATCAACTAGCATCACTGGTCCCAAAGCGCAGCAGCCGAGGCAATTGACCCTTTCCAGGGTGAACTTCATGTCCTGGGTTGTCTCCCCAGGGTTTATGCCAAGAATGTCTCTTATCCTATCCATGACCCTGGGGCCACCCCGTACCTGGCAGGCAGTACCCAAGCAGACGTTTACTAAATGCCTGCCCCTCGGTTCTAGGCTCATACTCTTATAGAAGCTAGCTACCCGATATATCTGACTTAGCGGAACCTGGAGTCTCTCGTTTATCCGCTGTACAGCTTCCTTCGGAACCCAGTTCAATTCCCTCTGCACGTCCAGTAGTAACTGGATCAAAACCCCTTCCTCGCCTGCATATTTATCTATGATTTGGTCAATCTTTTCCTGGTCCATTTCCTCTTTCTTCTTCTTTTACTTGGGGTATATACCTAACCGGGCAATTCTTGGTACAGTCTCCGCAACCAGTACAAAGGGTCTCATCTACAAATCTTGCTCGCTTCTTTATCAATACACTGAAGTTCCCTGGCTCCCCCTTGACATCTAAAACGTCGGCACAGGTTATGATCTCGATATTGCGATGCCTTCCACACTCCACCAATTTTGGGGAAAGGATACACATAGAACAATCATTGGTAGGGAAAGTCTTATCCAGTTGAGCCATCACCCCACCAATAGCCGGGGATTGTTCCACTAAATAGACATAGTACCCAGACTCTGCCAGGTCCAGTGCTGTCTGTATGCCACCTATGCCCCCGCCAATAACGAGTACCGCCCCTGTTTTCTGGCTGGTAGCCTGCTGAATATTTGATACCATGATTACCTCTCCTTTACTAAGCAGGAGGAGAGACACGCTCTCCTCCACTTAGAACCCCAGCTATGAGTATACCGAAGACATTGGTCGACTTTCAGGTAGATTCTACCACAAATGTCTCTTTGGCAAAAATGGCTGCCTGATGAACTCCCAGCCAGCGGTCGGATTCGAACCGACGACCGGCGGTTTACGAAACCGCTGCTCTACCCCTGAGCTACGCTGGCATAGAAGCTAAATTTTAGTTCTTACTTGAGCTTATGTCTACCTTCTGGCTTTAAAGTGGCGCTATTTTTCTAGCGCCGTTCCCTTGGCGGTAACACCCCGCCCGGTAACCCTCATAGCATCCCAGGGTATGCCTCAAATCGAATAGGGTCGAGGTTAACTCCTCGATCCTATCTTTTTGCCTCTGAAGTAACAACCTAGGCTAATGTGCAACGATGGGTCGTTCGTCTTTGGGCGTGGTGACTATTTTATCTATTCAGGCAGTTCCTTGGAAGTAAGAGTGCTGAATTCGTGGAGCATTCCCTGCATGCTTCTTATCGCATACCGTGCTGCTGAAGCGTTGAAATCGGCTTTCTCAGGAGTGACATGCCCCTGAACATCTGGCCATGGGGAAGGCATTGGGGTACTTGGCATTCCCTTATAATGTAGGATTTTATTGCGTAGCTCAACAAGTTTTTTGAACCCTGAGAAGGGTTCCTTCCCTTTATTGAACCGTTTGCCACTGATTTTCTCAGTGATCTCAGACCATTTGTCTTCTAGCTTCGGATAGCCTCGCTTCTTAGGAAGAGCGTTGCCATGCACGTCGATATAACCCTCGTCATATTTTTGGAATTCTTCGCGGAGTATCTGAATGCCTTGCTGATTAATAAATGCCTCCATAAAAGCGGCCGCCAGCATGATCGCTAGTATAGATTGTTCAAGTTCATCTTTATGGTTACCGCTCGTTCTACAAGTCTCAGCATTAGTTGCATGCTTCAGTGCGAGCTCATACAGGGGCTTCTCCAGAGGTGTTCGGACGCCGTACCATCCAGTAACTTTGAAGCCGATTCGAGCGGTTCCACTCCTTTTGTAGCAAGACCGAAGCCTATCCCATAGTTTCATAAGCTATTAGTAATTCCGGGGACACCATACCTTAATATTCCCGCCAATTCCAATCAAATCCACCTTTGAACACATTTGCGTTCATTTCATTACTGATAAAGAGGTTGGCCTCAGGGAAGCGTTTAACCATAGCGTAATAAAAACCGGCAACATCGTTTGTTCTGGCCAGTTCCTCCTCAGTAGCCACAAGATAATCCTTGGTGAAATCGCAGGAACTGGAGTCGAAGGGCATTCTAGGTTTCTGGTGGCCGGGAATAATCACCTCGGCGTTCATTTTTTCCAAGCGCTCGATATCCCGTATCCATTGCTGGCGTTCTTCCGTGGTAAGCTCGCAGGTAAAGGGATGTGCCTGGTTAAAAAGGACGTCGCTGCCGTATAGAGTCCGTATTGAGGGGATCCAGACCACCGTGTTGTATTTCATGTCCCCCATCACTTCCGGGATAATCTCGATACGCTGCCCTTCCAGTTCGAAGTAGTTCTCGGTAAGAGGTTCGATATCGGCTGTTTTTCCGGGTACGTTTATAGCTCCTATTACTTTTTCCCAATGCTCGATTTTGCCGAAAAACTGTTTATTGATGATACGGGCTTCCGAAGGGAGCGCTATAACTCGAACTTCAGGGAAAGCCTCTGCGATGGTGCCGAGTCCAAAGTAATGGTCGGGATGCGCATGAGTAATATAAATCGTTTTAAGATATTTGCCTGTTTCCAGTATTTCTGCGATTACCCGGTGGGCATTTGATAACGTCCACTGTGCATCAATGAGAACGGCGTCGGTCTTGCCTGTCACGATTACAGAGGCAACTTCGAAACCACTTTCGTCGCTGAAAAAAACTTTCGTCGCCAGTGAGTTCCGCCCGTGTGCGTTTAATCTGATCTCCATGAGCTATCTCCCTCCCGACAAGATTTTATTTAATTTAACAGGCAGTGTTCTAGATTGCAATGAGACCTCAATATCTTAAGGCTGGCAAAGGTATTCCTCAAATCGAATAGGGTCGAGGAATTAACCTCGACCCTGTTTTTTTTTGCTTCTTAAGCAACATCCCATGTCAAATGTTCAGCATCGGCACCTTAGCTGTAGTGGCTATTGACACCGTGGCAGTAAATATCCTACTATCTATCCCAAAAAGAGGAGGGTCAAATGCAAGCATACTGTATGAAGTGCCGTGCCAAAAGAGAAATGAAGGACGCTAAGAAGATAATTATGAAGAATGGCAGGCCGGCAACTCAGGGCGTGTGCCCTGTGTGCGGAACCAAGATGTTTAAAATTGGCTAGAGTTAGACTTGCTCCTTGCAGAGCCTAACGGAACGCAAGAGGGCTGGATTTTCCCGACGGAATCTCCAGCCCTTCTATTTTACGAATCACTACCGTCCTATCAATAATATTCCAATCATCATCCCATAAGTCTTCACCTTCTACCTTTTTAGAGAGCGGCAAGCATTACTCCCATTCTTATTATAATCCCAGTTTTGGCTCTATGTCGCCCAATTCTTCTAGCACTGCTTCAATAGGACTAAAGACACCGTAACCATTAGGGAGTCCACCCCAAAAAATTCCGCCCAGCGCTGCATACACAGACCCACCGTCGGCAATGGCTACATAAACAGGCCCTCCACTATCCCCTGTAGCCCACTCGAAGTCCGCGATAACTTGATCGTCCATCCAGCCATGTGCCGGATTGTGAACGTCCGAGATGTCCACCACATAGCCAAATGTCGTATCAGTCGTACTGCCCGTCTTCCAAACTGGATGACCTTCAGGTGGGAGACCAGTATACCAGGTCTCTATGGGTATGCGGGTTCCATAATGTCTAACACCAGGTAAGATACTCCAACGCCATCCACTCTTTACCCGAGAGGCGTCAGCCTCATCGCCACCCACCAACTCTACGTATCCCAGGGAAGTATCATCATCATCATAGATCTTGGTTTTTATCGGCATAGGTATAGGTTCAGGGTCGCCTGAGCCTGTACAATCAAGGAAGTGTCCTGCTGTAACAAACCTCTCATCATAAAAAAAGCCAAGCCTCTTAGTACGGAAACAAGCTGACATCCGAAGATAACCACATTCAGTTTCTTGGTAATAACCGTAGATGGCATCTCCCCCAGTAACGTCAGTACTTCCCCGAACCACCTCAGTCTCAACTTCCTCGGCATCAAGAGTCTCAACAGCACAGGAAACGGTTCCGACCCAGAAGGCGATCGGGAAATCTTCTCCTCCAAGCTCCTGCAGTTGTTCTACTGTTCTATCAATGACATCCCAATTACCATTCCACCTATCTCTATCTAATAAAACAGAATAATAACCATCTGCCCCGTAGCCAAGTGCAACAATAATAGGTCCTCCAGAAGGATCTGCATAGTCTAACAACTCCACAACACGCTGCCCAAGAACCTCCTCCTGACTCTCATAGAAGCTCTTCACACGATTGAGATCTGGTGTCCCTGTCTGGTAAATATACTCAGGCATTGGGCGCTCTGGAGCTTCCATTGGCGGGAGCTCAAGGTAAATAGACTGATGAGGCCTTTGGGGATCTGGAGCTATTGGCAGGTCTTCAAGGCAAATATACTCAGGCACTTGGGGATCTGGACCTTCCATATCTGGTTGTTCTGCCAACACCAAGAATGGAGTCAACACTAAGGCTAACCCTACTACTAACAGACATATAAGTTTCTTTGACATCGTAATCCTCCTTTCTTTCATATTTAGCAACCTATCACCTACATTTCCATCTTTATATGATTTTCACCTCCTTGTTTTTTCTTTAAGACTTCTTGCGTCCAGTTCATTCTTAATATTACCAACTCACCTCCTTTGTCTATATAGTAGACTCAGTTCAGAAGGATTTCGGCTTCCATTCCCTTCAGTCCCGTCTCTATGGATGCAACAACTCCTGCCGCCAATTCGGGATCCAATATCCTAACAACCTCGCCTTCATCAATGTCAACCAGCCACGTTTGATTATCCACCACTATCACTACCACGGGCAATATTCTGCCATTCTCTACCGCTATTTCTCCCTCTTCGTCGTCTAGCTTGAAACTTATCGCACCGTCGGCATCACCTATAGCGAGTGGAATTACCTTATAAATCGTGCCTCCTTTATCAAGAAGCTCTTGAACCTTGGGGTCTACCTCGGCTATTTCTATGGCTCTAGCCTTCTCCTCATCGCTAAATTCGGGGAATTTATAAACACGGGTCACTTCCTTGGCTCCCAAGTTCACATCAGCTACGGCATACCTTCCCCATTCTCCCCTAACTAGAACCCTTGCATTGTCCCCGTCTTCCTCTATTAATTCCACCCTTACTAGCGCCACCGCTACTGAGTGCACATCTACTTGCCCCGCCTCTATGGGCTTCACCACAAGAGCAGCCCAAACCTCAGGGCTATTACGGACAATGGATGCAGCTAATGCTTCAGGCGATTGCCCGATAAGTAATGGTAATGCTATTGCTAGCCCAGTAATTAGCGCTACCGTTAATACACAGACCAGGGAAGTCTTCCACACCGGCTGTTGCGAAACCAAACCTCTCCTTATCGTGTCCATGCCTCTGCTTACCTTGGATTTAGCCAGAGCCAAAGTAGTAACCCTTGGTTGCTCGTTAAGAAGCTGGTCAGCATTTAGCACCGCTACCCTCAGCCGCCGTCGATGGCTTTCAAGCTCAATCAGGGGAAGCTCGACCTTTTCTAGCTTTTTGATTAACTCTTCTTCCTTCATAACTCCCCTCTAATTACTATAACCCCGCTTTCGCCAAAAAGGTTGCACTTTATTCCATCAAATTTCCTAGTTTTTTTAAGGCCCGGTGCAGTAAAGATTTCACCGTCCCCTCTCGCTTTCCTAGGATTTCTGCAATTTCTTTGACTTGTTTATTTTCAAAGAACCTAAGCGTAATAACTTCCTGGTATTTAATCGGGAGCTTAGATATGTTTGCGTGTAAAGCAAGGTATTCCTCATGCCTTCTCAAATCCGCCTCAGCCTCAAGGAGCTCGGACTCAGCCGATGAATCGCCGATGCTGATCGAGTCGGAGACTTCTTCCAAAGAAAATTGCCCCGGTTTATTTTTGCTGAAGTAGTTGGCAATCTCATGGGTAGCGATGCGGTAAAGCCACGAGGAGAAAGGAACACCCCGCCAGTGGAATTGTCGCAGGTTCTTTAGAGCCTTGAAAACTACTTCTGCAGTTACATCCTGGGCGATTTCAATGCTGGCTGTCCTTCTTAGAACATAGCCAAAAAGCTGGGGGTAATAATGGTCATAGAGCTCAGCGAAAGCCTCGGTATTGCTCTTAGCTCTTTCGACTAATTCTTTTTCCCGCTCTAAATCCATTTCTTGCTGCCTAATTAATGACGCAATACCCCTATAGTATAACCCGCGATTTCTAAAAAGGTTGCACTTATTGCTTTGAGAAACAGACAAGGGTCTGTCGGGAGCCGCCAGAGAAAAGGGCGGGTCAAACAGTACTACTTGAGTTTCATGATTGCGGAGGGATTGCACAAAAGTCAGAGAAATGCAATCCCCTTTTGGGGATTAGGGCTTCGGAGACAACATTTGGCTTGGCACCAAGCGGTAATTAAGGCTGGTCAAGGTATTCCTCAAATCGAACAGGGTCGAGGTTAACCTCGACCCTATTCAATGCCTCTGTGCAGTAAAGGAGGCGTTTGCTCAGGCACCGGGATTCATGACGCGCCCGACAAAGAGAATGGCACCCGTCTCAATGTCGCGAATCAGGAAGATGAAGGGGCGGTCTAGGGTGACTTTCACAGGAGGTTCAGGTACTGCCGTTGTTCCGACAATCACTGCGGTGGCAGCCGCAGCTTCGGTGCCTGCTTCATCCACGGCAACGAATGCCTTGTGCACAACGTCTGATATGAACAGCTCGGGTTTACCAGTCATTCCGGAAAAATCCGCGTCATGAGGAGAAAAGGCAATCGGCATGCCCATCCCGGCGAGGGTATCCTTCAGGCTGAATTCTGAGTCAAATTCAAACTGGGGCATCGTCAGGGCGACCTCAGTAGGTTGCAGACCGCTTATAATGTCACAGACCTGCTGAGCCTGAAGTCCTTCTTCAAAAGCCTCGAACTCGCCAGCTTCGGGCAGGAAAATAACCATGGAGAGTTCATCGCCGTCATAGAGCAGCTCGACTGCCTGGTATCCTTCCCCCTCGGTGTAGCCGAATGACTCCGTCTGCTTCATCATCGGCACAGTTACCTGCCCGCCGTCAAGCAGGTAGAACGGGCCGTCTGCTGTCATGTCCTCATCGAAAGGGTACTCCCAGGCAGCATTGAAGTAGATAGCATTAGTTAGCACAAGTCGGGTCAGTTCATCAATCGCGCCTTGCGGGATAAGGTCTTCGATGCGGCCTTCTGTCTGGTCACTGACCCAATCATTGATGGTGAGGCGGGACTTTTCCGTCTCCGTCATGAAATCAAGTATTCTCAGCCCGGCACCGTAGTTCTCGGCCAGGACATCCAGGAAGTCGGACAGGAACTCATAATCCTTTTGCCCCCAGATGGCATTAACAATGTTCAGCCTGAATCCTTCCCCGTCCTTGCCTTCAGCACCTTCACCCCTTTTAGCAAGTTCTGCATCGAGCCAGTTAAACGCCGGGTGCAGCTTATCCTGGTCAAGAAGGAGTTGAAGAGTATCGGCCATCTGTTGGGCGGTTTCGCCACTCGCTCCGGCATATGTCATCGCCAGCGCCAGTGAGATGCTATAAGGAGAGTAGAAAAGATTACCCTCCTCCCCTTTAAGCGCCTGATAAAGCTCGAAGGCGAAGGCGCTGTTTCCTTCAACCAGCAATGCCTGCTCACTCGTGCTGACATCCGGTGAGGTTATCCGCTCTTTATCTGATTTGAGCACCTCGCCTGCTGCCGGCTGAGCCATCTGAATAGAGGCTATCACCGGCAGCAGCAACACTATGACTAATACGGCTATCAATCTCCTATTCATTTTGTTCACCTCCTACAAGTATTTAAACTGTTTAATTTTGCCCTTCCGTTCAAATTTGGCCATTTCGAAAACTTTTTACCTCCAGATTTAGTATAAGAGTTGCACCTCATTGATGTAATCCAGATTTTCCAGGTTGTTCATCTTTATCTTAGCGTCCGAGATAGTGTAGAGAACATCGTCTATGTAAAGAGACCTCGTCACCGAGAAGGGATAGTAAAAATAGTAATAATCTTGCTCCAGTTCAGCGAGATTCTCAATATGGGTGATTCTGCCTTCCAGCCTGAGGCCTGCATCCGGGGATATATGGAATACATACGCGCCTTGCCAGACAGGCTCGCCGTAAGCCCACGAGGGAACTCCTCCAGGATGCTTTGACTGATCTACTTCTGCGACCAAAACAGGTATCACCAGCAGGTTCCTGGACTTATCAAATAGAAATGCTTTGTGGTTCCGCAAAACCGGCGAATCGGTGCCCCTGTGACCTATTATTTCCTTGTCTATCTCCCTCGGGTTGTTGACATCGCTGACATCAAAGAGTGATATCTTGACTCCTTGATACCAGGCAAATTCCCCCTCGTCTGTTGTTTCCTTACCTATCCCTATGAGGTGGTTTTCGTCATAGGGGTGGAGATAGTCTGAGTAGCCAGTTACCTTTAAGTAGCCGAGCTCTTTAGGGTCACGGGGGTTACTGAGGTCTATCACGAATAGCGGGTCAACCTGCTTGAAGGTTACCAGATAGCCTCTCTCACCCATAAACCTGGCGGAATAGATGGTTTCCCCGGGAGCGAGGTTTTCCAGTGAGCCGGTAATGTTGAGGGCCATATCCAGGATGTATATGTGATTCCGGGATGTTCCTTCGCGGGTTGTGGTTGCCACCCTGAAGTAGCCATCATACTCATCCATGGAGAACTGATTCAGCACCATGCCGGGGACCTCGCCGCTGGCAACAGGCTCTATTTCGGCACCTTCTATATGAATCCGGTGGATAGAGGTTTTTCCAAAATCTCCTACATCCCTCCCCCACACCGGGAAGGTCAGATAAATGTTATTCAAAGAGACATACAGGTTGCTACTGGCTCCCAGCAGGATTGTTTCATATGTCGGCTCCTGGTTATCGACCTGTGTGTTTATGGCTATAATAGTCGTGTACATATAATAGTAGTCAGAAACATCGAAATAGTAGATATCTGTGGCAGGTATTTCCGTCTCGTTGCCGCCAGAATAAATCCTGGGAAGGTTCAGTTCATCGTCTTGTTCATACACAGGCTCGTTTATCACAACGTAAGTGTAATTGCCTATCATCCGTGAACTGACGTATTGACCATCGGCGGAAATTTCCCTTTGCAACCGGGGGTTTTCCCTGTTTGAGACATCATATACTTTGATATTGATAGATGTCTCGGGTAATATGTAACCGATGTAAGATTCCCTTACAAAGGGGGGCGGGGACATGTCATCATAATAAGGATAATAAGGTGGTCCCTCCTCAAACACGACCAGCCTATCTCCGTTGATGAATATTCCTATCGCTGTTCCCTCTAGCTCTATTTCAGACAAGACTTGAGCCTGTGCAGGAGGATACGCCTTCACGATGATAGTCCTGTTCCCCGAAACGAGATAGATATACTTTCCGTCGGTCTTAACGATATCTGCCTCGTCCACCCCGGCAACCTGTATATTGGTTGTAGCGTAGTCTGGGGCGGCGGGGGCATATACGAAGCCTTCTCCCTTTACTGCTCCACTTACGTCCAAAAGGACGACGTCCCTCCAAGGGAATGCTGTATATTGTGCGTTTGCCTTTATGAAATCTTGCAATTCCTCATAAGAAGCGAACCTGCTGATTTGATTCTCTCCCAGAAGCGCGGGCTGAGGCTCGGGCTCAATCACCGCCGAAAGTCCCAAAACCGCTATTAAAAGCAGAGCAGTAGCGACGGGGGCTAATATTTTTGCCCAATACATAATAGTCCTTTTCTTAAAATGCCCGGAGTTCAGCAAAGCCATTTTTAGTGCCTGTTTATGGCCAGTAAGTTCGATTTCCGGAGTTTCAAGGTTTTCCAGTTTCTGGATTAGGTCCTCGTGTTTCATAAACTTTGTCTCCTTCTATTACTGTAAATGCAGGAGGCCGAAAAAGGTTGCATTGTTTAGCCCAAAAATTCGCAAGATTTTCGTGGGGTGGTTTAATCTGCTTCTCTTAATTTTTCCACTGCCCGGTGGAGCAGGGATTTTATCGTTCCCTCTTTTTTCCCCAGGATTTCGGCGATTTCTTTAATCTGTTTTTGCTCAAAAAATCTGAGAGCAATGACCTCCTGGTATTTAGCAGGGAGCCGAACGATTTTTTCCTGAATTTCCAGAAAATCCTGATGTTGTTTTAATTTTTCCTGCGCTTCTATTAGTTCGCTTTCGGGGTTATGGGACGATATGGGTTCAAAACCCTGTTCCTGCAATTCCTCCAGTGATACGGATTTTTTGTATTCGGCTTTTCTAAAGTACTGGTTAATCTCGTTGGTGGCGATTTTATACAGCCACGAGGAAAAAGAGATATTGCGCCAGCGAAATTGCCAGAGCTTCCTCAATGCCTTTAAAAATGTCTCTGAAGTAATATCCTGGGCAGCTTCAAGATTGGCAGTTCGCCTCAGGACATAGCCAAAGATTTGGGGATAATACTGGTCATAAAGCTTGGCGAAAGCAACAGGGGCTTTTTGTGCCTGTCTGACGAGTTCCTTTTCTTCGCTTAAATCTATATTAGCCAATGGAAAAAACTAAGCGTACTTCATTAGTGTAATGCACCAGTAACGATTTAGTTGCACCAAAATCTTAGTTTATACTGTATCACCCCCCCACACACTGTCAAGCGTTCTTTTTAGATTTTCGGCGGATTGGTAAAAAGCCGGTAAATTGAGTGATAGGGGCTGAGCCCCACAGTTGCTGGGAATGACTCAGAACCTTAAGCTATTATAATGTTATAATAAAAGAGATTCGTGACAATAGTGCACATATATAAAAAAAGAAGCTCAAATGAGATTCTGCGCGCATTAGATGTGAAGTCTTCATGAAAATCGGTCTTTTCACCGACACATTCCTTCCCGACACAAATGGTGCTGTTACCGTAATCCAGATGATGGAGCAGGAACTTACCAGGGAAGGGCACGAGGTGCATATCTTCGCTCCAGCCTATCCCGGTTGGAGTGATAATGAGCCGCGTGTCCATCGCTTCTCTTCACTGAGATTCGTCTTTTACCAAGGCATGAGGATGGGTATACCCTACAGCCGTAGAGCGTTCCAGGTGATTCCTGGTTTGGACATAATCCATTCCCACACCCCCTTCCCCCTTGGTCTTCTCGCCTCGTGGGCCTCCAAAAGATATCAAATTCCTCACGTCCACACCTACCACACTTTCTACGCAGAATACTTGCATTACCTTCCTTTACCAATACGTCCCTCGCAGCGAATGGTCAAACGGCTCAGCCGAGCCTTTTGCGACTCCTGTGATGTGGTCATCGCCCCCTCGGTTCAAATGAAGCGGGAACTCGAAGGCTACGGGATAAACCGTCCGATTTATCCTCTCCCCTTCGGTGTAGACGAGGAGGAGTTCTCGCGTGACATTGAGTGGAATGCAAGAGCAGAGTTGGGGCTTCCAACCGAAGACTTGTTGCTCTATGCGGGGAGACTGGGGAAAGAAAAAAACCTTCTCTTCCTTCTCCGTGCCTTTAAGCGACTCCTTTCCTACCGTGCCACTGCGAGATTGATCATCGCTGGTGACGGTCCCCAACGGCAAGCATTGCAAAGATACGCTGCCGAGCTTGGTGTTGCTCCCTACGTCATCTTTACGGGCTTTCTCGGACGAAGGCAGCTCATTGACCTCTATAAGCAGACCCTGTTCGTTTTTGCTTCCAAGACAGAGACGCAAGGGATGGTTCTGGTTGAAGCCATGATGGCAGGAAGTCCTGTGGTTGCTATTGGGGAAATGGGAGTGCTGGATATTGTTCATCATCAAGAGACAGGCATTCTGGTCGAGGAAAATGAGGATGAATTTGCGCGGGCTTGCCATAGACTCCTTGAAGATAAGACAGAGAGGGAGAAGCTGGGAAAAGCTGCTCACAAATGGGCTTGTTCACAAACTGCTCAGGTGTCTACTCGTAAGCTACTGGAAATTTATCTTGCCCCTACTGCGCGCAAATCAGCCGCTAAAATAACCCCTACGTGAGTTACTCTCGAAAACCAGCCCAGGCATTCAGGACGTCGTACAATCTGGGCGATTGTGCAACCAGCCGAGCTTCTTTCTGTTCTGTTTAATTTTATCCCCCCGGGGGCATCTTAACTGCGTGTTCCGCTGGAGGCTTAACAGTCTCACCCATCATCCACTCGTCACCAAGTTCAGCACGCCATTGGAGCATTTCTCGCCAGAATGTTTCATAATCTTTCTGAATAATATCGTATGCTCTGAGATTTTCCAAAGCTACGGCACTAAGGCTGGCAATTGTCTCTACAAAATGTATATCCTCGTTAGTGAATCGGTATGGCTTGCAGTGTACATGCTAGACGCTCCGACGTCGTCGAATTTGTAAACTTGCGGATTTACCGAACTCATTCCTCCGCTATCTTGGGCGAGTTGCTTAATTGGAGTAAATACAAGAGGTTGCAAATGGTCATGATTTTGTATAGGCTTAGTGGGTTGAGGAATAGCATTTTGTTCGTGGTGGGAAACCTTGTGAGTTTCCTTGCTGGCTCTGGAAAATCCAGGGCTATTTTGGTGAAGTAACTGACGATGAAAAAAGGTAAGGAAGTTAAGAAAGCTGCCGGTCCAGCTAGCTCTGATTTAAATCTATCTAATCAGGGCAGCAAAGCTGAGAAATATTATCAGGGCCTTATGGCTTCGAGCCGAGTCTCGGCGGCAATCAGCGGTCTGCATGAGTTGGATGATATTCTTAGGATTGGCTTGGATAATGTGCTTAACATCATGAATGGAACCGTTGGAGGGATAATGCTCCTGGATGAGCCGAGTCAGACGCTGTTCTACCGTGTTTACCATGGTCTATCCGACAAATATGCTGAAGAGATGCGTCTTAAACTTGGGGAAGGAATCGCAGGAAAGGTAGCTCAAAGCGGCAGGGCAGTGCTACTGGAGGACATTACCTCAGAACCAGATGCCATTCGGATTGACCTGCTAAGCTTAGAGGGTTTAAGGACATTCATTTGCGTTCCCCTCCGAGCGAAGGATAATGTTCTAGGAGTGCTCAATGTTGCTAGCCACGTGCCACATCGCTTCACCAAAGAAGACGTGCATCTCTTGCACTCGATCGGGGATCAACTTGGCACAGCCATCGAGCAGGCAAGGCTGTACGAGCGGCTGAGAAAAGCACGGGAAAGATTACGTAAACTTGCACGACAGAATCTTGTAGCAGAGGAGGAAGAACGGAGGAGGATTGCCCGTGAGCTACACGATGAGACCAGCCAATCGCTCTCCGGGATAGCACTTCAGCTAGAAGCACTGATGGAAATGTTCGCGAAGTCTGGTAATCAAGATGCTGAATTAATTGCTGGACTGAAGAAAGTCCAATCGCTGACAGTGCAGGTACATAAGGAAGTAAGTAGGGTAATTTCCAATCTCCACCCTGCTGTATTGGATACGCTGGGATTAGCCGCTGCTGTTCGCCAGCATGCCAACAGTAGCCTTCAGCCCTTAAACATTAACGTAACAGTGGAGGTTAAAGGGACTGAAATGAGGTTTCCTCCTGATGTAGAAGCTGCTCTTTTCCGCGCTGTTCAGGGGGCCATTGGCAATATTGTCGAGCATTCTAAAGCAAAGAATGCTTCCATAGTGCTGGTGTATCAACCAGATGAGTTCTCGCTGAGTATTAGCGATGACGGGCAAGGATTTGATGTTTCCAAAATCACCGATGTGGAGGAAAGTGGGCGAGGCCGTGGATTATTCAGTATGAGAGAGAGGATCGGCTTCCTTGGCGGCACCAGCGGTATTGAGTCCAAGATTGGAGCTGGAACTACGGTTTGGGCCAAGATTCCAATAGGTCAAGACATTAGATATGGCGAAAATAAGAGTACTGGTGACTGATGACCATGCCATCGTACGTGATGGTATTTGTGCCTTGCTTGCTCTTACCGGGGATATAGAAGCAGTAGGTGTGGCCGCCAATGGAAGGGAAGCATTGGAAATGGTCAGGGAGCTTACGCCTGATGTGGTACTCATGGATATCGCTATGCCTATTATGGGTGGGGTGGAGGCCACACGAAGGATACGCAAGGAATTTCCCAAGGTAAAAGTATTGGCGCTGACTCAATATGATGACAAAGCTTATGTATTCCCAGTGATCGAAGCCGGAGCCTGCGGCTTCATCAGTAAGACAGCAGCGTATTCGGAACTTGCCGCTGGTATCCGCTCCGTTCACCGGGGGGATTCCTTCCTGTCTCCTTCCGTAGCCAGGTTTTTGGTCGAGGATTATCAACAAGTAGCCAGTATGAAGGAGAGTCAAGATCCCTACGAGCAATTAACGAATCGGGAAAGAGAGGTTCTTAAACTGGTGGCGGAGGGGCATACTACCCAAGAAATAGCGGCTATGTTAGTTCTTAGCCCGAAAACAGTTGAGAGGCATAAGACCAATCTTATGGCCAAGCTTGATATCCACAATCGTACTGAGTTGGTCAAATATGCCCTGCGTAAGGGCATTATCACCGTCTGAGATTATTAACTCGTAGTCTTCACGGCACTACTTAATTTCCCACACCCCACTAATGGGTAGTGTTATCCACATAAATGAGCGATTAACTGCAGAAAATTGCGGTGATATTTCCCTACCTTCTGGGGTAAACACCTCTATTCCTTCAGTAGGCTGGGCACTATACTTTATAGTAGCAGGCTAAAATAAACTCCTAAAAACGTGTAGTTGGCAAGGGGGTGAAAGATGGAAAAGAGCACTAAAATTCTGCTGGTGGATGATGAGCCGGATTTCATTGAGGATATGCAAGCTAAATTACTGGCAAAAGGTTGGCAGGTGCTTACCGCCGGCAACAGATTACAGGCGGAGGAGGTAGCGCGTCACGAAAAACCTGACCTGGTTATTTTGGGCACAATAATGCCACGTGGAGATGCCTTTCGGCTGCACCAGTGGTTGAAACAGAACCCCAATTTCAGAGAAGTGCCTCTCATTGTGGTTGATGCCCCACCGGAAAAGCGTCTGATTAAGGGGTGGCGTATGGACGAGGGCTTGAAGCTTGAAGCCGAACAATATTTAATCAAGCCAGTCGAGTCAGCTTCAATAGTGGCTTGGGCTGAGAAATTCCTGGATAAGACACTGAGAAGAATCAAGGTACTGGTGGTAGATGACCATGCTGTAGTCAGGGAAGGAATTTGCGCCCTGCTGAGTTTGCAAAAAGACATGGAAGTAATAGGTGAAGCTGTTGACGGGCGAGATGCCATTGATAAAGTGCAGCGTCTCACGCCGAATGTAGCAGTGATGGATATAATCATGCCGGTGATGAGCGGACTTGAAGCAACGAAACGAATAACCAAGGAATGGCCGGAGACAAAGGTTTTGATTCTAACCCAATATGACGAAGAAGAGAACATGTTTGTTGCTAAGCAGGTAGGGGCTTACGGCTTTATTGCCAAGAGCGCTGCCAGCTCCGACCTCTTGACTGGCATAAGGACAGTAGGTGAAGGAAGATACTTCCCTCG
>JAUWGZ010000078.1 GCA_030606165.1 Dehalococcoidia bacterium
CTAAAATTCTGCTGGTGGATGATGAGCCGGATTTCATTGAGGATATGCAAGCTAAATTACTGGCAAAAGGTTGGCAGGTGCTTACCGCCGGCAACAGATTACAGGCGGAGGAGGTAGCGCGTCACGAAAAACCTGACCTGATTATTCTGGGAACAATAATGCCGCGTGGAGATGCCTTTCAGCTGCACCAGTGGTTGAAGCAGAACCCCAATTTCAAAGAAGTGCCTCTCATTGTGGTTGATGCCACACCGGAAAAGCAATTGATTAAGGGGTGGCGTATGGACGAGGGCTTGAAGCTTGAAGCCGAACAATATTTAATCAAGCCAGTCGAGTCAGCTTCAATAGTGGCTTGGGCTGAGAAATTCCTGGATAAGACACTGAGAAAAATTAAGGTGCTGGTGGTAGATGACCATGCCGTAGTCAGGGAAGCAATTTGCGCCCTGCTGAGTCTGCAAAAAGACATGGAAGTAATAGGTGAAGCTGTTGACGGGCGAGATGCCATTGATAAAGTGCAGCGTCTTACGCCGAATGTGGCGGTGATGGACATAGTCATGCCGGTGATGAGCGGACTTGAAGCAACGAAACGAATAACCAAGGAATGGCCGGAGACAAAGGTTTTGATTCTAACCCAATATGACGAAGAAGAGAACATGTTTGTTGCTAAACAGGTGGGGGCTTACGGCTTTATTGCCAAGAGCGCTGCCAGTTCCGACCTCTTGACTGGCATAAGGACAGTAGGTGAAGGAAGATACTTCCCTCGGTCTTTTGCCTACGTGTCTGCCAACTGGCCGGAGGGTCTGGATAAAAATAAGTAATTCCCTTTGAAATGGCTTTCCCCCACCCGCTGGGTTATGAAGGAGGATATTGGTTTGCAGCCGATAACCATTACTCTTGACGGTCGTGAGGTAAGTGGCTATCCGGGGATGACCATCCTGGAACTGGCGAAGGAATCAGGCATAGATATCCCCACACTCTGTCATGATCCTCAACTCACTTCAGTTGGGGCTTGCCGTGTCTGTCTGGTAGAAGATGAACGAAATAATGCCTTATTAGCATCTTGTGTCGCCCCGATAGCATCGGGGATGGTAATCAACACGCATTCCCCACGAGTCCTAGAGCGTCGCAAAACCATAGTTAAGCTGATGCTTATCAGTCATCCTGATTCCTGTCTGGTATGCGATAAAGGCAATCGCTGCCAGCTACGCCAAATTGCCTCAGACCTGGGCATCGGATTGGTGGAGTTGCAAAGGATTCCCCAGATGGCCAGCATTGAGGAGGTCAATCCCTTCCTTGAACGGGATTTGAGCAAGTGCATACTGTGCGCCAAATGTATTCGAGCCTGCCAGGAACTAGTCGTTGAAGGTGCTATTGACTACTTTCAACGAGGATTTACGACCATACCGGCGACACTGAACAATTTGCCACTGGAAAACTCCGAGTGCACTTTCTGTGGAACTTGTGTGGCGCTGTGCCCTACAGGCGCGCTGACGGAGAAGGAGAAAACATATAGAGGAACAACCCAGACTGTTATCCAGACAACCTGTCCCTACTGTGGCTGTGGCTGTAGCATTTGTCTGGAAGCCAAGGATGGACATGTAGTGCGGATCGTGCCAGGCAAGGAAAGCTCGGTGAACAAAGGCACGCTCTGTGTGAGAGGAAGCTATGGCTGTGATTTTATCCATAGCCCGGATAGGTTGCTCAAACCCCTGGTCAAAAAGGATAACACTTTTGAGGAGGTGTCATGGGAAGAAGCCCTGGAGCAAGTAGCTACTGGATTCAATCGAGTAAAGGATGAGCGAGGTTCCGACAGCCTAGCTGTTCTAGGTTCATCCAAGTGTACCAACGAAGATAACTATGTCCTGCAGAGATTCGCCAGGTGTGTGCTGGGCACCAACAATATTGATAATGGCGGTCGCTTGTACAACTCCGCCAGTCGTATGGGCCTGGGGTCTTCCCTTGGCTTCTCCGGCACTACGAATTACCTTAGTGATCTGGAGCAATCAGAACTCATATTAGTCATCGGGACTGATCCCAGTTCCTCAGCCCCTGCCGTCGGTTATGCCATAAAGCGTGCTGTCAAACAGCGCGGTGTCAAATTATTGTTGATAGATCCTCGGCAGACAAAGCTCTCTTTGTTTGCCCATCTTTGGTTACGACCTGAAGTCGGCACTGACGTGGCTCTGATAAATGGTCTGGCCAAGGTGATTATCGACGAAGGCTTGCTGGACGAGGAATTTGTCGCCAGAAGAACGGATAATTTTGAAGCTTTTGACGAAAGCTTGAAAAAGTATACCCTGGAGTATGTCGAGAAGACTACTGGCGTTACAGGTCAAGAAATTCGCACCGCCGCTCGACTTTATGCTAGAGCAAGCCGGGCGGCAATTGTCTATGGCACGGGAATCACGCAGTATACCACAGGAACGGATGGTGTGGGGGCCCTGGCAAATTTGGCGTTACTGACGGGAAACATTGGGCGTAAGGGAGGTGGCATCTATGCCCTACAAAGGGAAAACAATGGACAAGGCGCCTGCGACATGGGAACACTGCCCAAATTTCTGCCTGGATATCAGAGTGTAACGGATGCCCAGGCCAGGGAGAGGTTCGAAGAACGTTGGGGAGCAAGTTTGCCGGCTGAGGCTGGACTAACGACCCTGGAGATTATGGAGCAGGTAAAAAAGGGAAAGATTAAAGGCATGTACATCGTAGGAGAAAATCCTGTCTTGAGCTTTCCAAATTCGAGGCTCGTTGCAGAAATCCTGACTTCCCTCGATTTCCTCGTGGTCCAAGATATGTTCCTTACAGAAACGGCCAAACTGGCAAATGTAGTTCTGCCAGCAGCAAGCTTCGCTGAAAAGGACGGGACTTTCACTAACTTCGAGGGAAGGGTAAACAGGGTGCGTAAAGCGTTCGAGCCTATTGGTGAAAGCCTGCCAGACTGGGAAATAATCCTGCGGCTGGCTGACAAAATGGGGTCTCCGATGCCATATTCCTCTCTACAGGATGTTATGAGTGAGATTGAGGAATTAGTTCCTTCATACGAAGCCTATACTGATTCCGAAAGACAGGATGAGTTAGCCTACGGGGAAACAGGACGCACCTATGGTAGGCAACTCTTGAAGGGATTTGCCCGTTTCTCCCCCATTAAATATACTCCACAAGCAGAAGAGAGAAAATCAGATTATCCCTTTACTCTGCTCACCGGGACTACTCTTTATCACTTTGGCACTGGCTCAAGAAGCTCCAGGTCTTTACGATTGAAAAAATTCACCCCAGAGGCTTTTGTGGAAATTTATGAGTCTGACGCCAGAAAACTTGCCATCACTGATGGTGAGAAGGTCAAGGTCACCTCACCTGTAGGCGAGGTGACTGCAATGGTTAAGATTACCGATACACTACGTGAAGGGATGCTCTTTATGCCAGTTTCATTCCCAGAGACTCCGGTTAATGAGCTGTTCGAAATTGTCTTAAATCCAGAAACAAAAGCGCCTTCACTGAAAGCATGCAATGTAAAAATAGAGAAATTGTAACGCCGAGGCTTGTCCTCGGCAAAAGGATGGGGGACAAGCCCCCGTGCTACTTAGTATGAGAATAGAAAGGGTGAGGCTTAATGAATAAAGCGAAGACAATCACAAAGGCTGACCTAGCACGAATGAATGCCATTGTTTCTGAATATAGTCAGCAGAAGTGGGCAATGATACCGCTGCTGCAAAAAATCCAAAGTGAGTTAGGGTATATCCCTCCTCAGTCTATACCGCTTATAGCCAGAAGCCTGGGGCTTTTTCCCAGTCAGGTACAAGGGGTGATTAGTTTTTATACCCAGCTCTACACTCAGCCACGGGGCAGAAAAGTTGTCAGAGTTTGTCGGGGGACAGCTTGCCATGTGCGGGGGGGGAAGACGATATTGAACTTGGTTAAGCAGCATCTAGATTTAGACGAGGGTGCGACTCGCCCTGATTTGGAATATACTCTGGAAACTGTGGCCTGCATCGGTGTTTGTGCCCTGGCACCTAATATAGTCGTTGGTGACCACGTCCATGGTCATATGAACCCTAAGAAGGTGGAGCAGTTGTTCAGGAATCGGGAGGGTGGAGGATAGTATGGAAAACCATCGTACTGTCCTTGTTTGTCAAGGAACGGGATGCCTTTCCAGCGGCTCTGATGCTGTCTATGAGGCGCTTAAGGAAGAAATAAGCCGACAAGGGATAAGCCATGCCGAGGTGGATTTCACTGGTTGTCACGGTTTCTGCGAGCAGGGTCCCAATGTAGTCATTGAACCTGAAGGCATTTTCTATACCCATGTCCAGGCCGAGGATGCTCCAGAAATTGTCACCTCACATCTTCGAGATGGCAAGCCTGTGGAACGCCTTTTCTACCACGACCCGGTAACTGGCGAAGCCATACCGCGCTATTCAGAGATAAACTTCTATAAGAAACAGCAGCGTGTCATCCTGCGCAATTGCGGGCACATCAACCCGGAAAAAATCGAGCATTATATTGCTCATGGAGGTTATCGGGCGCTGAGAAAGGCTCTTTTGATGACTCCCGAGCAGGTTATTGAGGAGGTTAAGAAATCTGGCCTCCGTGGGCGGGGTGGTGCTGGTTTCCCCACCGGTCGCAAGTGGGAGTTTTGCCGCAGCGCTCCTGGGGAAAAGAAATATGTCATCTGCAATGCTGACGAAGGCGACCCCGGTGCTTTTATGGACCGCTCCATCTTGGAAGCGGACCCCCATGCTGTTGTTGAAGGGCTGACCATTGCTGGATATGCCATAGGTGCCAATGAGGGCTACATCTATGTCCGTGCCGAGTATCCCTTAGCAGTAAAGCGAGTTCACGCTGCCTTGGAGCAAGCCCAGGGAAGGGGTTTTTTGGGTAAAGATATTCTCGGCTCGGGCTTTGATTTTGTGGTGCACATCAAAGAAGGTGCCGGGGCCTTTGTTTGTGGTGAAGAAACAGCTCTAATGGCTTCTATTGAGAGCCGACGGGGCATGCCTCGTCCCCGCCCTCCATTTCCTGCTCAATCAGGCCTGGAAGGAATGCCCACTACTATCAACAATGTAAAAAGTCTGGCCTTCATTCCCATCATCATTGACCGCGGGGCTGACTGGTTCGCCGGCATAGGTACGGAAAAGAGCAAGGGGACGGCTGTCTTTGCCCTCACGGGGAAGATTGCCAACAGTGGGTTGGTGGAGGTGCCTATGGGTACTCCTCTGTCCACCATCATTTTTGATATCGGGGGTGGTATCCCCAGGGGCAAGCGGTTTAAGGCGGTGCAGACGGGTGGTCCTTCAGGTGGCTGTATCCCTGCCCGATTTCTCGATTCCCCCGTGGAATATGAAACACTGGCTCAATTAGGCTCGATTATGGGCTCTGGCGGTATGGTGGTGCTGGACGAGACCACCTGTATGGTAGAAATAGCCAGGTATTTCTTGAGCTTCACTCAATCTGAGTCCTGCGGGAAGTGTGTCCCTTGCCGCCTGGGAACAAGACAAATGCTGGAGATTCTGACCAGAATCACTCAGGGCAAAGGATGTGAAGAAGATATAAATACCCTGCTTACCATAGCTAAGACGGTCAAGGAATGCTCGCTCTGTGGTCTGGGACAGACTTGTCCCAACCCCGTGCTCACCACCCTTGAGTATTTTAGAGATGAATATGAAGCCCACATACAGGAGAAGAAATGCCCGGC
>JAUWGZ010000039.1 GCA_030606165.1 Dehalococcoidia bacterium
CCATGCCGGCGGCGTTGCCCACCTGCCGGAAGTGGTTTAAGGGCAGTGGTGGCAACATGCCGATTGCCACCGCACTGGCTCCATCGATGTAAGTACCAAAAGCTCCGGCAATGATGACCTGCTTAATCTCAGCTTCAGAGCAGCCGCTCGTTTCCAGAAGCACCTGGATGCCGGTGCGAATGGCGGCTTTAGCCAGCTGCAACTCTCTCACGTCATGCTGGGTGATGGTGATGGCTGGCTTCCCTTTCCGCTCCTCCTTGCTGACTAATATAAACTCGTGCTGTCCCTTGTAGGAACGAACGCGAGGTCGATTGTCTGTTATCCTGCCACCCTCATCAATAATTTTAGCCAGATAAAGCTGGGCTAGTGCATCAAGTATGCCCGACCCGCAAATGCCAACCGGCGGCGCCCCGTCGATGGTCTGGTACTGGATTTTATCGCCGTCTATGCGCAGGCGTTCAATAGCTCCTGTGGCTGCCCGCATGCCGTACTTGATATGACCGCCCTCAAAGGCAGGTCCGGAGGCACAAGAGGTAGTGGTTATCTTCCCCTTGTAGATTAGAGAGACCTCGGTATTAGTCCCGATGTCCAGAGCCACCGTTGTTTCTTTTGCTTTCCAGGCGTCTGTTGCCAGCAGCATGGAGACATGGTCGGCGCCAACGAAGCCAGCGATGTTGGGCAGCATGTGTACATACGCCCCGGGGGCAATATTTAACCCCAGCTCCCCAGCTCTGACCTCCAACGCCCGGCTGATAACAGGCACGAAGGGGGAGAGGGCAAGCTGTTTTACCGGCAGGCGGAGAAAGAGGTGGTGCATGGTGGTGTTGCCCACGACCACCGCTTCCACGATTTCTTCAGGTTTGGCCCCAACCTCAGCACAGAGGTCGGTGCTCAGCTCGTTGATGGCGTCAACCGCCAGCTTCTGTAACTGCACACCCTTATCTGGTGACTTTACCACCCTGGTAATACGGCTGATGATGTCTTCTCCATAGCTAATCTGGGGATTCATTATCCCTTTGGCGGCTAGGGTCTGCCCGTTGCTCAGGTCGACCAGGTAGCCGGCAACCTTGGTGGTGCCCAGGTCTATGGCTAGCCCCAGCTGGCGGCTTTTTGGAGGGAGAATGGCTATCACCTTGCCGTTACGGACTACAGCCTGATTTTTCCACTTCCAGGACCGCAGCTGGTCAGAGATGGTGCGCAGGGCACCAATATCAATCTTAGTGCATCTCAGCTTGTGTTGCTGGTTTAGTGCCTTGAGCAGGCGGTCGGCATCAGCCTGAGGGGTTTCTAGTGAGGGGGCGGCTAGCTGCAAACGGTAGGCTCGAACCGATGGCTCGGGGCGGACTTTTATCTCCAGCCCCTCCACCTGGAGCCGCTGTGGGGTGGTCATTGACTCAGCGGGCACAGCTATTTTGCAGTCACTGGCGGGATAGGCCTGACAGGCTAGTCGCCATCCCTCCTTTAGTTCTTGTGAGTTAAATGCTTCATGTTCGCCGGGTGTTGGCGTGGAGACAGTGCCACTTAGAATTTGCATCTTGCATGCGTGGCATATTCCCTCACCCCCGCATATGCTGCTGATACCCACGCCAAGCTGGCGAGCGCAGGCTAGAAGAGACTCATTCTTCTGACACTTACCTCTTCGCCCTACCGGCTCAAAATCAATGGTGAAATCAGCCATTTTCTTCCTATCCTGTTACTTTATAGTGACAGGTTTCCCTGAGGCTGCAGCGGGCACAGACTTCGGCCTCTGTCCACCTTGTCATCTTGGGACCGATGCCAATGACCATGGAAGTCGATTTGCGGGGGACCAGTACTCCCGAAGCGGTCAGGCTCACGCCGATTTCATCTGCGTTGACCAGTCCCAACAGGTTCCACTGCTCGGTCAGGGGAAAACCGGGCATACCCGGGTTAACCGGGCTGCTTGTCTCATAGTCTCGCGATGAGACCTCACTGGCGATAAGTCTAAGGGCTTCCGGGACCAGCATGTCCACGGCAGTGCTGCCGATACCATCCAGAATCATTCCCCGCATAGTCTCACCGCTTTTACTGTAGTCTGTTACCTGTTTTTCCAGCCTGGGGCCGATGGTGCAGAGTATAATGGCAAGCTTCTTCGCCTCGGGGAAGATTGCTGGTATTAATGGGCCGTGTATCGCTTTATCACCCTCCAGCGATATCTGGCTGCCGTTCATACTGCTTACCGTATAGCATTCATAAGCCACCGCTGGCTCCAGCAGGCGAGCCTTCTTGACACTGGCGAGTAGTTCCCGAATTAAACTTTTTATCTCAGGCCTGACTTTAGCTCCTCCCCCCAGTCCCTGCCGCCGTAGTACCTCCCTGGTCTTCAGGCTCAGGGGGATATCACGAATTACGGGCATAACCCAGCCTCTCCTCTGCTCTTATGTTACCACCCCAGCCTGTTAGGTAGCTATTTGTATACGCCGTATTCCTTGGTGGTGTCAACCACCGCGTGGACGTTTTCTGCCTTTGCCTGGTCAAAGAATGCCCCATTGCTCACGATAAAACCACCGCCCTTGGCGCAAGTATTGATGAGGTTCTTGACGTAGTCCTTCACCTGCTGGGGGGTACCTACGGCTAGTATGTCGGAGGGCACATTGCCGTACATGCAGGCTACCTTGCCCAGTGTTTTCTTGGCTTTAGCTATGTCGCTCTGGTCTATCATCCATAGAGTCTTACCTTTGGGTAGGTCCTGGACAACCTCTAGACGCGTGGTCCAACGCCCCTCAGCCGCTGGCATTGGTACGACTCCCTCAGCAATTAAGCCCATCATGACCTTTCTAAAGGTGGGCCAGTAGAACTTCTTGAATTGGGCATCGGAGAGGAAGCCGTCAGCCCCTTTGTGCAGAGGCATGAATATTAGCGGGTGTCCGGCCATCTGGGCTGTGCCTACTCCCATCTTAATCATTAGCGGGGTCAGTCTGTCCAGGGCTTCGAGGAGCTTATCGGGCTGGCGGTACATATCCAGCATTATCCCCCTGGTGCCCCTGAGGGTGTCGCCAATTACATCAAAAGGTGCCTTGGTGAATCCGGCGACGATGATGGGGAACCCAGCTGCGGCTATCTCGTCATTCCAGGCACCCATAGCTCCTATCCATTTTAAGGCTTCAGCGCCGGCCTCAAAAAAAGCCTTATAGGAGGCTTGAACGGGGGGTAAACCAAAGGGTATGAAGTTGACGGCGACGCCGTACATTTCCAGTATGCCGGTGAGAGCCGGTAGCATCTTAAAGCCCTCTAAGGCTCCGAATACGCGCGGCAGATAGGTGTTGCTGAAGAAATTAGACGGGTCGTCAATTAAGGCTTCATATTCATTCGCCTTCATGTATTCGCCCTCGTTAGCCTGGTATGAGGCATCGGGGGAAACTCCGTGCCCGGGCCAGGAATATAGCTTGTAGTCAAGAATCTCGAGAGCCTTACCCGCCCCGGGTACAAACGCGCCAAGATGCCCATCCGGCTCAAAGTCTAGGACAAATTTTTTGAATGCCATGCAGCATTTGTCGTAGTCATACATAGATTCTTGTGGGGTTATTCCTGCGTAATACACTGGGAAGAAGCTAGGAGCGAGAAAAACCGGTACCCTGTCCGGCAATTTCTTCATTTGAATGGCGTCTTTTATCCTGGTTATCCTATCCTTGAAAGCCTTCTCGGTCTGGGGGCTCTGGAATTTAAGGCCGTTTCCCTGCGAGTCTTTTGGCGAAAGCCAGCGGTTGAACATTTCCTCTTGCTTTTCATCCGATGACATCTCTTCCCATTGTTTTTCCATGTTATTGCCTCCTGTAAATTATCTGGGATTATTAGCCGACACCGGTCCATTTCTTGGCCAGAGATACTCCGGCCATGGCGTCCTTGCCGTAGGCATCGGCGCCGGTGTAGTTCTTTATCTCATCACTCATCTGCCCGCCGCCAATCATGACCTTTACCTTGTCTCGCAAGCCGGCAGCTTTTATGGCCTCCACGGTTTCTTTCATGGAATCAAAAGCCAGCGTAAGAAACCCGCTTAAGCCGACGATAGGGGCGCCAGTCTCCTTTATCTTCTCAACAAACTTTTGCGCCGGGATATCCACGCCGAGGTCATGGACCTCAAAGCCGTTAACATCGAGCATGAAGACGACGATATCCTTGCCGATATCATGTATATCCCCGGCAACAGTGCCGAAGACAACCTTGCCCAGCTTCTTGCTCTCCGTCGTCTTGGTCAGCTTGGGCTTGACCAGTTCGGTTACTACTCTCAGTATCTCACCGGAGTACACCAGGTCAGGTATAAAGTATTCGCTTTCGGAAAAGCGCTTGCCTACGATTTCCATGCCCTTTCTGGCATCTTCCATAATCTTGAATGGGTCATCACCAGCACTCAGCCTATCTTTTACAATCTCAATAGCCTCTTGTTCCTTCAAATCAGCTAACGTGTTAACTAGGTCTTTAGCCATCTTTACTTTCCCTCCTTGAGCTGTATTGGACTCTATAGTCCGCTAGCGTTAATGTTATCTGAAAAAAAAGATTATAACAAAGGCAGAGAAATTTTTCTACATATCCGTCGGCAAAGCGACACAATTTGAGATTGTTTAATAACATTTGGTTGTCATCCTGAGCTCTGCGCCTTCTGTCATCCTGAGCAAAGCGAAGGATCTCGTAATGCTCAGGACGGCGTCTAGAGATTCTTCGTCGTCCAAATTCATTTGGACTCCTCAGAATGACATTACTAAACGCTCTCACAATTTGACAGGAAGCCGTTTATTTATGATACAATGCGTATAATTTTAAGTGAAACGGAGGCATTATAATTATGGTCAAGCTCACAAAGACAAAGGACGAGATTATCAAAAAATCCAATGAACTGGCTATAGAATATGAAGCAAAATACAAAGGCTGCGGCGAGTGCGCATTTATGGCAGTAATTGATGCCCTGAGATGGGGGGGGCTGGAAATTATCCCCAAGGATATGGAGGATAGGCTTTTTTCCGGGGTGTGTGTTACGACCGCGGGTATTGGCTTGATTTGCGATGGTAACTGTGGTGCTGTAGCCAGCGGCGCTTTGGCCATCGGCCTGGCTCTGGGAATCCAGGGGGGGGCACAGGGGGGGCCTCTGTACCTCATGAATTTGCAGAAGGGTTTTGCCACCGTTCGGAATACTCTCGTAAACAGGTGTTACCAGAAATATAATTCCATACTCTGCACGGCTATACAAAGGAAATGGTTTGGGAAAGCCTGGGACTTGACACGTGATGACATGAATATGGAATTCCTGGGAATAACACACGGCTGTGCTATTATGGAAATAACTATGTGGACCACTGAAATTATCCTGGATGAATTTGAAAAAGGGAATGTCAAAGGTTATGTGGGTAGCCCACACGTTAAAGCTTGAGTTTTTCCACCCCCTGACATAGAATACACGAAATGTGAGCGGTCTTAATCTCAAAAATGAAGGCGTTTAGAACGGAAAGTCAAAGGTAAACAAACTGAGAAATTAAAAGGAGGGAGATATGTCAGGAGAATTAAAGGACAAAGTAGCCATTATAACCGGATCTAGCCGTGGTTTTGGCAAGGTCTTCGCCTTAAAGTTTGCCGAGGAAGGAGCCAAACTACTATTAACTACTACCAGTCTGGAAAGGGCTCAGGGCACGGTTAACGAGGTAAAGGCTAAAGGCGGGGAAGTAGCAATCATGGAGGCTGATATCTCGCACGAAGATACTGGTAAAAAGATAGCGGAAAAGGTCATGCAGCAATATGGCAGGGTCGATATCCTCGTCAATAATGCTGCTATATGGTACGGACTCAATGCCAAGCCCTGGGATGTCTGGACGGTGAAGGAGTGGGACCAGATGTTTACGGTGAATGTACGGGGAAATTGGCTGGTCTGTAAGGCGATAGCTCCCCTTATGATAAAGCAGAAAAAAGGTAAGATTATCAATATTGCCTCTGATGTCTTTAAAGTCCCGGACTCTCAGTGGTTTTTGCCTTATGCTTTAACCAAATCAGCGATTTACACAATGACCCAATCTTTAGCCGCCGCTTTAGGTCCATCCGGTATTAATGTTAATGCTGTTGCTCCGGGATATACGGCTACCGAAGCCAGTTTGGGCCAGGAAGGCAGTGAAAAATTGTTCGAGAGCGTTGTCGCCGCCCAAATGATAAAAAGGCGTGCAGAGCCTGGAGACGTGGGAGGGGCAGTGGTATTTCTCGCCTCAGCAGACTCGGATTTAATCACCGGGCAGACTATCGTGGTAGATGGTGGACATGTGATGCTTTAGGCAGCAAGAACCCAGGGTCTGCAGGTAAGTTTTCCAAGATTCCCCCTCTTAAGATAAGAGGGGGAAGGCCTGCCCGCTTGCCTTCGCTGAAGCTTTAGCGCAAGCAGGCCAAGGCTCGGCTCGCCTGTTGGAGTCACTCGCCTGCTGGAGTCATACGGCGAGCAGGTACGGCGAGCAGGCAGGCGGGGGAGTTATGAATAAATACCTTTATAACGACGAAATCACAGCGACCCTGTCTCAGGTAACCCCCCTTATCCTAAGGGGAGATGGAGAGACACTAATTTTTGAGAGGGAGCTTGTCGGAAAAAACCGAACTATTACGATTTTGGAAAAGCTAAACAGTGAAGCCTCGGGGCTGCCCTAATTTAAGCAGCCCCACTAATTGCTGGCGCAAATTCCTGCCTGAGTTGTCTTGGTTAAGGCCAGAGTTCCTGAGCCACGTCTGCCAGCCCCAGTTCCAGCAGTTTCTTTTTACTCGGCTTGGCTGTCTTGAGGTCCCAATCCATGGCTGTCAGGTACTCTTTGATCATGGTGTCTTCATCAACGGTTACTCCGGCCACGGGTCCTTCTTTCAGTGGTGGCTTGCCCAGAACCCTGTCGGGGACTTTGAACTCTAGCGGGTTCAGCCCCTCTCGAATATTGAAAGCCTGCCGGAGGTTAGAAATTCTCTCCCCCGTCTTAAGCAATTCGTCGTTGGTTATTTCCCAGCCGGTAACCGTCCTCATGAAGTCAGCAATAGGGTCAATGTTGGGAAAAGCCCAGAACACGAACAGGCAAGTCCCGGTACAAACCACGGCCTGGTGGAAATTGCTGCCCCTCTTGCGCGCTTCTCCCCGTCCGGAAAAAGACCTTAAGTCGAATTCAGGCAGCAGTCCTGAAGGATAATTGGGGGCGTCCGACAACTCCGAGCCCACAAAATGACGACCTGGAGTGGGGTCCAGCCTGTAGCTAGTGGCGAAGTAAAACGCATGCTTCGGGTCATGTGCCGGAAGCTCCTGCCCCCCAACATGTATGGCGTATTGGTCGGCGCCCTTGCCAATCTTCTCCGCTGCCGCCTTTACTCCATCGGCTAACACATCACCGAAACCTTCCCTCTTGGCTATTTTTTCGGTCATGGCAACGATAGATTTATGGTTGCCCCATGTCATTTCGATGCCATCGGTATCGGCCTTGGTGATAAGCCCTCTCTCGAAGCATTCAATAGCCAGGGCGATGGCAGCCCCGGCAGAGATGGTGTCAATCCCAGAGCGGTCGCAAATATCGGCTGCCTTGATTATTGAGTCCAGGTTGTTATTGAGACAATTGGTGCCAAACATGGCAATCGTTTCATATTCCGGTCTGCGTGAACCCGCCTCATATTTATATTCTCCGGTCCCTGCCTTCATATACGCTCCGCATCCGATAGGGCACTGGTAACAGGCAAACTTCTTCTCCGTACGCTCTGCCACAGCCTCTTTTGCTATTGGTTGAAAATCTGGAAAGTCGGTAACCCCTACTCCTGCCCAGTTTTTAACCGGCGAATCACCGCTCTGGACGCCGATATCAACGAGGAAAGTCGTGCCGAAGGGTTTTAACCAGACAATATGCCCCCCCAGTTCAGCCAGGTATTTTTTTCTCAGTTCCTTGGTTTTTGCTTCATCGGCAAGGGGGACCTTCATGTTGCCCTTCACCGCCACTGCCTTGAGCTTCTTTGAGCCCATCACGGCACCCAGACCGGAACGAGCCGCGGTTCTGATCCTGCTTACAATCGCCGAGGTGAGAGAGAGATTCTCCCCGGATGGGCCAATGCAAGCCACCTCTACATCCTTGCCAAGCTCGGATTTGAGTATCTCTTCGGTCTGGTAAGTGTCTTTCCCCCACAGGTGGGCGGCATCCCTCATCTCAGCCTTGCCATTATTGATAAAGAGGTAGACCGGCTTTGCTGATATGCCGGTAAAGAACAGGGCATCGTAGCCGGCGAACTTCAGGAAGGCACCGAAATAACCACCGGAGTTGGCATCACCCCAGCCTCCGGTCAGCGGTGATTTTGCTACCACAGTGTACCGTGTGCCCGAAACCGCCGGGGTACCGCTAAATGGGCCGCTGAGGATGCCCAGGGTATTATCCGGTCCCAGTGGGTCGACACCAGCCTTTTGTCGGCTGAAGAGGATTCTGGCGCCGATGCCATAGCCTCCAATGAACTGGCGGCAAAGCTCTTCGTCGAGCGCCTCATCCCTTAGCTTATTTTTAGAAAGGTCCACAAACAGGACCCTTCCCATATAACCTCGTGCCATACCTTACCTCCTTTCTTTGCTATAAACTGCTTAATTCTGATTTTCGTTCAAATTCGGTCATTTTGTAGTTGCTTGATTCATCAATCGCAACGCTTTTTTGTCATTGCGAGCCCTTCACTTTTGTCATTCTGAGCCGCAGGCGAAGAATCTCACTTCCGTTCAGGATAAACTCCGCGTGGCAATCTCCATACTCAACAGCCCCACCAAGATTGCTTCGCCCCGATAAATCGGGACTCGCAATGACAAAGGAGGTCGCCCAATAGATTGGGCAGCTACATTTTAATAGTGATCGTTTAGTAACTTCCATTTGTCATTGTGGGTTCTTCGCCTCTTGTCATCCTGAGCGAAGCGAAGGATCTGCGAAGCGAAGAATCTAACCCCGCTCAGGGTAAACTCCGCGAAGAGAATCTCTCAGATTCTTCGTCGTCCAAATGAATTTGGACTCCTCAGAATGACAATACTAAACGCTCTCTTTTAATGCTCAAGTGACAAAAGCCTCGCCACTGCCTTCGGCGGCATATCACACTGCTTAAGCTACAGTCCTAAATAGGCTTTCTTTACCTGTTCGTCTTGGAGAAGGTCTTTGCCTTTTCCCTCTAGGACAATCTGCCCGTTTTCCAGCACGTATGCCTGGTCGGCTACCTCAAGGGTACGTCGAACATTTTGCTCAACCAGGAAGATGGTAATTCCCTGCTCACGCAGGCGCTTTATGACCTCGATAACTTCTGAGAATAATTTCGGTGCCAGACCATACGATGGCTCATCGAACATGCACAGTCTGGGATTGGACATTAAGCCTCGCCCGATGGCTACCATTTGCCCTTCACCGCCGCTTAATTTACTAGCTGATTGCCTTCCTCTTTCTTTTAGTATCGGAAAAAGTTGGTAAACCTGCTCAAGCGTCTCTTTCTTCCGCTTCCAGGCTTCTGAGGTATACGCACCCAGCTCCAGGTTTTCACGCACTGTCATGTCTGTAAAAAGCTTTCTGCCCTCGGGTATCTGAGAAATGCCTAGTTTCATAATTTTATGAGGGGCTAGCCTATCTATTCTCTTACCAAGAAACTCCACGCTACCTGAAGCTGGGCGTAGTAGACCGGATACGGTATTAAGCAGTGTCGTTTTACCGGCGCCATTGGCGCCCACCAAAGCCACTATTTCCCCCTCATTGACTCTTAACGAAACATCCCGTAAGGCTTGAGACTTGCCATGAAAAACATCCAGGTTGCTAATTTCCAGCATGAGCCTCCTCTCCAAGGTATATCTCGATAACTGTCTTATTGCAGGAAATTTCCTGGCATGTTCCTTCAGCAATCTTCTCACCATTATGGAGGGCCATAATCCGCTCACAAATGCCCATGATGGCTTTCATGACATGCTCAACCATAAGAATGGTAATCCCTCTATCCCGAATCCTGGTTACCAGCTCCATAGACTCGCTTACCTCCGTGGGGTTTAGACCGGCCATCAACTCATCAAGCAACAACAGTTCGGGCTTGGTGACTAATGCTCTGGCTAGTTCAGTGCGCTTCTGGTTGACCAGGGTCAAGTCTTTAGCCGGGATTGTGCTCATCGCCGACAACTCGACAAACTCTAACGCCTGGGTAGCTTCCCTGGCAGCATCTGCCCATGATACACGGTTTGGGCTTCCGAAAAACGCCCCCACCAGTACATTCTGAAGGACTGGCATGTTGGCGAAAACTTTAGTCTCTTGAAATGTCCTGGCCACTCCCAGCTTGCAGATTTGATGCGGCTTTAAGCCGTTGAGCTTCTGGCCTTTAAATCTTATTTCCCCTGAGCTAATAGGAAAAGCCGCCGATATTAAGTTAAACAGCGTTGTCTTACCCGCTCCATTGGGACCAATCAGACCCACGATTTCGCCCTGGTCAACATGGAAATCAACATTGGATACCGCCGCCAACCCCCCAAAAAACTTAGTTACGCCTTGGCCTTCAAGTATTGGCATTTTGCTCCGACTGGCCTCCTTTCCGTAACCTTGCTATTAGGCCGCTCAGCTTATCCTTCAAGTTTGGTACCAGCCCCGTCAAGCCACCGGGCAGAAATATGATAATGAGTATCAGTGCGATGCCGAAGGCGAGCATATAATGATAGGGAAACCTGAGCCTTAGCGTTCGCTCTGAATAGGCAAAGATGGCAGCACCTATTACCGGGCCGTACAGCTCTCTCATGCCGCCAAAGACAGCCATCAAGATTGGCATGAAGGAATACAACATATTGAAGGCGACTGATGGGTCGACATATTCCCATCTGGGGGCCATAGTTGCCCCGACTACCCCCATGAAAAAGGCACTGATAGCAAAGGTGAGGACCTTCACCATAGTTGTGTTGACTCCCATGTGAGCCGCCGCCTCCTCGTTCTCACCGATGCTCTGCATGGCTAAGCCCAGTCTCGAGCGCCTGATAAGATAGGCAGCCAGCAATGTCAGCACGAGTATAACAAGAACTATGTAAAAAGCAGTTTGGTTGGTTATTGGGAAGACCCTTTGCCCACGTGCGCCTAGTATATTAAGCTCATAATATACCATAAACTGATTGAGGAGCATGACGAATCCGAAGGTGAACATGGCAAAATACATGCCCTTGAGTCTCAGGGTCACCAAGCCTACCACGAAAGCAAATATAAAGCTCACCAGCCCACCGGCAATGATAACAGCGGGCAGGGGCAGTAATGGTCCGCTTTTTTGGTAGAGAAACGCGCAGGTATACGCACCAATTCCAAAGAAGGCAGCCGTCGCCAGTGACATGTAACCGGTGGGACCGGAAAACATAACCCAGCTTACTGTAAGGATGATATACATCAGGATGGTAAGCCCTATGCCGACGGCAGAATTTGAACCGTATGTAGGAAACGTGGCTAGAAAGACCAGGATAGCCAGGAGAACCCCCGCTGTTGCTAAGAACTTTTTGGATGTAAACTTGCTGATATCCATCTCACTTCTTCCCGAGAAGACCTCTGGGTCTCGCTATCAGCAGGAGCATGAGGATGCCATAGAAAGCAACCATGACTAAACCGGACTCTAGCCGGGCGACCAAGCTGCCCACAATGCCGAGTATAAATCCCCCGATAAAGCTGCCCGAAATACTGCCCAGCCCGCCCAGGGCAACCACAACAAGGGCTATTATGGTGTATCTTATCCCTATGAATGTGGAAATTGGGTAGCACATGCTTAAAAGCACGCCGGCAGTACCAGCCAATAGTATGCCCAGCCCGAAGCATAAAGGCAACACACGGTCGATGTTTATCCCCATGAGTCCAGCCGTCGCCGGGTCTTGAGCCGCCGCTCTGATGGCTTTCCCCAGACGGGAGCGGTTTACAAAGATGTAAAAGGCTACACCCAGGGCTACAGCTATGACAAGGGCTACCAGCTTAGAGAGACTAACGCTTGCCCCCAAGATGTGCACCCCCCCAGATAACCAGGTATATGCCCGCGGTTGACCTCCCCATATCAACAGGGCTATATTCTGGACTACAAACATGAGACCAAAAGCGGCTAGCAGAGAGTTCCCCTCAAAAGCACCGGGCGTGGGTGCCCTCTTCCTGAGGGTTGTGAATATAGTTCTGTGAATTGCAAAACCAATTATCAGGAATAAAGGCGCTGTAATAGCTATTGACATCAGCGGGTT
>JAUWGZ010000025.1 GCA_030606165.1 Dehalococcoidia bacterium
TTTCTCTCTGCTGTCCTGGCTACTTTGTTACTCGACTTACTAGTTGACACTTACTTCCCCCTTTCTCGTTACACTTACTACGTTCCATACTGAATAAATTCTAGACATTATTTTGCTTAGCTGAGCAGCACTTTTCACCTCCAAGGTAAAATACAGTGTGACATTATCGTCACGGTGGTTGCCCATGCTTGCCTCGCCAAGGTTTACCCCCTCCTCGGCTATAATAGCACTAATATCCCGAATAAGGCCAACCCTATCCCAAGCATCAACCTGAATCATCACGGGGTAAACCTGCGCCACATCACCCCACTCGACCTTGATCAACCTTTCTTTCTCCTCTTCATGGATAATATTAGGGCAATCCCTCCGGTGCACAGTGATACCCCGGCCTTGAGTAATATACCCAATAATCTTATCCCCGGGCAAGGGATGACAGCAATTAGCCAAACGGGTAAGTAGGTCCCCCACACCCAACACGTTAATACTCACGGGGCTGACCTTTCGTGGAGGCAGAACTTCAACCCCCTCTTCAGCTGGCTCCAAATCCCCGCTTAATTTAAGCATTATTTGAGAAGAATTGATGCTGCCGCTGCCCAGGGCGGCAAAAAGGTCATCTGCGCCGTCATAGTCAAGTAGACGCGCTACTTTGTCGACACTGGGCAAACCGATGCCCAACTTCTTAAGCTCCCTATCCCAAATTTGCTTGCCAGTTTCAATAGATTGACTTCGCTCTTGCTTGTTAAACCATTGCCGAACCTTGCTTCGCGCGTGAGACGTCTTAATATAGCCAAGCTCGGGATTAAGCCAGTCCAAGCTCGGGCCCTTATCTGCTTTGCTGGCCATAATCTCCACCACATCGCCATTCTTAAGAGTATAATTAAAGGGTCCAAGCCTCCCATTCACTTTCGCTCCAATGCATCTATAGCCCAAGTTCGTATGAATTCGAAAGGCGAAATCCAGAGGGGTAGCACCCCTGGGCAACTCCTTTATCTCCCCCTTGGGGGTATAGACAAACACTCGATCCACAAGAACATCGGTTTTAATAGATTCCAGAAACTCTTCACTATCAAGCTCCTCCCGCCAATCACCAATCTGCTGCAGCCAGGCTATTTCATCATTAAACCGCTCACCTACTTTTCCTTCCTTATAGAGCCAGTGAGCAGCCACACCATATTCGTTGACCCGATGCATATCATGGGTCCGAATTTGTATTTCTAGCGGTCTTGTACCTCGACACATTACCGTAGTATGCAAAGCTTGATAGCCATTATCCTTGGGATTAGCAATAAAATCGTCGAATTCTTCAGGAATAGGACGCCAAAGATTATGAAGTACACCTAATGCCTTATAACAATCTGAAACCGAGTCCACTAACACACGTAAGGCGAAAAGGTCATGGATATCCCCAAAATTCTTACCCCGCGCATCATACTTGCCCATCTTTTGATAGATGCTGTAAATATGTTTTGGCCGGCCGGAAACCTTAGCTTTTATATCTGCCTTATCTAATTCCTGGCATAGTATCTGACTAACCTCAGTGATGAAGCCTTCTCTCTCGGCTCGCTTTCCTGCTATCAAACGAGCAATCCGATGGTACACCCGTGGCTTCAGGTAGCGAAAGGCTAAATCCTCTAATTGCCATTTCGCCTCTCTCATACCTAAACGGTGCGCCAGGGGAGCATATATCTCCATGGTCTCTTGAGCGATAGCACGTCGTTTCTCTGCGGGTAAAGCACCCAGTGTCCGCATGTTATGTAACCTGTCTGCCAATTTGATAAGAACTACCCGTAGGTCTTCAGCCGTAGCCAGGAGCATTTTGCGTAAGTTCTCCGCCTGAACATTCGACTTTGTTTCCTTCGTTCGAGCTCGACTTGTAAGCTTGTCCAGCTTCGTAACCCCATCGACAAGTTTAACTACCTGTGGACCAAAGGCAGCCTCGATCTCGTCTAATGATACGCCACAATCCTCGGGGACATCGTGCAACAAGGCAGCAGCTAAGGTTTCAGCATCAAGGTGGTACTCAGCCAAAATCATGGCTGTAGTCAAAGGATGTTCTAAATAAGGCTCTCCTGTTTTACGCACCTGCCCCTGGTGAGCTTTCGCAGCGAATTCATAAGCTGCTTTAACCAGAGCTACCTTATCATCAGGCAGGTAAGTGCTAGCCTGTTCTATAAGCGCATTGACTTCCATCTAATTCATAATACTGAAATAGCAAAAGTAACGCAAATTATAGTCAACCACATAAATGCCGACGCAATTTTACCTGTCATTCCGCGCCTTTTCTCTCTTGTCATTCTGAGCCGAAGGCGAAGAATCTCGTAGTTATTGTGGGGATTGCTTCGTCGTCATACTCCCCACAATGACAAAGGGAGAGGAGGATGTCTCACAATGACTTCTGTGTCACCATCTCTGCAAATCACAATAAATAATATGGTAAACTACAAGATAGACAAGGAGGATTTCTTTGCATAAAGCACCTCGGGGGACGTTCGACATCCTGCCACAAGAGTATGCCTACTGGAAATACATAGAGGAAAAGGCTACTTCCTTATGCCAGCTCTATGGTTACCAACCATTGAGCACGCCGATATTCGAAGATGCCCAGCTTTTCACTAAAACTGTGGCCGGGGGGACAGATATCGTCGACAAGGAAATGTATATCTTCGAAGATAAAAGTGGACAGGAATTGGCTTTAAGGGCAGAGCTAACAGCGCCAGTTTGCCGAGCTTATCTAGAGCATGGATTATTTAACTTAGTTCAACCAGTGAAGCTTTATTACATTGGGCCGGCCTTCAGGTATGAGCGTCCCCAATTTGGGAGGTACCGCCAGCATCACCAATTTGGCTTTGAGGCTTTAGGGGATGCAGACCCCGCCCTCGATGCTGAAGTCATTGAAATGGCTCAACAATTCTTTTATTCGCTAGGGCTCTCCCGGTTTTCTATTCAACTCAATAGCATTGGCTGTAAGCTTTGCCGACCCGGGTATTTAGAAGTACTGAGGCAGCATTATGCAAGTTATACAGACCAGCTTTGCCCCGACTGCAAAGCCAGGCTGGTCAAGAACCCGCTACGCCTGCTTGATTGCAAGAAAACCTCCTGCCAGGAGATAGCTAAAACCGCACCGAAAATTCCCGATTATCTATGCCCTGAATGCCAACTCCACTTCCAAAGCGTTCAAAAATATTTAGGGGCAATGAGCATCCCCTTTCAGTTGAATCATAGATTGGTCCGTGGCCTGGATTATTACACCAGGACAGTGTTCGAGGTTGAACCTCGAGATAAAGGAGGACAAAGCACGCTTGGCGGAGGTGGTCGCTATGATAATCTCATCGAGGAATTAGGAGGAAAACCAACTCCCGCGGTGGGCTTTGCGGCCGGGCTGGAAAGAATAATATTGAATCTAAAGAAACAGAAATTAGATATTCCGGCATTGCCCAAGCCTGATGCTTTTATCGCCTACTTGGAGGAAGAAGCCAAGATTGAGGCGATGAAGCTTGCCTCGGAGCTACGTAAAGCTGGTATTACTGTTATCACAGCTACAGGTGATAAGAGCCTGAAAGGGCAGATGAGACAAGCTAATTCCTTAGGCATTGCCTACGCCCTTATCCTCGGCGAACAAGAGCTCAGCAAGCGAAATGTGATGTTGCGGGACATGAGAAGCGGAGAACAGAAAACCATTCCTTTGGCTGAAATAGCCACCAGACTTTTGAACGACATTAAACAGCCTGAACAAGTATGAGCAGGCAGCATCTTAGAAATTTCGAGAGTATCCCCAGCAAGTGAATCTATCTTACCGTTCCCTTTGAAATGCGACAATAATGCACCCTACGACTTGCCCCCTTGTTCCGCAACAATAAACACGCCATTGTCCTAAATATGGTATAATAGATATGCGCGTAAAAACTCCGTTGCTCGGGAGGCCAAGATTTATCCAAGAGGATTTTCTGGGCCCTATGAAAACAGCGAAACGAATTCTTGACGGGCCAACAAATAACGCTTGTACTTTTGACTTGGTTTGGTAGAAATGTGTGAATTTTCTCGCAATCATGTGCGGTTTCCCAACCACAAAATGAGAACGTGAATTAACTATGTCTGAAGACGTAAACCGAGAATATACCGCCAAAGATATCCAAATTTTAGATGAAATCAAAGCCGTACGCCTGCGACCAGGAATGTATATCGGCGGCACCGATCGACACGGATTACACCAACTCCTCTACGAGATAGTGTATAACAGCATAGACGAAGCCATGGCTGGCTACTGTGACCAAATTGAAGTAACAATACATGAAGATAATAGCGTCACTGTAACTGATAATGGACGAGGTATCCCTACAGAAACTATCCCGGGACAAGATGTCACAGCCTTGGAAGCAGTCATGACTCGCCTGCACGCCGGAGCCAAGTTCAGCAATTATGTCTATGGTGTATCCAGTGGTCTCCACGGCGTTGGTGCTTCGGTAGTAAATGCCTTATCCTCCTGGCTTAAAGCTGAGGTTAAACGCCAAGGAAAAATCTACCGCCACGAATATCACCAGGGGATTCCCCAAGGCGACATAGAAATTACTGGCGACGCCCAGGACACAGGCACTTCAATTGCCTACCTTGCTGATAAGGAAATCTTCGAGAGCATTGACTATGATTTCGACCTGGCCTGCCAGCGATTAAGGGAACTAGCTTACCTGAATAAAGGGGTAGAAATAGCTCTTAAAGACGAGAGAAACAATCAAGAGAAAGCGTTCTACTTCGATGGGGGAATAGCTAGTTTTATTCGCCGCCTCAATAGAAATAGAGCTGTTATTCACCCCTACCCTATTTATATCTCCGCTATGATAGATAGCACTATAATAGAAGCAGCTCTACAATATAACGATAGCTTTACAGAATCCCTTCTCTCCTTCGCCAACTGTGTCAATACCAGAGACGGAGGCAGCCACCTTACCGGCTTCCGCTCAGCATTAACCCGAGTTTTCAATGATTATGCCCGGAATACTAAATTTTTAAAGGATACCGACCCCAACTTAACAGGAGAAGATGTGCGTGAAGGGGCAGCGGTCATCATCAGTGTAAAGCTGCCACAACCCCAATTTGAGGGGCAAACCAAGGCAAGGTTGGGAAATCCCGAAGTAAAAAGTCAGGTTGAATCTGCTGTCGCAAATAGCCTGTCCCTCTACCTCGAACAACACCCCAACGAGGCAAGGGCCATTATAGAGAAGTGTCTCACCTCCGCCAAAGCCAGAGAGGCAGCGCGCAAAGCTCGTGACCTCGTTTTAAAGAGGACTGGATTCGAAACATCAACTCTGCCAGGGAAACTAGCCGATTGTTCCGAGAAAGAGCCGGCAAAATGCGAGATTTACTTGGTTGAAGGTGACTCAGCCGGCGGCTCAGCTAAACAGGGGCGAGACCGCCGTTTTCAAGCTATTCTCCCTCTCAGGGGCAAAATACTAAATGTAGAAAAGGCTGCCAAAGATAAGATTCTAGAACATGCAGAGCTAAGAGCCATCGTCACAGCGTTAAAAGCAAGTGCTGACGAACAATTTGATAGCGCTAAACTTCGCTACCACAGAATAATCATCATGACCGATGCCGATGTTGATGGCTCACATATTCGTACTTTGCTACTCACCTTCTTTTACCGCCATATGACAGAGTTAATTAACCAGGGCTATCTCTACATTGCTCAACCACCCCTTTATCGCATCAAGTCCGGTAAACAGGAGTTCTGGATTTACTCTGACCAGGAAAAGGAAGAAAGGCTTAAAGGACTAAGAGAGGACAAAATATATATTCAGAGATATAAAGGGCTGGGGGAGATGACTCCCGTACAACTATGGGAGACAACCATGAACCCCGCTAACAGGACACTGCTCAAAGTAGAGGTACAGGATGCCATAGCCGCAGACCAGGCTTTTCATATGTTAATGGGTGACGAAGTTCCGCCCCGCAAAAGATTCATCCAGGCCCATGCTCAAAGTGTGAAGAACCTCGATATTTAGCCGTTGGGCTCCCCGGACCTATGCCTTTCCAATGCTCAGGAATCCCGATAATGGCACATCCGAACTAACACATGCGGCGGCTGAAGCGCGGCGTTATCTCGCAGATGTCGGATATATCTTTTGTTCTGTTATATACTTTTCTACCTCAGCGGGCACCAGGTAACGAATAGTCAGCCCTTGAGCTATACGCTGGCGAATTTCTGCGGAGCTAATCCCGATTACAGGCATATCAAGCTGAATAACCTTGTCCAGAAGCCCGGGTATCGATGTTTCTAAGTGCTTCAAATCTTTTGAGCCTAATCTCGGGGCAACCACCAGCCTGCATAATTGAACTAATTTCTTCGGTTCCTTCCACAAAGGCAACTCGGCTAAGGTATCACGCCCAAGGATGAAGAAAAGACTTGCTTCACTGCCTAGCTGCTTTCGTAGCATTGTCAGGGTATCCACGGTGTAAGAGGGACCGGGGCGCTCTACTTCGAGAGTACAAAGCTTAAAATGAGGGTTGTCAGCTATGGCACGGCGTACCATCTCCACCCTGTGGACTGCCAGGGTAATATTACGGTCTAGCTTACGCCAGGGCTGCCCGGCGGGCACGAAAAGAACTTCCCTAAATCCCAACTTTATTCTTGCTTCCTCAGCGACAACAAGGTGACCTATATGGATAGGGTCGAATGTACCACCAAGAACGCCTATATTCACTTCTTTATTTTCTCGGTTTGGGACGGAATATCGTTATTTGTGCCTGCGAAATTATTTCCTCATCCCGGCTTGCCTGGTCCACCATTTCCATGGCTTTCCTCACCAATTCTAACACAGCTTGACCGCTAACTGCAGAGATGTAAAAGACAGGCGCTCCAAACTTGGCAAAGCACTGCTTCACTTCAGGCAAACGAGCTTGAACCTCAGGCAAATCTATCTTATTTACCGCCACGATTTTTGGCTTGTGTGCTAAGCCTTTGTATAAGGCTATCTCTTTCTCCAATATGCTGAGGTCATCGATAACGGTCGGCGAACTGCCATCCAATAAATAAATCAGCAACTTGGTTCTTTCCGCATGGCGCAAAAACTCATTTCCCAATCCTTTGCCAAGATGAGCACCTTCAACAAGGCCGGGAATCTCGGCAACGGTAAAGTCTCTCCTATCGTCTGGCATAACTCCTAAAATTGGCTGTTGGGTGGTAAAGGGGTAATCGGCAATCTCGGGTTTGGCTCTCGATATCGCAGATAATAAAGTGGATTTCCCCGAGTTTGGATGACCAACAATACAGATATCGGTAATGAGTTTTACCTCGAGGACAATATGCCGCTCTTCTCCTGATGCACCCTTGCTAGCTATCTCAGGAGCTTGATTTACCGCTGTAGCAAAACGAGCATTACCCAGCCCTCCCCGGCCCCCCTTAGCCACCAAAACTTTTTGCCCGGGGGTACTCAAGTCCGCCAAAAGTATCTCCTCTCCTGAATCACCTCTAGTGAAAACCATTGTACCTACGGGCACGGAAATAGCTAAATCCTCCCCTCTCTTGCCACGCTTCCGCCAACCGCTTCCTCGCCGGCCGTTTCCAGCTACAAATTCCTTCTTCCGCCTCATCAAGCCCAAATCAGCCATGTTGAGACTAGCCACAACACCCACACCCCCTCCATCTCCTCCATCCCCACCATCCGGACCACCAAAAGGAACATACTTCTCCCTCCGAAAGCTGACACAGCCATCCCCGCCACATCCACCCCCAACCATAATTTCTCTCTTATATATCATAAATTAATAACCTAACATAAGCTTAATTATATTAATATATATAATATTAACTATTATAAACAATGTTGTTGGGAGGTGCTTAAATAGTGAGGAGGATCAGAGCTCAGAGGGCAGTAGAGGCGGGATAAACAACAATTTATCCACAAATTATCAGTAATTCTACACAGTTTGGTATACCTCTATATAGTTTGGTATGCCTTGCTATAACCTTTTTGTGAATTAATTTTCTCTTTGATTTCCGCAATTTGGTTAGCAAGGTTAGGATTAATGCTCAATTCGCCAGCCATTTTTTCGTAGCCGTGAAGAATCGTGGCATGGTTTCTGCCACCTAATTCTTTGCCGATTTCGGTTAGAGAGCAGTTGTGTCCTTCGCGCATAAGATAGATGGCCACGTGTCGTGCCAATGTAGTTTTTCTATCTCTTTTCTTGTTAATTAGCTCTTCTGCTGAAAGGCTGAAATGGTCCGCTACTACCTGTAAGAGCAGCTTTATGTCTTGTTTACGGGTCGTGCTTGTTAATAACTTGTTGACTGTTTCGGGAGTGATCTTGGTTCCACTTAATTTAGCCTGGGCAGTTAGATATACCAAAGCACCTTCAAGCTGGCGGACATTCTCGCACACTTTCTCCGCTACAATGTGCAGCACCCCTTCCAGTTCTGAGGTCATCGTTGTTTCTGCTTTAGCCCGTAAGATATTCAGGCGTGTTTCAAAGTCGGGTGGTTGTATGTCAACAACAAGACCCCCTTCAAGGCGTGATTTTAGCTTGCTGCTAAGTGGGTGCATGTCCTTGGGAGCACGGTCGGTGGTGATGACAATTTGACGGTTATTGCTGTACAACTCGTTGAAGGTGTGGAAGAAACATTGTAAGGTTTGTTTCTTATCAATCAGGAAGTGAACATCGTCGAATAGAAGGATATGGATACTTCTGAATTTGCTGCGGAACTTGTCAACTTGGTTTGCTCGCACAGCTAATACAAATTCATTGGCGAATTGTTCCCCGGTAATATAGGCCGCTTGCAGCCCATTGTTTGTCGTTAACTGCCCGATAGCATGTAGTAAATGAGTCTTACCTTGGCCGGTGCTGCTGTGAATGAAAAGAGGGTTATAACTGCTTCCTGGATTTTCAGCTACTTCTACAGCGGCAGCATAAGCTAAACGGTTAGAATCGCTGACAACAAAGTTATCAAAGGTATACCTTGGATTGAATCTATACTGCGTAGCTTTGCTGCTTGTCCCGCCGTCGGTTTGCTTGGCCAAGGGGCTAGCTGATAATTGTTCGCGGTTGTGAACCACGAATTGGACGTCGACATCCTTACCCATAATATCAACTAAGGTCTTCCTTACCAGAGGATAAAGGCGCTTGGATAGCCATTCAGCGACAAAAATGTTGGGGACACTGACGACAAAGATACTATCCTGGCAGCTTAGACCCTGGCTATTGCTAAGCCAGGTAGTATAATTTGCCTTGCTGACCTGAATTTGAAGCTTGCCGAGGGCTCTATTCCAAATCTCTTTCGCTGGTTCCAATTTATCCCCATTCCCAACCATGCTCAACCACAAAGATAGCTGAAAAGAGTAGTAAGGTGCGGTTAAGAATTTAAGAGCTTACTAGTTATAGAATATCAGGTTTTCTCAAACCTTCGCTAGGCAATGTTTGACATAATTAAAAAATTAATTAAAAATAGTTTAGCTATGAAAGTGCGCACCGTTTTTATGGGCACTCCACAATTTGCTGTGACCATATTAGAATCTTTGCTCCAGAGTTCCTGCCAGGTGCTTGCTGTGTATACTCAGCCCGATAAGCCGGCCGGCCGGGGGCACCCAGTTGTGTTTCCTCCAGTGAAAAAGCTGGCTCTGGAGCGACAAATACCGGTTATTCAACCCGAGACTTTTAAATCAAGCGAGGTGGTGGAGAAGCTGGCCAGATTTCAGCCCGAGCTGATAGTTGTGGCAGCCTTCGGTGCTATTCTTCCCCCAGAAGTGCTTTCCTTGCCCAAATTTGCCTGTCTTAATGTTCATACTTCATTATTGCCACGGCACCGAGGTCCGTCTCCAGTCGCTAATACCATTCTCTGCGGAGATGAACTTACTGGTGTTACCATAATGTTAATGGACGCTGGAATGGATACCGGGCCGATTTTAGCCCAGGAGAAAGTGGGGATTTCCTTTATGAATACCACCGGCTCGCTTAGCTCCAAGCTAGCTGATGTGGGAGCCAAGCTTTTGCCGGAGACGTTGCCCAAATGGCTCGGGGGTGAACTCAGACCGCAAGCTCAAGATGAGTCTCAGGCTACTTATAGTAAGTTGATAGCTAGTAAAGATGCCGAGATTGATTGGCACCTTTCCGCGGTTGAGCTCTGGCGGAGGGTAAGGGCGTACAATCCCTGGCCAAGCTGCTATACTTGGTGTCAGGAAAAACGGCTAAAAATCCATAAAGCTATTCCTTTTGGCGATGTAGCAGAGGGGGAGATGGGGAAAGTAATCGCCTTGGCAGAGCCACCTGGGGTTGGGGTGGTAACGAAGCAAGGTATTTTAGGGCTTTGCCAGGTTCAGTTAGAAGGAAGGCGCGAAATGTCGGTAGATGATTTTGTCCGTGGTAAAGGAGATTTTATTGGTTGCGTTCTGGGGCGGAGGTAGCTTCTCTTGCCAGCATTATTCTGCAAACATTTCCAATGAGTCATAAGGCCGTCCCGGACAGCCATATCCAGCAGAACTCCTGTGCCAAAAGTGCCGAAATAGTGGTGGAGGATATTACACTTTGCATTAAGCCGGGATAAATTATTCCCCAGAAGCTAGTCTGAAAACCTCTTTTCCACCTCAGCTGGTGGAATGCCATTTTCATCCCAGCCGCGCTTCTGATAGTACAGTGAAAGAAGCTTCTGGAAATCTTCCCGCCCAATCACCTTGCCCGCGTTTGGACCCGTAAGAGGAGGATTAGCCCAAACCTTGTAGGGAAGCGTGTCATCTTTGCGGCTCATACCGAGGCGGGCATTTATCAGTCTTGTTAGGTCGTATATGTCATTCGAGAGTCCTAGAAGCTCCTCAAGGGACGTTTCGTTTCCAGTCACATATTTGTAGAAGTTCGCATAGTGCCGCTCGCTCAGCCCAAGTTCAATCCAAGGCAACCGGCAAACACCAAGCATGTCAAACAACGGACGCACTTTCTGGTGATATATCACGGTGTCAACCTTCTCGTCGTTAGTCCAGTTCTGACCCTCTTCCATTTCCTTGGCAATGGTCCAAGCCCGTGTGTGATGTGCGCCTATGTCTGAGGTAGCATAGGCCAGACCCATGGAAATGCTGGCGCGGCTGTCATAGGCCGACTGCTCAAGGCCCTTGACCTGGAGGATGATTTTGTCCATTTCAGGCCAGTTCTCGATAATACGGTGAGAGCCATCAGCAAGGATGTCACCGATGCCTTGCCGGTGAGCGATTTTCTGTATCAGTTCCAGGATGGCATCCTCATCTCCCCAGGCGATCTCCCTGCCATCGAGGTCGCTGAGCGACAAAATCCCCTTTTCGTAACCCTCTATTGTAGCTCCCACGATGCTACCTGTGGAAATTGTATCTATACCCAGTTCATCGCACAGTCGGGCTGCAGAAAGTATCGCAGCGAAGTTGTCAATCCCCAAGTTTGGTCCCAGCATAGCACAGGTTTCATATTCTGGTCCCTCAACCACCGTGCCCGCATATTTCCCGCTCTTAACGAGGCAAATATTACCGCAACACATGGAGCAGGAAAAGCATGCACTATCACCTATCTTATAGCGATTTACCATTGTTGTGCCGTTGATCTGGTCATGCCTGGCAAAAACGCTATCCTTGAAATTGTATGCAGGCAGAATACCCTTCTCGTTGGCGTAATCGATGACATTCATCAGGCCTTCTTGCTGCCACAGTTTGAAATACTTGTGTTCCTCCATATATTTGAAAGCTTGTTCAGCCTCCGCCATTAGCCCGGCCACATCATAGACGGGAATATCCATGTGCCCCCGAACAACAATTGCCTTGAGGTTCTTGGCCCCCATGATTGCGCCCATTCCAGCCCTGCCGGCATTGCGGCTCCAGTCGGTGTTGACACAGGCGAACCTGACCATGTTCTCGCCTCCCATGCCTATCGTAGCAACACGGACAGCGTGGGTGCCCAGTCGCTCTTTAATCATTCCTTCGGCTTCCAGACAGCTTTTTCCTTTCAGCTCGGGCATGGGAAGGATTGTCGTTTCACCATTGTCGATGAAAAGAACAGATAGTTCCGGCGCCTTGCCGGTAACGGAGAGAATATCAGTTCCCGTTTGTCGGAGCTCGATACCGAAGCCACCACCCATGGAAGAATCACCATAGAGCCCGGTAGCTGGTGAGATGGCGACAAAGGAGTTCTTTCCCGATGAGGGCAGGTAAACCCCGGTCAGAGGTCCCGGCGCGACAACCAGAAGATTCTCAGGGCCAAGGGGGTCTATCTTGAAATCATGCTTCCTTAGATTGTCCCAGACCAACTTCGCACCAAAGCCACGTCCCCCGATATACTTTTCAATGAAGGCGTCCGCAGTGGTTTGGCGCTCAGCAGTGCCTTTCGTAAGGTCTATTTGGAGGTGTTGCTTAAAATATCCGCTCTTTATGCTCATAGCTCTTCTTTTCCTACCTCGGCATAGCGGATGACCTTCTTTTCGCCCTTCTCATAGAACTCAATTTCCTTCATCTGACTGTAGCTCAGGACGTTGTTGAGACGCCTGGATTCGCCCAGGGCAGCCTCCGGTATGAGCCTGAGTGCTCCCTTGGGACATTTCTTGACACACTCCGGGTCTCCTCCACACATATCACACTTGATGGGCAGGTCATAATCTGGATGTATATACATCGCTCCAAAAGGACAGGCTTCCACGCATTTGTAACAGGAAGTGCAATTCTCTTCGTCCAGTTGCACAACGCCATCAATCCATCGCAAGGAATCAGAGGGACATACTTGCGCACATGCGGGCACTTTACATTGGCTGCACACAATCGGCATTCTCACGACCGGATGAGGGTATGTGGTCAAGACTCTTATCGCCGCCTTCTTGGGATTGTCCACTCCAAAATGTTTGATTGCACATACAAGTTCACAGATCCTGCAACCGGAACACTGTTCAGGGATTACCGTTAGCTTTTTCGACATCAGATGGTTCTCGGAAGGTTCGTGTAATTATTATCCTTGGATGGCGAGATTGTCAACGAGGGCAAAGGGGTATTGACAACCACACAAGTCAAGAATAATCTAAATATGGGAGGTTATTATATGGATGCTATACCTAGAGAAGTAGCTCTGCAGCTATGTGCTGAAATCCGACAAGAGAATCGTGGTAAATGGTATAGCTTTGCTCACCTGCAATGCTGGGGCTGCATGACCTTTGCGAAAGGGAACCCTGACAAGATGTGTTTAAATAGCCAGGAAGTTTATCGTGGCTGCAATCTAATCAATAAACGCTACACCCAAAGGTCGGGGGATTGATGAAATTAAATAAGGGCAAGCGAATTAAGGGAGGTGAATTATGGCGCTTATACCGGCTTTTGAGGTAGGTTTATGGAACGCCTGGATTTTCATGCTTCTTGAAGTATTAACCTTTCCCTTATTTACCCGTATCGCTACAGGACGGGCTCCAGAGGTCGAAGGCAAAAGCCAGGTTTCTGCCCTGTCCAGGATTGAAAGGATAACCCTTTATTCTTCCAAGGCAATATATATTCCGGCCTTTATATACTCTATATTCCTGCCTCTAAAACTGGGGACGGTGTGGTTTTATGTAGGCCTTCCTATCACTTTAATAGGTTTTATTGCCGGCGTTATAGTCATATTGAACTGGGCGGCCAGCCCGCGCGGTGAACCCGTAACCAATGGGCTTTACCGTTATTCAAGGCACCCCATGTACGTAACCGCTTTTGTATTTTTCCTGGGGGTGAGCATAGCCACGGCTTCTTGGGTTTTCCTGTTGTTCACCATTTTGCTGATAGCCGCTTCGTTTTACTTTGCTCCCGTCGAAGAACAGAGTTGCCTTGAGAAGTACGGCGATGCCTACCGCGAATATATGGAGAGGACCCCCAAATATCTGGGAATACCCAAATCGTAGGTAGAGAAAAATGTCGCTTATACCAGCTTTTGAAATAGGTGTCTGGAATGCCTGGATTTTCATGATTTGGCCGTGGATAGATACGCTCGCAGTAAGGCTTATTGGGTTAGATGTATACCGGAGAGCGTCAGGGCAACCTGAAATGAAAACCAGCCATCGATACAGGGTGGTCAGCTCTGTATCTATGGTAATAGATACTATGGCTGTCGCGTATTCTATTTTTTTACCACTCCAATTAAGCACGATATGGTTCTATGTCGGTCTTGCCATTTTCTTAACAGGCCTGGTGGTGCTTACGACTGCTACAGTTAATTTTGCTACGACACCGATGGATGTACCGATTACCAAAGGGATATACCATTATTCGAGACACCCATTGTATTTAGCCTCATTGTTGATATATTTTAGCGTTGGCATAGCTTCAGACTCGTGGGTTTTCCTGTTGTTTTTCGTTGTACAGTCAGTATCGATAAGAATTGCGGCAGTTGGAGAGGAACGCTTCTGCCTTGAGAAGTACGGCGAGGCCTATCGTGAGTATATTGATAAGACGCCGAGATGGTTAGGATTGCCGAAATCAAGGAGGAAGTGATCAGCAGGCAATATAGGGCGGCGCCATAGTATAATAGGGCTGTGGCAAAGGGAGAGAAACCGCTTTTACTGCTTTTTGATGGCAATGCCCTGGTGCACCGCGCCTTTCACGCCCTGCCCCCGCTAACCCAACCCAAAACCGGGGAAATGGTAAATGCCGTCTATGGCTTTGCCAGCACCTTGCTCAAAGTATTTGCTGATTTTAAGCCCACTCATTGGGCTGTCGCCTTTGACCGTCCTGGCCCAACCTTCAGGCATGAAATGTTCGAGGAATACAAAGCGCAGCGCCCGGCCACGCCCGAGGAGTTGAAAAGCCAGATAAAGAAGGTCCACCAGTTGGTGGAAGCCTTCCATATTCCCGTTTTTGAAATCGACGGTTTCGAGGCCGATGATGTCCTGGGCACCTTAAGCAAGCAGGCTGATGAGCAGGGCATTGAGACCATCATTGTCACCGGGGACAATGATATGCTGCAGGCTGTTTTGCCCCGAGTGAAAACTCTTGCTCCCAGGCGAACCTTCACAGATACCATCCTTTACGATGAAGAGGCAGTAGAGCAAAAATATGGCATCAAACCAGAACAACTCGCTGACTTTAAAGCACTGGCTGGCGATGTCTCGGATAATATACCTGGCCTGCCAGGTGTTGGTGAGAAAACAGCCGCTAAATTACTTCAGCAATATGGCAGCCTCCAGGGAATCTACGACCATATTGAAGATATAGCGCCGAGCAAGTTGCAGAACACGCTACGCGAATATCGCACTCAGGCTTTCCGGAATAAAGAATTGGCCACTATAGTCAAAGATGTTCCTATCAAGCTGGACTTGAAAACCTGTCAAGTAAGCCACTATGACCGGAACGAGGTGGCAAGGCTTTTCCAGGAGCTTGAGTTCATTAAATTGCTTCCCAGGCTGCCCCAAATACAGGCCGAGAGCCATCGGCCCTCAGCAGTCAAGTGTCACATAGTGAACACTGAGACAGCTTTGGAACAGCTTATAGGCGAACTGGAAGCGGCACAAGGCCTGGCCATCGAGATTGAAACTACGGGCGAAAAGGCTGCGATGGCGGATTTGGTAGGCGTAGCAATATCACCAGCCCGGGGGAAGGCGTTTTATATACCTTTGGGGCACCAGGGCTTGAATCAGCCGCAGCAATTGCCGCTAACTCAAGTCACAGCCAGGCTCAAAGCAAATTTGGAAAATGTCAGCATAGGCAAAATTGCCTATAACGGCAAACATGTTATGGCGGTGCTGGCT
>JAUWGZ010000116.1 GCA_030606165.1 Dehalococcoidia bacterium
CATCGGCGATTTCCACTTCCTCATCGGCAACCTGTTCTTTTAGCTGCTGGCGAAACCTTTCCCTTTGCTCCAGGGGGTCATTAAGCTCGGTGAAGGCATTAGCAATCTCCATGCCAGCCACAAAGCCCTCAAATCTCTCTACCAATCGGTCATCACCCCGCTTCCTCTTGGCCAGGGGTGACATTTCCACGGGGTAATCCAGAAGGAAAGTCGGCTGAATAAGGGTTGGCTCGACAAAGGTGGAAATCAATTCGTCTATCAGCCTGCCTCTACCTTTACCTGGTTCGACTTCCATTCCCAGCTCTGCCATCCGTGTCCTCAGTGAAGCAGCATCGGGATAGTCTTCAAAGTCGATGCCACAATGATTTTTTATTGCCTCACGAAGGTAAAGCCTTTGCCAGGGGAGACCAAGGTCAATGGTTTTGCCGTTGCAAGCAAGTTTGGTATTACTCAGAACCTTCTGAGCTATATGAGCGAGCATCTCCTCAACCAGCCTCATCATGTCATTGTAATCGCTATAAGCTTGATAGCACTCAAGCAATGTGAATTCCGGGTTATGTCTGACAGAGATGCCTTCGTTGCGAAAGGCATGCCCCATCTCGTAAACTTTGTCAAAGCCGCCTACCACCAGTCTCTTGAGGTGAAGCTCCAGGGCAATTCGCAGATAGAGGTCTTCATCAAGGGCATGATGATGGGTGACAAAGGGGCGTGCCAGTGCTCCGCCGGCATGGGGTTGAAGCACAGGAGTTTCTACCTCCATAAACCCCTGCTTATCGAGAAAACTTCTTATGGTGGTGATAATCTTGCTGCGCAAAGTAAAAATGCTTTTACTCTCTTCGTTGGAAATGAGGTCGAGATATCTCTGCCGGTAGCGTTTTTCTACGTCAGCTAGCCCATGCCACTTCTCTGGCAGCGGGCGAAGGGATTTACAGAGCATGGCGAAATCGGATACCTCCAGAGTGAGCTCTCCGGCTTTTGTCCGGAAGAGCTTCCCCTCCACCCCGATAATGTCACCAATATCAATATCCTGAAGAAATTCGTACCTCTCCCGGCCCAGAAGGTCGTAGCGCGAAGAAAGCTGTATCTTCCCCGAGCTATCGCGAATATCAAGAAAGGACAGCTTACCCATAGAACGCTTGGACATAATGCGGCCAGCCAGTGATATGTCCGGAGAGCTCTCCCCTTGCTGCTCAAAAAGAGTTATCGCCTCTCGAACAGTGTGGCTGGGATGATAGGAATGGGGATAAGGGTCTATGCCGCGAGCCCGAATTCTGCTCAGGCTATCCAGCCGCTGTTCAGTTATACGTTCTAATCTTGAGGTCATCAGAAATCAAAAATTAACCATCAAAACTCAAAATTACAGAGCAAAATTCAAAACTTGTTTTTGCTTTCCTTACTAATCTCCAGAATCTCCTTAGCTTCCTCTGCCAGATGCTTGGGCACCATTATTTTCACCTCACCTAACCCATCAATTGTAAGCCCGTAAACCAGGCCAGCGCTCTCGTAGCTCAGGAGAACTGGTATACCTTCGCTCTCCAGCCGTCCCTTGATTATTTGCGCCTCCATGTATTTGGCAGTGCGCACATTAACCAATTGTTCCCTTGCCGACATAGTTCTTGCCTTCGTTTATTTTAGCAGAAACTCTCGGAGTATTGCTAAAACGATTGACATTGTATAAAATTTGCCCTGTTGCCCCAAAGGCTCCATCACAAATCTAAAATTCTGAAGGAGGGAAGATGATTTGAACGCGCTTGGAAGACATCTGCTACTGGAACTAAAAATATGCAATGAGGAGGTGCTGGACGACTTAAATTTTCTCAAAGATTGTCTTAACGAAGCTGCCATTCAAAGTGGCGCTACCGTAGTGGGCGAGTCCTTCTATCATTTCTCCCCTTGCGGAGTGAGCGGAGTGGTCAATATCGCTGAGTCACATATTGCCATTCATACCTGGCCGGAATACAGGTACGCTGCCGTAGATGTTTTCACCTGTGGGAACGATGTAGACCCGGAAAAGGCTGCCAGGTGGATAACAGAGAAGCTAGAGGCCCAAAGTCACTCCTTAATCGAGCTTCGCAGGGGGATTATGGAGGATAGTAAGGTCGGGTGTGCAAAATGAAAGATAGCGACCCTGATAAACATAAATGGTTCTCGGACTGTATAAGTCCTGACCTCACTATGCTGCATAGCATTAGGGAGAGGATATATTCAGGGCGAAGTAAGTTTCAGTCCATCGATATTGTCAACACGGGCAGCTTCGGTATCTGTCTCGTCCTCGATGGCAAGATTCAATCCAGCGAGGCGGATGAATTTATTTACCATGAAGCTCTGGTACATCCAGCTATGCTTACCCATCCCCAGCCAGAGAGGGTATTCATTGCTGGTGGAGGTGAAGGTGCGACCTTAAGGGAAGTCCTGGCGCATAAGACGGTAAAAAGGGCTGTCATGGTGGATATTGATGAAGAAGTTGTAAGCCTTTGTCGCCGCTTCTTGCCCTCCTGGCATCAGAATGCCTTCGATGACCCCCGGACAGAACTTCATTTCGTCGACGCCAGAAAATACCTGGATGAAAGTAGCGACAAATTCGATGTCATCATCATTGACCTGGTTGACCCTTTAGAGCAAGGGCCAGCACGCTTGCTATACACCCGGGAATTCTACCAAATAGTCAAGCAAAAACTAGGGCCCGCTGGCATTATGTCAGTGCAGGCTGAACCTGCCGAATGGAGGAACTTAGATAATTTCACCGCTATTGCCAATACTTTAAGAAACGTCTTCCCGATAGCCCGCCCCTACCAGGTCCATGTACCTTCCTTTCTGGGCTTGTGGGGCTTTGTTGCGGCTTCCCAGAGCCTTGACCCC
>JAUWGZ010000081.1 GCA_030606165.1 Dehalococcoidia bacterium
TTGTAAGCTGAAGATTTTGGGGAAAGTGAACTGTTACAAAAGAGGTGAAGAGTGAAAAAGATATTTAGTATCCTGTTTGCCCTGGTGCTGGTGGTGAGCCTGGGGCTGGTGACGGTGCCGTCGGTTTTGGCAGAGGTCGACCGGACGGACATCGTCCAGGTCGCCGCAGGCGGCTATCACACGGCGGCGCCGGTTTTGGCAGACACCATTGATGTGCCCGGTGACTACGACACTATCCAGGAAGCCATTGATGCTGCCTCGGATGGCGACACCATCAGGGTAGCGGCGGGGGAATACGATGCCGTCATAGTGGAGGGTAAGGCAAATATAAACATAATCAGCACTGAGGGGGCAACCGTTACTACCGCAAACAACTTTTCGATTGAGGTCGGGCCAATAGAGATCGCATGGGTCATGGCTGCGGTGTATGAGTCAGAAAACATCAATATTGAGGGTATTAACTTTGATGGAAGCGGGGTCAGTGAAGAAGATGTAGTCGGCATCGCCTACGTTGACAGCACAGGGAGCATTGCTGACCTGACGGTGGAAAACATAATTGGCACCGGATTAAGGGCGGGGGTGGCTATCATAGGTGATGTAGGCACCTCTGCGGTGAACCTCTCAGGCGTTAATGCCCAGAACTCAATGGCAGGTGTCGCCGTATGGAATGCTGAGGCCAATCTTTACGGCTGTACTATCACAGACATGGAATATGGTATCTCGGTAGGTTGGCCATGGGTCGGGCTCTATCCATCCAGTGTAAACATACAAGGGTCCACTATCTCTAACAACGATTTAGTAGGCATATATGTTTGCGATGATTCTATCCTGGAAGCTCACTTCAACAACATCATCGGCAACACTGTTTATGGTGTATGGAACAATGGAGGCGAGACGGTGGACGCCACCTACAACTGGTGGGGCGATGCCAGTGGGCCATATCACCCAATAACTAACCCTGGCGGCGAGGGCAACTCTGTCAGCGATGATGTGACTTTCGAGCTCTGGCTGGAAGCCGAGGCAGTAACAGAAACGGTAAGCGATGACACCCTTTATGCATGGGACGAGGCTGACGCCGAGGTTGAGGTAACGGGCACAGCTACGGTAACTATTGCTAAATACCTTGAAAACCCTGGTGGAGATGCCCCTTCCGATTTCACCACAATGGGTAAATATATCGATGTCTACGTTCCCGATACTGAGGATGTAACCGAGATCGAGATAAGGCTTTACTATACCGATACTGAATTAACTGCGGCAGGCATCGACGAAGAATCGCTGCGGCCCTTCTGGTGGGACGGCACAGAGTGGGTAGAGTGCTCACTCAGCGGAGTCAATACCGCCGGCATTTATCGCTACAGCGGTTATATGTGGGCAAAAATAAGAGCTGATACCACGCCATCTCTGGACGACCTGCAAGGAGACGAATTTGGTGGTTATGGCCATCCGTCGGAAACTCCGGGAGGTTGTTTCATCGCCACCGCAGCCTATGGTACTGATACAGCCAAGGAACTAGACATCCTGAGAGAGTTCAGGGACACGGTCCTGCTGCCTAACAGCCTGGGCGCCGAGTTTGTATCTCTCTATTATAGAACCAGCCCTCCCCTAGCCGACTTTATCTCCCAACACGAGGTCCTAAGAACAGCGGTGAGGGTGGGCTTTGTTGACCCGATTGTGAAAATATTAAATTGGACCCACGATTTATGGTCGGCGTGAGGCTCATGAGCGTAACAGCACTCTCGGGCATCAAGTAAGCGCCGGGGGTAAAGAGAAACGAAAATACCCCGGTCTTTTGTCATTGCGAGCACCCCATCATCTCTGCCGATGGTTTCGCAAAATCAAACCATCCCCACGGGGTCGACATCTATAGTCCAGCCCCGCGGCAAAGTGAACCGGGATAACATCCGAGTTGAGTCAGGGCCGCGGAGGAAGAGTTGCCAGCGATACCTGCCCCTGGCTCTGAAGGCAAAAGTAGGCACAGGACCAATTATATTGGAGCTTGCCCTGAGCGAAGCCGAGGGGTCAATCATGCCCTCTCTGGCTCTTTCATCGAGAATTAGACGATACACCCTCTCTGCCTCACGGCGACATAACTCCTCATTGGTGTGGCTATAAACCAGGCGGACTAATTGGCTAAAAGGGGGATAATTGTATCGGCGGCGATAATCTATTTCTTTATAATAAAACCCAAGATAATCATGCCTGGCAGCAGCTTCCATAGTGTAGTTATCGGGGGAGTAAGTCTGGATGATAACCTTTCCCGCTTTAACCCCACGCCCGGCCCTGCCAGCTACCTGACACAGTAGTTGAAAAGTGCGCTCGCCACTTCGGAAATCAGGAAAATTAAGGCCGGTATCGGCACTGATTATCCCGGCCAGGGTCACCTGAGGCAGGTCTAATCCTTTGGCTATCATCTGGGTACCAATCAGCACATCCGCCTTGTGGTCACGAAAATTCTTTAACAACTCCTCGTGAGCATATCTCCTGGTAATCACATCCCTGTCCCAGCGAAGCAATCTTGCTTCAGGGAAGAAATGCCTTGCTTCTTCTTCTATCCTCTGCGTGCCAATGCCCAGAAACCTGAGATTGCGCCGAGAACACCGGGGACAGCTCTGGGGTACCGGAATAGAATAACGACAGCGATGGCAAATCAGCCTTTTCTCCACTGAATGGTAAGTAAGGGCTATGGAGCAGCGGGGGCAGCGAAAGACAAAGCCACAGTTACGACATCGAACAAAGGTAGCTGTGCCCCGACGGTTAAGGAAAAGGATTATCTGCTCGCCCTGCGCCAAGGTTTCTTTCATGGCAGCCAATAAGGAACGGCTAAACAAGCTTGTGTTTCCGGCTTTAAGTTCTTCCCTTAAATCCACTATGCTTACTTCGGGGAGAGGGGAATAACCACGAGGAGTAATTCTTTCCTTTAGCTCTACAAGCTGATATTCGCCTTGCTGTGCCTTATGGAAACTGCCGATATCAGGGGTAGCACTGCCCAGGATGACAACAGCATCACTGAGTTGAGCCAACCTAATGGCCACGTCGCGGGCATGATAGCGAGGCAACTTATCTTCTTGTTTGTATGTCCATTCATGCTCTTCATCGATAATGATAAGACCGAGGCTGGACAGGGGCGCAAATAAGGCGCTCCTCGGCCCGATGACAACATCGCAGTTTCCCTCCATTATCCATTGCCATTCGTCGAACTGCTCTCCCGGGGAAAGGCCGCTGTGCAATACTGCCACACGCCCGGGAAAGCGATTAGCAAATCTCTCTACTGTTTGCTGGGTCAGAGAGATTTCAGGGATAAGGCAAATGCCTCGCTTACCGGCGGCAATAACCTGGGCTAAGGCCCGCAGGTAAATCTCAGTCTTGCCGCTGCCAGTAACGCCGAAAAGGAGGAAAACCGGAGGACTGCTGGATTGCCTTGCCTCCCTCACAATGATATCTTGGATCGATTCCCAGGCAGCGTGTTGAGATGAAGTGAGCACCGGAGGCGGAGAAGTTGTGAAGCTGAGGTGAGATAAGGGGTCACGTCTTACCCTGAGCCTTTCCACCGAGACCAAATGGCGGCTCTCCAGGGCTTTGATAGTGGCAGGAGAACAATTGAGACGTTTCCTCAGTTCGCTAATTGAAATAGGTTGAGTCTGCCCGGTCAGAAATTCTAAGAGTTCTGCCTGTTTATAAGCTCTAGACTTATCCAGGCGAGCCTTCGTCACTTCAATTGCTTCTCTGTCAGCTATTAGCTTAATATAAGGAAGCATTTTGGGCTTTATCTTTGCCTTTTCCAACTCCAGAGTTTTGGTAATTAGCTGACGGTCTAGCAACTGGTCGGTGATTTGCCGGGCTTTTCTTTTGCCGATTGCCTCTTCCAGCTCAGGCAAGCTCATCGTCTTTTTCCCTCTCATAATATGAAGTGTTTGCCTTTGCTCCGGTGTTAGGGAAAATAAATCTACTCGGGAATCTGTTAACTGAAAGCAAGTAATAGCCCGCCTCTCAAATCCCGGAGGAAGCATTAAAGCCAGGGCATCGAAAGGGGGGGCAAAATAGTGTTCGCTTATCCACTGGGCAAGCTTTATTTGTATCAAGGAAAGCAAAGGAAAATCACTAACAATGCCAGCTATTTCCCTAGTTTCTTCAACCGATGGCTCGTCTGATAGTCGGAGCACAATCCCCTGAATGACCCTGGAGCCAAAGGGCACCCATACTGCTTGCCCGGCACTAATATTGAGCCCTGGCGGTATGGCATAGCAAAAAGTTGACCGACTCCCCGGGGAATTGACTGCCACCTCGGCGTAGTTCATTCAGAGGGCTGTTCTTCTTCTTGAGGCGTGGCTTGCTCTGCTTGAGGCACGGCTTGCTCTATTGCCCTCTCCCGCCTTTCCTTAAGTCGAGCCTGCTTAACGCTGAGCCTGCGTATATAATAGAGTTTGGCTCGGCGCACCTGTCCATGCCTGAGCACCTCCACATTTTGCACGGAAGGGGATTGAAAAGGGAAAGTACGTTCCACTCCAATGCCGTAAGATACCCTCCTCACCGTAAAGCTTCCACCATCAACGCCCTTCCTCATTTTAATCACCACTCCCTGGAAGTGTTGCAGTCGTTCTTTATCCCCTTCCCTGGTCTTCAAACTAACCTTGACTGTATCGCCAGGGGAAATTTGAGGAATATTGGGGTTCATTTTGGGTTTAACAAATTCTCTAACATCCATTTCCTTTCCTCATCTTCCTTTCCTCATCGCAGAGATTGCCCTTTTTCAAGAGGTCAGGGCGTCGTTTCGCCGTTCGCAGGATAGCCTGACGGCGTCGCCATTGAGCAATTTCGCCGTGATTTCCCGAAAGCAAAACAGAGGGTACTGACCAATCCCGATATACCTGAGGTCTGGTATATTGGGGATATTCTAAAAGCCCATTGCTATGAGAATCACTGCTGGCGGAATCCTGTGAGCCAAGCACTCCCGGTATAAGCCTAACGACAGCATCCACCATAACCAGGGCAGCCAATTCCCCCCCACTAAGTACATAATCGCCTATACTGATTTCATCAGTAGCTAAATGCTCACACACTCTCTCGTCTAAACCTTCGTAATGGCCACAAATTAACATCATATGAGGGTGGAGGGCTAGTTCCTGAGCAACAGATTGAGAAAAAAGCCTCCCCTGAGGGGTGAGTAATATGATAGGCACTTCACTTACACCAAGTTGCTGTTTTATCGCCTCTGCTGCCTCAAAGATAGGCTCGGGCTTGAGCACCATACCAGGTCCACCGCCGTAGGGATAGTCATCC
>JAUWGZ010000055.1 GCA_030606165.1 Dehalococcoidia bacterium
GCAGATGTTGGATTGGGGAGAGGAACAAGGCGAGGTGAAAACGTTGCCGATTGTTTCAATCGTGGGCAAATCGCGATCTGGTAAAACAGTGCTCATGGAGCAACTTATTGCCGAGTTTAAAAGAAGAGGATATAAAGTCGCCGCCTTAAAGCATAGTCGAGGCGGGATGGAAATAGACCAGCCCGGAAAAGATAGCTGGAGGTTTGCTCAAGCGGGCAGCGATGCAGTGCTTATTAGCTCGCCTGATAAACTCGCCTTTATTAAAAGTGTGGGCCACGACCTTGATATTGAGGAAATTTTGCCCGTCGTTGGCCCTGAATTCGACCTCGTCCTTGTCGAAGGATTCAGGAAAAGCAAAACTCCTAAAATCGAAGTGCATAGAAAGGAACTCGGAGATGACTTATTGTGTTCTCCCGAGGAACTTTCGGCCATTGTTACCGATGGGTCATTGGATACTAATATAGCTCAGCTTCCATGGGGTGATACGGTAACAGTAGCTGATTTCATAGAAAAGAATTTTCTGAGAGCTGTAAGCTGAGAGCTGTCAGCTGTCAGTGGTGAAGAAAATGTTTACTGTAGGGATATTGACCATCAGTGACAAAGGCTCAAGAGGGGAGCGTCAGGATAAAAGCGGAGAGGCTATTCGCGAAATCCTCTCCAGTATGGATGTTCGCATTGTAAATTACGATATCATTCCTGATGAGAAGGAACTTATTGTTGCAAAGCTGGTTAAGTGGGTAGATGAAGACGATTTAGACGTACTCCTCACTACGGGAGGGACAGGGCTCACTCCTAGAGACGTTACTCCGGAGGCGACTCTTGCCGTGGTGGATAGAATTGTCCCCGGTTTTGCCGAGGCGATGAGGGCTGAGAGCCTGAGGAAAACTCCTATGGCCATGCTCAGTCGAGCAGTTGTGGGCACTCGTGGGAAATGCTTAATTGTCAACCTGCCGGGAAGCCCCAAGGCGGTACGTGAATGCCTTCAGGTGATACTGCCGGCTCTGCCTCATGCTGTGGAAACGATTAAAGGCCAAGCAGGCGAGTGCGGCACAGCCCAAACTTAAGTCTAGGATATGTCTCCAGCCTGCCCTGATTCCATCGGGGTTACTCAACCACATAAATCCCGACACAATTTTACCTGTCATTCTGAGCCGCGGGAAGCCTTCTTGCACACGTGAGTTTAAATTGCGCTTAATGAATCAAGCAACTACGTGTTTTAATATTTAAAAAATGGTATACTGAAAAAGCTATGTCTCAATCTTATGTTTGCCAGTTACTGCGGGGTGTTGTGGAGCCTTTGTTGCTCTTTATTATAGGCGAATTACCCATACATGGCTATGAGATTGCCAGAGAGCTGGAGCGGAGGAGCGAGGGCTACTTTAATCTTACGGCAAGCACCCTTTACTCCGCATTACGCCGTTTGGAGAGCAGAGGCCTTGTGTCAAGCTCGTGGCAGTACATTGCTAAGCAAAAGCGCCGCTGTTATGAGTTGACGGAAAAAGGTCGTCAGATTCTGGCTGAAGAATTAGCTCAATGGGAAAAGTTTCTTGGTGCTACCGATAGAGTTATAGACAGCCAGTGAAGTGGAAATTCAAATCTTAGGGGCCCATCAGCTCGAGTTAAAAGGGGCACGTTTAACTTCTCTATTGATTGATGGTACTTTGGTTGTAGATGCTGGTGGACTTACCTCTGCCCTTTCTCTGCCCGAACAGAAAAAGATAAAAACCGTTTTGCTTACCCATCACCACTTCGACCATACTCGGGATCTAGTTACTCTGGCAGCCAACGCTGGCTATTACTGGCAGGGGCAGCTGAAGGTCTATGCTCTGCGCTACACGCTTGATATTGTCACTAACTGCCTTCTTGACGGCAAGATGTATGCCAATTTTCTTGAATATCCCAGTAAAGAGAAACCGACTCTCATACTTGAGGCTATTGAGCCTTATAGCAGAAAAACCATTGCTGGTTATGATGTTTTAGCAGTGCCGGTAAAACATTCCGTACCTGCTGTTGGCTATCAAATCACCTCTTCGGATGATAAAAGCTTGTTTTACACTGGCGATACCACAGTGGGAATATCTGATTGCTGGCAGCATATTTCCCCTCAGTTGCTTATTGCTGAAGTTGCCGGACCTAATAAGTATGGAGATTGGCTCAAGAAAGCTGGTCATCTTTGTGCAGAGCTTTTGAAGGAAGAGCTTACTCAATTTCGCCAACTCAAAGGGTATTTACCTCGCGTCATCGTTATCCATATCGGGAATCCTTTTGAGCAGGAGATTAAGGAAGAAGTGGCCCAGGTGGCTCAGGAACTAGAAGCAGATATAAGCCTGGGCTATGAAGACATGAAAATCACCTTGTAATCACCCATAGCATCTACTGCTATTCTTTATCTACTGGCAATTATTTACGGCGTTGCGACTGAAGGCTGGCGCCATGGCAAGAGTTGCTATGGCGCCAGCAGTTTTCTTCAGGCTACCTTGGGCAGTTCAAGCTGGGCCTTCCTTACTTCTTCCTCGGGATAGGCATAATCCTCAAGCTGCCCCGACAGATAACGTTCGTAGGCAGCCAGGTCGAAGTGCCCGTGGCCGCTATGGGCGATGAGGATGGTTTTGGATTTGCCCTCCTCCTTGCACTTAAGGGCTTCATCAATAGCTACCCTGATATTGTGACAGGGCTCAGGACCGCTGATAATGCCTTCGACACGGGCAAACTGTACCCCTGCCGCAAAGGCGGCAGTTTGAGGTACAGCTACGGCTTCAACCAAGCCCAGTTTGTGGAGGTGGCATATAGTAGGTGCCATGCCATGATAGCGCAGTCCGCCGGCGTGAATTGGTGGTGGGATAAAGCCGTGCCCCAGGGTATACATTTTAATCAGGGGCGTCATCCCGGACAGGTCACCAAAATCATAGGCATAAAGTCCTTTGGTCACACTAGGACAGCTTTCCGGCTCACAGCAGATAATGCGCATGTCTGGCTTCTTGCCGCTAATCTTATCCCGAATCCAGGGGAAGAATTGCCCGGCAAAGTTTGAGCCACCGCCAATACAGCCGACAATAATATCGGGGTAGGCATCAGCCATCTCCATTTGCTTCCGGCATTCCTCCCCGACGATAGTCTGATGAAGCAGGACATGGTTAGCCACGCTGCCAATGGAATATTTATACTCTGGATGGTCTATCATATACTCTATTGCCTCGCTAATAGCCAGACCTAAACTACCGGGACAATCAGGCCATTTTTCCAGCATAGCTCGCCCTGACTTGGTCTCGGGACTGGGGCTGGGGACACAATTAGCCCCGTAGGTTTCCATCAAGATGCGGCGATATGGCTTCTGGTCATAGCTAATCCTGACCATAAACACCTTGCAGTCCATATCAAAAAAGCGAGTCCCCATAGATAAAGCACTGCCCCACTGCCCGGCACCGGTCTCAGTACATAAACCCTTGAGGCCTTGTTTCTTGGCATAGTATGACTGAGCCGTTGCAGTATTGGGCTTGTGGCTCCCCGCCTGGCTTGTTCCTTCATACTTGTAGAAAATCTTGGCCGGCGTATCCAGAGCCTTCTCCAGCCGATATGCTCGATGCAACACCGTTGGTCTCCACGTGCGGTAAACCTCCTGCAGTTCCTCAGGGATTTCAATCCAGCGGTCTTTCCTATTGAGCTCCTGCTCGGCGCATGTCCTGGGAAATATACCGGCTACTTCATCTACGGTTACCGGCTTTCCCGTTCCCGGGTGCAGCATTGGTGGCATATCCCCGGGCATATCGGCCATAATGTTGTACCAACGAGTGGGCATATCCTTCTGGTCAAGAAAATACATTCCTTTCTCCATTTTGTTCTCCTTTCTTTTGCGGTTGGCTACGTTTAAGAGTAAGTTAGCTTGCTACATATCAACCTCCTTTTACAAGAGAGCATCCCTCAGGCCTTTAACAAACGAGCAGAGATTCTTGAGCGAGTTATCCTCCTTAATTAACTGTATAATACGGCTACCAACAATGACGCCATCAGCTACCTTGGCGATTCTTCGCGCTTGCTCGGCGGTGGAGACTCCAAAGCCTACACAAAGAGGCTTTTCGGTTCTTGCCTTCACCCTGGCTACGAAGCCTTCCAGTTCCTCGGGGAGTTTATTCCTGGCGCCAGTGACGCCGGTCAGGGAGACTAAGTAGATAAAGCCGCTTGACCTGCTGACCACTAACTCGATGCGTGCTTCAGTGCTAGCCGGGCTGAGAAGATAAATAAGGTCAAGCCCGTGCCTTCTAGTTGATTTTTCCAGTTCCTGTCCTTCCTCGGGTGGCAAGTCAGGTATAATCAACCCGTCAATCCCTACCTCGGCGCACTTCAAACAGAATTGCTCCACCCCGAACTTCAGCACAGGGTTGTAGTAAGTCATAAATACCAGGGGAGTTCCTACCTGCTGCCTTAGCTCCTGAGCCACCTCAAAGCAGAGCTTGGGGGTAACTCCTTGCCTGAGCGATTGATAGCTTGCTCGCTGGATGGTGGCACCGTCAGCCAGGGGGTCGGAGAAGGGGATGCCTAGCTCGATGATATCGCATCCACTGCTGGCGAGAAGAGGTACTACTTTCAAGGTTGTTTCAACACTGGGATAACCTACTGTGACGTAGGGAATGAGAGCAGCATGCCCAGCACTCAGTGCGCTGAGTGCTGGGTGGGCAAAAACAGAGGCAATACGGCTCAAAGCTTTACCCCCAATGCCTTGACTACAATGTCCATATCCTTATCGCCATGCCCACTCAAGTTGACTACAATAATTTGTTCCTTATTCAGGGAGCCTGCCATTTTGGCGGCATAGGATATGGCGTGGGCTGGCTCAAGGGCCGGAATAATGCCTTCGGTCCGGCAGAGAAGCTGGAAGGCCTCCAGCGTATCCTTATCATCCACTGCGACGTAGGTGGCACGTCCAATACTCTTGTAGTAACTATGTTCAGGCCCTACGCCAGGATAATCCAGCCCGGCAGAAATGCTGTGGGTCCCTAGAATCTGCCCGGCATTGTCCTGAAGGACATAGGATTTCGTCCCATGCAAAACCCCTACCGTACCGGCAACCAGGGAGGCAGCGTGTTTCCCTGTCCTGATTCCTCTTCCTGCCGCTTCTACTCCGATAAACTTGACATCTTTATCGTTCACAAAGGGGTGGAAAATCCCGATGGCGTTGCTCCCTCCGCCCACACAGGCGATGACATAGTCGGGCAAACGACTGCACTTAGCCAAAATCTGCTCTCTGGTTTCTTTGCCTATGATTGATTGAAAATCGCGCACCATTACTGGATAGGGATGAGGACCTACTACCGAGCCCAGAAGGTAATAGGTATCTCTAACGTTAGTTACCCAATCTCTAATAGCTTCATTGATGGCGTCTTTCAATGTTCTGGTACCTGAGGAAACAGGGCGCACCTCTGCACCTAGCAGCTTCATACGGAAGACGTTAATCGCTTGACGCTGCACGTCTTCCTCACCCATATAGACAATACAATCCAGCCCTAATTTGGCACATATGGTGGCAGCAGCTACCCCATGCTGGCCGGCGCCAGTCTCAGCAATAATCCTTTGTTTTTTCATCCTCTTGGCGAGGAGCCCCTGCCCCAGAGCATTGTTTATCTTGTGGGCTCCGGTATGAAGCAGGTCCTCCCTTTTGAGGAAGATTTGCGCACCTCCGCAATGCCCAGTGAGCCTTTCAGCGAAATAAAGTGGTGTTGGCCTTCCCGAATAGTCACGGGACAAAGAATCGAATTCAGCCCAGAAGGACGAATCACGCTTCGCCTCTTCGTAAGCTGTTTCCAGTTCGTCCAAGGCCGGCATAAGAGTCTCAGGCACGAACTTGCCGCCAAACTGCTCGAAATAACCGTGAGAATCAGGTAGCTGCTTGTCTTCTCTCATCAAGTTTCCTTACCTCTTCGATGAACGTTCTTATTTTGGCTATATCCTTGACCTCTCCCGTCTCTACCCCGGAGGAGACATCCACTCCCCAGGGTCTTACTCTTTCGATTAACTTAGCTACATTCCGCGGGTCGAGTCCACCGGCAATAATGACCGGAAACCTCTCAGCTACCTGCTGAGCTAAGTTCCAGTTGAAGCTTTCTCCTGTCCCGCCATATTTGCCTTCAACCCGGGAGTCAAGGAGGGTGATAAACCTTTGTGGGGGAAGCAATTTGCCTTCAGTGGATAACTCAGCATAGAGCTCCTCGGGGGATTGCTGGCCTACCCGAATTGCCTTGATAATCGGTTTAACAACCTCGCGGCAATACTCCCAGGATTCATCGCCACTTAGCTGAACCCAATCTAAAGCACAGAAATCGGCGAGCTCATTTACCTGGGAACTCGGTGCATTGACAAAGACTCCGACCACTTTTGTGGTGTTGCTGCCATTCTTAACGGCACTGGCTATCTCACATGCCTTGGCAGGACTTACCTGTCGTTGACTGGGAGCGAAGACTAACCCGATAAAATCAGCACCAGCCTCGACCGCTGCTAGAGCATGGGTCTTATCTCTAATCCCGCAAATCTTGACGCGAGTCATGATAGCAACTCCTTCATCTTAGCCAGGACATCACCGGCGGTAACCAGAGCCTCGCCAACAAGTACAGCATCAACTCCCCATTTCCCGAGCTTTTCAATATCCCTTTTGTTTTTAATGCCGCTTTCGCTAACTACAATTCGCTCCCGGGGAATGAGAGGCCGCAATCGGCGGGTCATATTTATGTCAATAGAAAATGTATTAAGGTCTCGATTATTAATTCCGATGATTTCCGCTTCGCTGAGAATCGCTCTTTCCACCTCGCCTTTGTTGTGCACTTCAATCAGGCACCTTAAACCAAGGCTGTGACTCAGTGAGATGAGTTCCTTAAGCTGTTCTTGGCTTAGAATGGAAGCGATTAACAATAAAGCATCAGCGCCATAGGCCCGAGACTCATATACCTGATAAAGGTCGAAGATGAAATCCTTTCTCAGCAATGGAAGCCCAACCACTTCTTTGATTGCTGCTAGGTGCTCAATGCTGCCCATAAAATAATTTGCCTCAGTGAGCACTGAAATAGCAGCAGCACCACCTTCGGCATAGGTCTGGGCTAACTCGGTGGGGTTGAAGTTGGGACTTAGCATCCCCCGAGATGGGGAAGCTTGCTTCACCTCGGCAATCAGGCGAATGTGGTTGCCCTTGAGAGCCAGGGCAAGGTCAAGCGCCGGCTTCTGCCGGGCAATACGTTGGTGCAAATAAGTTATGGTAGCCTCCTTCTTTCTTTGCTCAACCTCTTCCCTTTTTTGGGCGATAATTTTATCCAGCATTTCCCTTTCTCAGCTTCCAGCAATCAGTTACCAGCTAAACGTCGAATGTTGGCTACTCCTTATTCAGGCTGTGGCTGAGCTTGATTAGCTCGTCGAGTTTAGCCAGAGCTTTTCCACTGTCGAGCGTCTTCTCGGCAATGGAAGCACCTTCTTTGAGGTCTGATGCTTGGTTGCCAGCCACCAGCGCGGCAGCAGCATTCATGATAACTATGTTCCGCCTGGCTCCCACCTCTCCGCTTAATATGCCGCGCAGTATCTTAGCATTTTGCCTGGCTGTTCCTCCCTTAATTTGGGTCATGCTTGCCTTCATAAACCCCAAATCATCAGGAGAAACTTCGTAAGGTGGCAATACCCTATGTTGATTGACATCCCACACTAGAGATTTCCTGCTGATTGAGATTTCATCCATGCCATCTATGCCATGTACCACCAGGGAATGCTCCGTGCCCAGGCGGTGGAGAACGAAGGCAATCTTCTCTCCCAGTTCCTTAGAGGGAACACCGATGACCTGAAACTTGGCTTTGGCGGGGTTAGTAAGGGGGCCGAGAATATTAAACACAGTACGAATTCCGATTTCGCGTCGGGGGGCAGCGGCATATTTCATCGCCGGGTGAAAGCTGGGAGCGAACATGAAACCGATGCTCACTGTCTCCAGACATTGAGCGACAGCCTCAGCCGCGAGGTCAATCTTCACCCCCAGCGCCTCCAGGACATCGGCGCTGCCGCACTGGCTGGACATTGCCCGGTTACCATGCTTGGCCACTTTGAGTCCTGCGCCAGCGACAATGAAGGCGGCTGTTGTGGAGATATTAAAGCTGCAAAAACCATCGCCACCCGTCCCGCAGGTATCTACTACTGGTGGGGTGACCTGGACCGGTGTTGCCTTAGCCTGCATGACGCTGGCTAAGCCAGCAATCTCGTCCACTGTCTCTCCTTTAATACGCAGGGCGGTGATAAAAGCGGCAAACTGGGCTGGCGTGGCTTCGCCAATCATTATCTCTTCCATTACGGCTGCCGCTTGCTCAAAGGTCAGCGAGCGACCGTTGGCCACAGTTTG
>JAUWGZ010000073.1 GCA_030606165.1 Dehalococcoidia bacterium
AGAGGGAATATTAGAAGCAATACCTGTGGAAATTTCTTTCGTTGACGAGAATAATCTAGTTAAATTGTGGAATAAGCATGAAACGAGGATCTTTAAACGGCCGATTTCTGTGATTGGGAAATCAGTTCAAAACTGCCACCCCAAGCAAAGCGTGGACAAAGTAAACCAGATATTGTCCGATTTCAAGAGTGGCAGGAAGGATTCAGCGGCATTCTGGATAAATCTCGGGGAAAGGAAGGTATATATCAGATATTTTGCTGTGCGGGACAAAGCAGGCAGGTATCTGGGCACACTGGAAGCCACCCAGGACATCACGGAGATAAAGAAGATTGAGGGAGAAAAGAGGCTGTTAGAATATTGAAAGGAGGAGTAAATGAAAGCAAGGCAAATAAAGACAAATGTTTATTGGGTAGGTGCTATTGACTGGGACAGGCGGTTATTTGACGAACTCATACCTCTGCCTGATGGCACGAGTTATAACTCATATCTAATTGAGGGTAGCACCAAGACAGCGCTTATTGACACGGTAGACCCCACCATGGGGGATGAACTGATAAATCACCTGAATCAACTTGGGGTTGATAATATAGATTATGTTATTGCCAACCATGCCGAGCAAGACCACGCTGGCAGCATCCCCCAGGTTCTGGTGAAGTATCCCGATGCTAAAGTGGTCACCACACCTAAAGGCCAGGATATGCTCGTGGCTCTCTTGCTCATCCCCGAGGACAGATTTATCACTGTAAGTGATGGTGAAACTTTATCCCTGGGGGATAAGACCCTGGAGTTTATTCATGCTCCCTGGGTTCATTGGCCCGAGACAATGCTTACATACTTGAGGGAAGACAAAATACTCTTCCCCTGCGATTTCTTGGGTTCCCACTTAGCTACAACCGACCTGTATGTCAGGGATGGGGGGCAGATCTATGAAGCCGCCAAGAGATATTATGCCGAAATCATGATGCCCTTCCAAACGAATATCCAAAAGAACCTGGAGAAAATAAAGGACTACGCAATTGACATTATTGCTCCCAGCCACGGCCCCATGCACGATAGGCCTGAGTTTATCCTGAAAGCCTATCATAGCTGGGCATTCGACGAACCAAAAAACATTGTGGTACTGCCCTATATCTCGATGCATGGCAGCACCCAAAAAATGGTGGAATATTTTGTGGGAGCCCTGGCTGACAGAGGCGTCACGGTTAAGCAGTTCAACTTGGCGGCAACCGATATTGGGAAACTGGCCATGGCATTGGTGGACGCCGCCACTATGGTCATCGGCACGCCTACTGTTTTGCTTGGTCCACATCCCAATGTTGCTTATGCTGCACTCCTAGCCAACGCCCTAAAGCCTAAACTCCAGTTTGTCTCTATTATTGGCTCCTATGGCTGGGGCAGCAAGGCCGTGGAGCAGCTCACGGGAATGATTCCAAACCTAAAAGTGGAGGTGCTAGACACTGTAATCAGCAAAGGATTCCCCAAAGAAGCGGATTTCAAGGCTCTGGATAACCTGGCCAGCACCATCGCAGAAAAGCATAAAGAGAGTGGCTTTGCCTGATAAGGTCCTGCTCAGGGAAGGTTAAGAAAGGCTAAGGCAATAACAATTCCCTGGCCCTTTGGCAATCTCTAAATGTTATAAATTTGTAATTTTTTTAACCACCGTTTTATGACTTCTTCATTACTTCTGGGCTAAGATTTCATCAGTTGTTTAGAGCAATGCCAATAATTTGGAAGACTAATTGTTGATAAAATAAAGTGAAGAGTTAGAGAACTATAGAAACCATGCTTAGTGGATGTCCCGGAGCGGATAAGATCAAAAATCCCGTTCCTGTTTATAAGAACTGCCCTCAATGTGGCTGGGAAGTTGAGGTATGGAGTGATGAATTCTATACCAAGTGCCCTAAGTGTGGGGAAATTGTCCTCGGAGATAATCCCCCTTCCAGCGTAGAGTGGTGCCAACATGCCAGAGAGTGTCTCGGGTCGAGAAAATATAATCGCTTGATGGAAGAAAAGAAAGTGTACGACAGATTAATTCAAAAGGAAACTGAGGTGGAGGAGTGAAAATGCAAAGATGCCCTAAAAAGCAAACCCCATGAGATTTAAGATTAAGGAGGTGAGAAAATGAAATTTGGAGAGATTTTGAAAAGCAAAGAGGCAGAAGGAAAGGAAAAACATGTTCCGACAATCGAGGTTGGCAAGGGGAGGGGCGAGGCCGGTGCAGACATCGTACATGTTGTGGTCGGGAAGGAAACTCCTCATCCCAATACCTTAGAACATCATATTGCCTGGATAGAGCTTTATGGAGTAAAGAAAGATGGGCAGGTAATAAACCTGGGCAGGTCTGCCTTTGCCCCGTCCTATACCAATCCCAACGTCAGGTTCCAGGTGCCGGTAGAACAATTTAAATCCTTCTGTGCCCTTGCCTATTGCAACGTACATGGCTTATGGGAAAACTGCGTAGAAATCTAATGGCATGAAGATCATAATGTAGAGCAGGAAACAGGTCAACGCTAGACGAAAGATCAAAAAATAAAGGAGGTGTAATAACATGGAAGAGATAAAAGAACAAATAGGTCACATGCCCCGGATAGGCGAGCCGGCTCCGGCCTTTGAGGCAGTAACCACTCATGGGAAGCTCAAGCTGGAAGACTTTAAGGGGAGCTGGCTGATTCTCTTTTCCCACCCGGCTGATTTTACCCCAGTGTGCACTACTGAGTTCATCGCTTTTACCGAGATTCATCCCGAACTACAAAAACGCGGGGTAGAGCTTCTGGGACTTAGTGTAGATAGTGTCTCCTCGCATATTGCCTGGGCGCGCAATGTGGAGGAGAAAACCAAGGTAAAGATACCATTCCCCATTATCGCTGACCTCAACAAGGAAGTTTCTCTGGCCTATGGTATGATTCACCCCGGTCAGAGCAAGACCGAGACTGTCCGATGCGTGTTCATAATAGATCCCAACCAGATTATCAGGACGATACTCTACTACCCGCTGACCACCGGCAGGAACATGGATGAGATACTGAGAATAATAGATGCACTACAAACGACGGACAAGAACGCAGTAGCCACTCCGGCTAACTGGAGGCCGGGCGATATGGTAGTGGTGCCGCCACCGAACACACAGGAAATGGCTGAAGAGAGACTCAAGCAGGGGTACGAGTGTACCGACTGGTATCTCTGCAAAAAGAAGCTGTAAACAAAATAGGAGGAGAATATGGCATGTATTAGCCCTGATGGTAAACCTACCGAGTCAGGTTCCAAGATGCTCCGTGCGCTACAGGCAGGGTTGAAGTCTCCTGAGGAGATTTCCAATGAGGCTGGCCTCCCCCTGTTTAGGGTGAGAAGCGGGCTCCGTGAGCTGACTGAGGCTGGGCTAGCCAGCCAGAAGGGTGACAGATACGAACTATCACCCAAGGGTGGTGAGGTATTGGGTGCCTCGTCTACTTGATTGCCCAATAGGAGATAGTCTGTGAGACAGGCGACAAGAAACTATTTCCTGGCAGTTCTTCTGTTCCTGCTAGGCATAGTCGAGGTTGTATCTGGCTTCGTCCTGTGGCTCGTTCTGTCTGGAGGTGGTGGCTACATGGGAGGCAGAGGCTTAGCTTCAGAAGCTACCTTCTTGTGGTCAAGGGGTACTTGGATTGACCTGCATACGGTGGTTGGTGTTACGTTGGTTGTTGTAGTGGTAATACATCTGATCCTGCACAGGAAATGGATACTTCGCATGACTAAGAGACTGGGCGCAGAAGAGATTAATTAAGGAGGAACGAATGGACAAGGACAAAATTATTGCTTTACTAAATCAAGACCTTGAGGGCGAACACGCAGCCGTCATTCAATATTTGGTCCACGCCTATGCCATGGGTGAGGGCGAGATGGCTTGTGAAATCGAAGCTATCGCCAGAGAGGAAATGCGCCATTTTGACTGGCTGGCTGAGACCATAGTCAGCCTTGGCGGCACTCCCAGCCTCGAGAGGGGAGACATGCGTACAGGAGGCGAGTCGGTTCCCGATTGGATGAAGAACGATGTGCTTCAGGAGGAAGATGGCATTGCCTTATATGAAGAGCACATCAAGGCCATTGACAATCCTAAGATAAGGCGGCTGCTGGAGCGAATTCTTTCCGATGAAAAGTCACACCGAGGCGACTTTGAACACTTTGTAAACAAGGCTCGAAAGGAGGGTGCCCGGGATTTAAGAGGCTCCCGACAGGACAAGGTTACCCAGGCTCTCAATTGGGGTATCGAGCATGAATATACCGTTATCCTTCAGTACCTTCTCCATTCCTATATGACGCCCAACGAGGACGTCAAGAAAGAAATGGAGGACCAGGCTATAAACGAGATGCAGCATCTGGGATGGCTATCTGAGGAGATGGTTGACAAAAAAAGCAGTCCCAAGATTGAGCACACCGAGGTGGATAAATCCACCAAGACCGCTGACATGCTTCGGGCAGATATCAAGATCGAGAAAAAGGTGGCGGCTGAATATGACCGCGCTGCCAAAGAAATTGAAGAGCCTGACCTGAAAGAGCTTCTCACCCGGATAAGGGACCACGAAGTATACCATGCCGATGTATTTGATGACCTGCTGAAGGAAGAAGAAGGGCGAGGCTAATTGGTATGTCGAGATGGCAGCGGAATGCCAGCTCGAGCCTCGGCAATGGGAGAGGAGAGCAGCCCCAGCAATTGACTAATGCGTTGTGAAGCTGGAAGGGGCGGCATCTTAGTGAAAATTTAGGTCGCTTCACCATAAACTGCAAATTCTGGAAAATCTTAAGCTATGAAGACGTGAGGTGGGGGAAAGTTAATGGCCGATAAAACTAATTCCAAGAAGTCTGACAAGGCTTCAATCCATATAACTGGGATGACTTGCACTACGTGTGCAACCACTATTGAGAAGGGTCTTTCCGAAACTCCTGGTGTGGAACAAGCTGACGTTAGCTTCGCTTCGGAGAAGGCTTCGATAAAATACGATCCTACAAAGGTAGACCTTGACAAGATTAAGGATACCGTCTCGCAATTGGGGTATGGGGTCGCCACCAGGAAATCAATATTCCCGGTAGGTGGAATGACATGCGCCTCCTGTGTTGCCCGGGTGGAAGAGGCTCTCTCCAGCGTGCCGGGGGTGGTTTCAGCCAGCGTGAATCTGGCTTCCGAGAAGGCTACCGTGGAGTACCTGGAAGGAACGGGGCTGGCTGACATGAGACGAGCGGTAAAAGATGCCGGCTATGAACTTGGCCCCGAGGTGCAGGCTCTGGAAGATGTGACCACTGCTGCCCAGCGTGAGACCCGGGCTCTAAAGAGTAGGTTTATCATCGCCGCCATCCTCACCGCATCAATCATGGCCCTAGGCTGGGGTACTTCTTTTGTTGGGAAGCCTTATCTATTGTGGGCTCTGGCTACGCCAGTGCAGTTCTGGGCGGGTTTGCGCTTCTACCGAGGGGCATGGGGTGCGCTGAAACACAGGACCTCAGATATGAATACCCTGATCGCATTAGGTACCTCGGTGGCTTATTTCTACAGCATGATAGCCGTTATTTCCCCAAGTCTTTTTGCCACTGGCGTAATGGAACCCAACTTATACTTCCATACCTCAGCGGCGATCATAACCTTGATTCTCCTTGGCCGTTTTCTGGAAGCCAGAGCCAAAGGACAGACCTCGGAAGCAATAAAGAAGCTTATCGGTATGCAACCGAAGACCGCTCTAGTTATCCGTGAGGGCGAGCAGAGGGAGATTCTCATTGAAGAGGTTCAAGTTGGTGATCTTATCCTGGTACGTCCCGGCGAGAGAGTGCCCGTAGATGGCGTAGTACGCCAGGGCTACTCCAGTGTTGATGAGTCCGTGATTACCGGGGAGAGTATCCCAGTGGAGAAAAAGGTAGGGGATGAGGTGATCGGTGCCACTATTAACAAGACAGGCAGCCTTGAAATCGAAGCAACCAAGGTGGGTAAGGATACAACGCTGGCTCACATCGTCAGAATGGTGGAGGAAGCACAGGGA
>JAUWGZ010000086.1 GCA_030606165.1 Dehalococcoidia bacterium
TCAAAAGGCTTATAATTAAGGTTGTTCTCTCTGCAGTATGCCAGCAGCTCGCCTGTAGCAAAAACATGGTGAGCGTATTTTGCTGGAGCAAAATCGGAATCGCCATTCCCTACATATATTACCCTGTACCCCAGCTTTAGAAACAATTTAGTATATGCCTCTTTAACGCCATCCTCTAATCGCTTGCCATCCGGTCCCACATATTGCACTTTCATCCCTTCAGGGTGGAAGGAAGCTTGCGCAGCATGCACCTCGAGGTTCTTCAGGCCCAGGTCTTTCAGTGTGGCCTCGATATAGAAATCCAGACCGTTACTCACAATGACTAATCTGAAGCCCTTTCTCCGGCAGTATTTCACCAGTTCGTGAAATCCAGCTCTCACCTTAACCTTGCCTTTTAGCGCCGCAAGTAACGTAGGTTTATCGGCTTTAACCATGGCAAAAGCCTTAGTATTAAACTCCCCGACAGATATCTTGTGCCCCTTATACTCCCGCAGCAATCGCCGCCAATCTCCCTGAGCGAGGGCGTCCAAAAGGAAGAAGCTGGTATCTTCTTCGGTAACTGTACCGTCGAAATCACATTGAACTAAGGTTTTCATACCTTCGACTTAATCACACGGGCAGTGGCCAGAGCCCGTCACACGTACCCTTTCCTTCTTACTCTGTAGTAAGGAGCAGCACAGATTATATCATACCACTCCAGACCACCAATTACTGGCCGGATTCGATTGCCCGAATGTCTTGCCTCTTCCTTTCCTGAGTTGTCAGTGGGAGTGAAAACTGCTAGATTTATGTTAATGTCTTACCGTCGCATAGTGGCTAAATTCGGCACAGGCCTCCTTACCTCGGGCACTGACCGTCTCGACTTGAAAGTCATGTCGAGTTTGGTGGAGCAGATAGCCCGACTCCACGGCCAGGGAAGGGAGATAGTAATAATCTCTTCGGGGGCTATTGCTTCGGGAAGACAGAAGCTTGAGAAAGTTCCAGAACGCAAGAACACTCCTTTTAGACAAGTCCTGGCTTCGGTGGGGCAAAGCCACCTCATGTATACCTACGAACAACTCTTCAGCCAGTATGATATAACTGTAGCCCAGGCACTGCTCACCAAGGCAGACCTCTCTGACCGCAGTGGCTATCTTAATGCGCGTAATACCTTACTGGCCCTCATGGAGCTTGGCATAATCTGCATTGTCAATGAGAATGACATTGTCGCCATTGACGAAATCGAAGGGCTCAAATTCGGGGATAACGATAATCTTTCCGCCATGGTGGCCAACCTGGTTGATGCTGACCTTCTAGCGCTGCTCACCGATATCGGAGGCTTGTACACTGCCGACCCAAGTTGCAATCCTCAGGCCCAACTTATTCGTCGGGTGGACAAGATTGACGCCGAAATCGAACGTATAGCTAGTGACAGTGCCAGTTGCCAGGGGATTGGCGGCATGGCGACCAAGATTGAGGCAGCCAGGCTAGCTACCTGTTCAGGGGTAAACGTAATCATTGCCGATGGGCGAGAAACTGACATACTGGTGAAGATTAGCCAGGGAGAAGATACAGGCACTTTCTTTCCCACGCAGGTTAATAAGATGGAGAGCAAAAAGAGGTGGATGCTCAGCGGGCTGGCTTCCAAAGGTAAGGTCACGGTAGACAAAGGCGCTGTCTTAGCTCTCAAGGAACAAAATAAAAGCCTGCTCCCTGCGGGGATTATGAAGGCGGAGGGCGAGTTTCACCGCGGCGATATTGTGGATATCCTGGACGAGAAGGGCAAGCACATTGGCTGTGGTATTTCCAACTACAGCTCTTCTGATTTAGCTATCATTGGAGGGAAGCACTCTGATAAAATCCTCAGCCTCCTCGGCTACGACTATGGCGACGAAGCGGTTCACAGGAATAATATGGTGCTGGTGTGAACAGCATGACTGTACCGCAAGGCATAGCCTCGCTACCGATGCGGAACAATCTGTCCTCTGTCCATACTGCGAAGAGGTCGTTGGCACTGGTCTCGACTTCGGCTTCGGACTAGACTACAAATGAAGAAAAACGGTCATCATGTTTATTGAGAATTAGATAAGCAAAGGAAATGCCAAAGTACACCCGGGCCCCTGCCTTAAGTGGCAAGCAATTAATCAGACTATTACGGCAAGATGAGTGGATACTCAAAGGACGAACCATGCATGGTGTGGCATTAGCAAAGTATTTTGGAGACCGCACCAAAGTTACAGTAATACCGGATACCAGCGCATCACTCGATGATGGCACACTAGCCGCAATATTAGGTGTCAAACAGACAGGTATCGGCAAGAAGGGCTTACTCGATTTAGTTAATAAGTTTGGATTATAGCATCATGCAGCACTGGCTTCGGGAAGCCGCTGCACGTAGGGTTCGATAAAAGTACTTGTTCTGGGCGATACACAAACTGTAATATTCTTCCTGGGTCTGGCACGATGAAATTCTATGTTATTCTCCCTGAAAAACCGTTGCCGTTCTCCCACATCCTCAAGGGTGTTCAGGTGAAGCAACACAGCTTCTTTAATCCTTTTGTCTGCTTCTGGTAGAGACCGACCAAAGGTTGCTGTACCAAGCTCTTTGCAATATGCAGTCCACCGCCTACCAACTCTGCGGAATTCGAGCGTCAAAACTACATATCCTGTAACCTCCACAATTCCCTCCTTCATTGTTTATTCAGGCAATTAAGACTCTTGTGTAGCAATCTGTACATCAATATGATAGCATTTGTCAATATTTACGGCAAATTATTACTTGTCTTTAGGGGATTGTTGCGGAATGATATATAAAACTAGCTCCCGGCGGTAGGATCCCACGCCTATACAGACGCTGCCATCTTTATCAGATGACCAACCGTTCTCCAGGAGCCTTTCTTACTACTATCAAAATTATAGTAAAATGTTATAGTATTGCCAATATCTCATTGGCATTTGCAACGAGGTGGGGGTTATGGACACACTGAAAACCAATGTTTTGTATTATGGCGATAATCTGGAAATACTGCGCAAGTATATTCCTGACAACTCCATAGACCTTATTTACCTGGACCCGCCCTTTAACAGTAAGAAGGACTACAACATCCTGTTCAAGGAAAACGGCGGTGTTGAGTCTGAAGCCCAGATAAAAGCGTTCACCGATACCTGGCACTGGACCCAGACCGCAGAAAACACCTATCACGATATTGTCACTAATGGGCCGCTAAAAGTCGGGCAGTTGATTGGCGCTTTACATGATGTCATAGGTCAGAACGATGTCATGGCATATCTGGTGATGATGACCAATAGGCTGATAGAACTGCACCGAGTCCTCAAGCCAACTGGCTCGCTTTATCTTCATTGTGACCCCACCGCTAGCCACTATCTCAAGCTGGTGCTCGACCAGGTATTTGGGCCTACCAATTTCAGGAACGAGATTGTCTGGTGCTATACGAGCCCTGGGCATTCCAAAAGAGACTTTCAAAGGAAGCACGACATTATTTTCAGGTATAGCAAGAGTGAAGGTTACACCTTAAATCAACAATTTGTCCCTTATAAGTCGGGGATACATGTTAGTAAAGAAGGCGAGGTATTAGCCTATAAGGGAACTGTAAAACCTAGTAGAGCACTAGAATATGAGCAGCGAGGAAAACCGATTGAGGATTGGTGGACAGACATTTATTCGGCCGATAGGGTAAGAAAGGAAATGCTTGGCTATGAGACCCAAAAGCCCCTTGCCTTGCTTGAGCGTATTATCAAAGCTAGCTCTAACGAGGGCGATGTAGTTCTTGACCCGTTCTGTGGCTGTGGCACAGCACTTGTTGCTGCTCAAAAATTGAATAGACGATGGGTAGGCATTGACATTACTCACCTTGCTATTGCTCTAATGCGCAACCGCCTTAAGGATAGCTTTGGTATTGACGCCGAGGTTATCGGCGAGCCTGTGGACTTGGCTTCCGCCAAGGCTCTAGCAAGGCAAGACCGCTACCAGTTCCAGTGGTGGGCTTTGAGCTTAATCGAAGCCAGACCACTTGGTGAGAAGAAGAAAGGTGCCGACAAAGGAATTGACGGCGTTATACAGTTCATAGATGACCCCAGTGGTAAGCCAAAGCGAGCCGTGGTCCAGGTGAAGAGCGGGCATGTAGGCGTTAACGCCATTAGAGAGCTGAGAGCGGTGGCTGCTAACGATGCTCTAGGCATATTCATTACCCTGGAGCCTCCAACAGGGCCAATGCAGACCGAGGCGGTAAGCGCTGGCTTCTACCACTCGCCGGGCTGGAATAAAGACTATCCCAAAATACAAATATTGACCATAGAAGAGCTATTGCATGGCAAAGCTGTTGACATGCCGCCACAAACTCAAACAAGTGTTACTTTTGCCAAAGCGCAGAAGGTCTCCAAGAAGGAAGGGGAGCAGCTGCCGATGCAGTAGCATTCAATATAGGATTTGGTCAACACGGCTTTTTGAATGACAAGAAGTGAAGGTACACGGAGAGGTTAAACCAGATAATGTTTGATGGATGGCGCCGTGAGCGATTCATACGGAAAACACTGCGTAGACTAGCACAGCAACGAGTAGCTTTGATTCTACAGCCTGGCAATGTTTTGGTGGTCGAAAAGGCAGTCATGGTAGACGAAGACGAAGGGGTCATGGCAGCATTGCAGACCTGCAATCTCCGAGGCTGGGTCGAGGTTCTCAGTAATGCCATTCCACATGGCAAGTTAACCCCAGAGGGGAAACTTCCGGAAGGTTCTCTCTATTCGGGCATAGCTCCCGTCTACAGGCTCACTGAGGCTGGCTGGAGTGCGATTCATCGGTCTCATGAGTGGGTTGTTGCTACCTTCGTCATTGTTACTATTACTCTCATCGCTACCATTATAAGTATTTTTATCGTTACTTCTCTAATAAGATAGCTGACATCTAAAGGAAGAGGGTTATCATATAATTTAGGAGAAAAATATGAAATCAGCCGTGAAAGAACTGGAGGAAAAGGGGAAGGCAGCCAAGGCAGCGTCGAGGAAGCTGGCTTTTCTTTCCACCGAAGTTAAGAACAAGGCTCTGCTCAATATTGCTGGGGCTCTTATTGACAAAAGGGAC
>JAUWGZ010000119.1 GCA_030606165.1 Dehalococcoidia bacterium
ATTGACATGGTGGTGGTCAACCTTTATCCCTTTGTGGAAACTGTGAGCAAGCCCGGGGCTTCCTTAGACGAGGCGCTAGAGAACATCGATATTGGCGGACCAAGCATGCTTCGCTCCGCAGCCAAAAATTTCCCCTCCGTCCTGGTAGTAGTCGACCCCGGGGATTACGATACAATCCTGCAAAAGCTGGGCCAGGGCAATATAGATTCAGAATATAGGAAAGGGTTAGCCCAAAAAGCTTTCCAGCATGTGGCTCTTTATGATACGGCCATCGCTCAATACCTTAACGAAGAAGCTTTTCCCGAAGAGATGACCATAGCCTTAAAGAAAGCTCGTGGCCTTCGCTATGGCGAGAATCCCCATCAGCAAGCTGCCTTTTACGTTGAGCAAAACGTGAGACGAAGACAAGATAGCCTGGCATCGCTGGAACAGCTTGGCGGGCCTGAAATTTCCTTCAATAACCTCCTCGATTTAGATGCTGCTTTAAATGTGTTGAGCGATTTTACTGCTCCCACCATCGCCATAATGAAGCACACTAATTCCTGCGGACTTGCCTCCCATAATGATTTAGCCGAGGCTTATCGACGGGCTTTAACCGGCGACCCTGTAGCTTCCTTTGGCGGCATAGTTGCCAGCAACCGAAGCATAGATTTAGCTACTGCCAAGGAAATAGATAAGACCCATTACGACGCCGTTGTTGCTCCGGAATATCAGAAGGAGGCCCTGGAGTTACTGGGAAGGAAACAAAGTCTGCGCCTTGTTAAAGTTGCCCCTTATCGTCATCCTTCACCCTCCGAATCGCGCTTCGATTTCCGTTATATCAGCAGCGGCTTCCTGGCGCAAGCGCCAGACCTGTTAACCGAGTCGGAGCTTCAGCCCCGCACAGTAAGCAAGCGCCAGCCAAGCAAGGCCGAGTTATCAGACCTGCTCTTTGCCTGGAAGGCGGTTAAAGGAATAAAATCCAACGCCATAGTTATCGCCAAGGACAAAACGTTGTTAGGCATGGGAGCCGGACAGCCGAGCCGGGTAGTAAGCGTTGAGCTAGCTTTGAAAAGAGCTGGCGAGCGAGCTAAAGACAGCGTCCTTGCCTCAGACGCCTTCTTCCCCTTTACCGATGGCCCGGAATTGGCAATCAAGCAAGGAGTTACCGCCATTATCCAGCCCGGTGGCTCGGTAAGAGATAAAGAGGTAATTGAACTGGCAGACAAGTATAGTATAGCCATGGTATTTACCGATGTTCGCCACTTCAGACACTGACTTGGGCAAACACAAAATCGTTTAGCTCTAAATATTCAGAACCTGGGAGTTGGAATTTGTTATTTAGAAATTAGTGTTTAAAGTTTATAGAGATGAAGGAAGTGAGAAATGTTTTGGTGACGCCATGGCTAGAGTAGTAATTGTATCGGATATGTTACGTGGCTTTCTCGAGGAAGGTTACCCACTTTATTGCGGCATCGAGGCCCGTCGTATCATACCCAATATCCAGAAATTACTGGAGCGAGAGTTAGAACAGGGCTCGAAAATCTTCTATTTATGTGACCACCATACACCCGACGACCCGGAATTCAAAATGTTTCCACCCCATTGCATTGAAGGTACAGAGGAAGCTGAACTAGTACCCGAGCTTTCACAATATCTCGGTGAAATAATACCCAAAAGAACTTTTAGCAGTTTCTACAACACTTCTTTAGACAAGAAACTGAAGGCAATCAAGCCCGAAACCGTAGTCGTCTGTGGCGTAACCACCCATATTTGTGTTCTGAACGCAGTAATTGATGCCAGAAACAGAGGCTACGAAGTCGAAGTCCCCGTTGATTGTGTTGCTTCCTTCGACAAAAAAGCCCACTCCTTCGCCCTGGACTATATGGAGAAGGTGCTTGGAGCCAAGCTTGTTAAACCCTTAGTTAAGGTTTCTCCGCCTCGTTTCGAAATCCCCGATTCATGGTTGAGCGGGGAAACTGCCGACATCTATTTTCCCCGCACCGTGGAAATACTTAAGAAAGAGGGGATTAATCCCGTAGCAACTATGGAGGTATTTCCTCGCCGAGCTGGTATCTTGTGCGGCATAGAAGAAGTTAAATCTTTGCTCGCCAAAGTTCTTCCTGAGGATAATTGTGAAGTATGGGCGTTATCTCAAGGCGAGCCTTTCGACAGAAAAGAAGTAGTCTTGCGCATAAAAGCTCCTTATCAAAGCTACGGAACTTACGAAACAGCTTATCTAGGCATACTATCCCATTGCAGCGGCTGGGCCACCGCTGCCCGAGAATGCGTCGATGCTGCCCGAGGCGTGCCTGTCATCAGCTTTGGGGCCCGCCATGTCCACCCCTCGGTGGTCGGCATTATGGAATACTCCGCCATAGTCGGAGGTTGTACTGGCTGCGCCAGCGCCGCTGGAGCAAAACTTGCCGACATCCAACCCACAGGGACTATCCCCCACGCCCTCATCATTATCATGGACAGCACTGCTAAGGCCACTCTTATTTTTGACAAGCATATGCCTCCCGAAGTGCCACGCATTGCACTGGTGGATACTTTTGAGGACGAGGTTAGAGAAAGTGTAACTGTGGCCAAAGCAATGCATGGAAAGTTACAAGGCGTAAGATTAGATACACCCTCAGAAAGAGGTCGAGTTACTGCTGACCTGGTCAAGGAAGTTAGAGCCTGGCTGGACCTTGAGGGATTTAAAGATGTGCAGATAGTCGCCAGCGGTGGACTTGACCCGGAACGAATCAGATACTTTATCGATGAAGGGGCACCTG
>JAUWGZ010000026.1 GCA_030606165.1 Dehalococcoidia bacterium
TGCGTCTGGAAATAGAAACCTTATCAATTCCTGGAAAGTCTGGGCTGCAAAGTTGTCACATTGGGATCATTGGCGGGGCAGCTAGGTTTATAAAAGATGAGGATTATATACACCACTCGCTTCAAAGGGCTTACGAGAAACTACGAAAAGGGCAACAGCCCTGCTTGGTTTTATTGTGCTCTTCAACAGAATTCCCAATTGATGAGGATGCTATTCTGAATGCTTTGCTCGGAACTCTTGCCGTGCGTTATCAGCTTACTACCGGTGTAGCAGTATCAGGCTCAGAGCCAGAAACTATCCGTCAACCCAATGGCTTTTATCAACCTCGGAGAAAAAGGAATTTGAGTGCTACGGGATTTTATCAGGAAAATTTCACGGAGGAAGGAATAGAAAGCGAATTAGAGATTTATCATAACCCCTGGGCAGCAAATCCACTTGATTATTCTATTTTTGAGGGGAAAGATGTGCGCCAGTTGATCAAGGTCGAAGAGGGACGTATGGAGTGGAGGAACTAGAGAAGATATGTCCGAAATATCTAAGGTCTTAGTCATTGGCTCGGGGCCGATAATCATCGGGCAGGCGGCGGAGTTCGATTATTCCGGGACTCAGGCGTGCAGGGCATTGAGGGAAGAGGGCGTGACCACGGTCCTGGTGAACTCGAACCCGGCCACCATAATGACCGACGAGGGCATTGCCGATATCGTCTATATCGAGCCGCTCACGATGGAAGTCCTGGCCCGCATAATTGAGAGGGAGCGCCCCGATGGGCTATTGCCCACCCTCGGGGGGCAAACAGGGCTTAACCTGGCGGTGGAGGTAGCTGATGCCGGCATACTGGATAAATATGAGGTGAGGATGCTGGGAACACCCTTAGAGACGATAAAGAAGGCTGAGGAGAGGTCTTTGTTCAAGCAGCTTCTCGTTGATATTGGCGAGCCCGTGCCCGCAAGCGCCACAGTGAAGTCAGTAAAGGAAGCGAAAGAACTGGCAAAATCCATTGGCTTGCCTCTTATTGTACGTCCTTCCTACACCCTGGGGGGCACTGGTGGCGGCATCGCCTACACTATGAAAGAGCTTGAGCAGATTGTTTCTAATGGCCTGGATTCCAGCATGAGCCACGAGGTCCTGGTAGAGCAATGTGTCTTGGGCTGGAAGGAACTAGAATACGAAGTTATGCGGGATGCTGCCGATAACTGCATTACCGTGTGTAATATGGAAAACATTGACCCCATGGGGGTGCATACCGGGGATAGCATTGTGGTAGCCCCCAGCCAGACTCTCAGTGATAAAGAGTATCAGATGCTCAGGTCAGCCAGTCTGAGAATCATAAGGGCTTTGGGAATCGAGGGTGGTTGTAATATACAGTTTGCCTTGACCCCCAGTCCAATAGTGGCGGAAAAATGGGCCCCGGACCAGAAGGGAGTCGCCAAAAGCGAATATCACGTAATTGAAGTTAACCCCCGTGTCAGCCGTAGCTCGGCTTTAGCCAGTAAAGCCACCGGATATCCTATTGCCCGGGTGGCTGCCAAAATAGCCATAGGCAAGAGGCTTGATGAGATCCCTAATAAGGTCACGGGCAAAACGTTGGCCTGTTTCGAGCCAGCCCTGGATTACTGCGTAGTCAAGATTCCCAGGTGGCCCTTTGATAAATTTGCTTCGGGTGACCGAAAAATTGGCAGCCAGATGAAAGCCACTGGTGAAGTAATGGCCATTGACAGGTGTTTTGAGGCTGCTCTACAAAAGGCAGTGCGCTCCCTGGAATTCGACAACCGCACCCTGCTCTGGGAAGACCCCGGTTGGAGTAAAGGGAAAGGGCTTAATTCCTACCCGCTTCACCCTAACGACTTAAGACTATGGGCGGTTATGGCGGCGCTGCGAAGGGAAGCCACGCCTGAAGAGCTATCCCAGCTCACTGGAATAGACCCCTGGTTTATTTATAAGTTCCAGAATATTGTGGACATGGAGAGGCGGCTTCTTTCCGAACCGTTGAAACCGGAGCTTTTATGGGAGGCAAAGAGGCTAGGCTTTTCCGATGACCAAGTGGGCACTTTAGCCGATAGGTTACCGGAGCAGGTAAGGCAGATTCGCCACGAATGGAATATTTGCCCGGTGTACAAGATGGTGGATACCTGTGCTGCCGAATTTGATGCTGAGACCCCTTATTTCTACAGCGCTTATGAAAAAGAGAACGAAGCTGAGCCTTTGGAAGGGCAGAAAGCTGTAGTTATCGGCAGCGGACCTATACGCATCGGGCAGGGAATTGAATTTGACTATTGCTGCGTCCATTCAGCCTGGGCGCTTCAAGAGGCAGGAATAAAGAGCATCTTGGTCAACTCTAATCCCGAAACAGTTTCCACCGATTTCGACACCAGTAATCGCCTCTACTTCGAAGCTTTGGACGAGGAAAGCATCCGAGATATACTCGAGAATGAGAGTAATAATGGCTCTGCTCCAGCATCTATCGTCCAGCTCGGTGGACAAACACCCATTAATTTGGTTGGGCTCCTAGCTCGCAACAATCTGCCAATACTCGGCTCGAGTGCCGAAGCTATAGACATCGCTGAAGACCGTCATCGCTTTGAAGATTTCCTGGACAGATTAGGTATTCCTCAGCCGCCGGGGGCTGGAGTGACATCCGTTGAAGAGGCGCTAAATGTAGCCAGGAACCTGGGCTATCCGGTCTTAGTGCGCCCTAGCTATGTCCTGGGGGGCCGGGCTATGGAAATCGTGTACAACGAACCTGAGTTAACCCGCTACCTGACACTAGCTCTGGAGATGGATAGCCAGCATCCTGTGCTTATTGATAAATATTTCCAGGGTAAAGAAGTCGAGGTAGATGCCATTTGCGACGGGGAAAAGGTTCTTATTCCTGGCGTGATGGAGCATATTGAAAGAGCTGGCGTACATAGCGGTGATGCCTTGTCTATCTACCCGGGAATCAATCTCACTCAAGACGAAGTAAATGCCATGGTGGATTACACCACCAGAATCGGGCTGGCTCTGGGAATTAAAGGGTTGATGAACGTCCAGATGGTAATCATGAAGGAAAATGGGCGCTCAACGGTATATGTTTTTGAGGTAAATCCCCGCGCCAGCCGAACCGTGCCTTTTATCTCCAAGGTAACCGGCGTGCCCATGGTAAGAATTGCCACTAAGGTCATGGCCGGGATTAGCCTCAGGGAGCAAGGCTATGAAGGTGGCCTATGGAGGAGACAAAACTTGGTAGGTATAAAGGCTCCCGTTTTCTCTATGTCCAAATTGATTGGAGTAGATAGCTACCTTGGCCCTGAGATGAAATCCACAGGCGAGGTTATGGGGATTGATTACAGCTTTGAGGCAGCCCTGGTTAAGGCACTTTTAGCTGCTGGATTGATGCTGCCCCAAGGAGGTAGCCTGCTACTTAGCATTGCAGACAAGGATAAAGATGAAATCTCGCCCTTGATCAAACAACTGCATTCCCTTCACCATGAGCTCTACGCCACAGAGGGGACCGCAGAGATGATTGAATCTATGGGACTCCCGGTAAAAATGGTGACCAAGAAGTTAAGTGAGGGGCATCCTAACGTTGTTGATGTTATTCAAGATAATTCTGTGAGCGGAGTGATTAATACTATCACTGGAGGGCGCATTCCACTAAAAGACGGGTTAGATATCAGGCGTGCCGCTGCAGAAAAGAGGATACCATGCTTCACCTCATTAGATACTGCTCGGGTAGCTATAGGAGCGCTGGCAAATAGTGGCCAAATCTTTAACGTTCAACCACTCAGGGAGTACTTAAGAAAATCAAAAGGCAAAAGTTAAAAATCAAAATTACAATTCAAAATGGGAAAAGGCTTCGTTTTTGATTTTTGCTCTGTCATTTTGCTTCTTTATCTTTAAACTTTGATATTGTTTAGGTTCTAGCATGAAACAAATCTTGTGCTCCGTAGCTTCTAATGTGGAGGTCATGCCCGGCATACACCTCATGTGGATTGAGGCGCCAGATATAGCAGTGGCGGCTCAGCCGGGGCAATTCATCACAGTGCGGTGTGGAGATTTTACATTACGCCGCCCTTTCAGCGTCCATCAAGTTTCACCCCGAGAGATTGCCCTCCTGTTCAAGGTAGCGGGCAAAGGCACTCTCTGGCTGTCGCAGCAACAGCCAGGTGACAGGATAGACATTCTAGGCCCTTTGGGCAGGGGTTTTAGTATCGAACCGGGAGCGAGGAACTTGCTGCTGGTAGCTGGAGGAATTGGCATTGCCCCGCTTGTTTTCTTGATGCATCATGCTTCGTCACAGCATCAGATAACCTTAATTCATGGGGCGAGTACTGTTGCTCAGCTCTATACCGAGCGCTGTCAGCCGACAACTATCAGCTATCAGGGAGTTCAATTTGTTCCCGTCACCGAGGATGGCAGTATGGGCAAGAAAGGCATGGCCACGGATATTCTGCCTGATTTCTTAGACTGGGCTGACCAGGTGTATGCCTGTGGTCCAGCAGATATGTATAAGGCGATGGCCCTCACCCTTAATCCCTCTCCCTTGAAGGGAGAGGAAAAAGGTGAGGGTGAACAGCAAAGTAATCTCAAACTAAGAAAATGTCAGGTTTCCCTTGAGGTGAGGATGGGGTGTGGTTTTGGAGCTTGCTATAGCTGCACTATAAATACCAAGAAAGGCTTAAAACAGGTATGCCGTGATGGACCTGTATTTGAGTTAGACGATATCATATGGCAGGAGGTAAAGATATGACTGTAGTCACTAAAGACATCGCCCTTCAATCAAAAGGTAATTGCGACATTATCGATATAACCTCTCAAGTGGCAAAGAATATAGAGGAATCTGGGGTTAATAGTGGAATAGTCACTTTGTTTATAGTCGGTTCAACAGCCGGAATAACCACCATAGAGTACGAGCCAAATCTAGTTTCCGATTTTAAGAATATGTGGGATAGAGTGATACCCCAGAATATTCCTTATGAGCATAATAAAACTTGGGGGGATGGGAATGGCCATTCCCACGTGCGTGCTTCCACGCTTGGAGCTTCACTAATAATACCTTTTGTGAATAAGAGGTTAACTCTGGGCACCTGGCAGCAGATAGTTTTCATAGATTTTGATAATCGTCCAAGGTCCCGAAAGCTTACTATTCAGATATTGGGTGAGTAAGCAAAATTATAGGATATTCCAGCGAAAAGCCGCCTGAATTTTCCATCCACTTCACCCCGCAGTCCTATTTAAAACGGCAAGCAATTCTGCCAGGGGCAAAGTATTTAATATATGCTGCGGCTCACACCAAGCCCGTCGAGCAACACCAACCCCGAATCGCATAAAGCCCAGATGAGCAATGCTATGAGCATCGGTCCCGATGGCAAGCTTTACCCCCACGTCTCTGGCACGGAAAGCATGAATGTCTTTTAAATCAAGGCGGTCAGGCATGGCGTTAATCTCCATAATTTTATTATACTTAGCTGCTGCCCGGAAGATGGCTTCTAAGTCTATGGCTACTGGCTCACGCTCTCCTATAAGGCGGCAAGTAGGGTGGGCAATCATGTCGACATCGGGATTTTCTATGGCGTTTATTACCCGCCGGGTCATCTTTTCCTCACTTTGGTTCATGGCGGAATGCACAGCAGCAATCACCATATCCAATTCAGATAGAATTCCGTGTGGCAGGTCTAAGCTACCATCCGCCCGAATATCAACCTCAATGCCAGTAAGCACATGAATCCCGGTTAAACGCTCGTTAAGAGCTTTGATTTCAGCAACTTGCTTCCTCAGCCTCTCCACATCGAGACCGTGAGCAATAGCACGTCCAACGGAATGTTCCGTGATTGCGATATATTGATAGCCCATATCTTTGGCAGCCAGAGCCAGTTCCTCGATGGAATCATGCCCATCGCTCCATTCAGTATGCGCATGAAGGTTTCCCTTTATGTCAGATAACTCCACGAGCTTTGGTATAGCTCCCTGCTCAGCCTTTTTTATTTCACCTTGAGCTTCTCTGAGTTCTGGTGGGATATACTGAAGCCCTAGCCGATGATAGAATTCCTCCTCCGTAGAAAATTTTTCCAGCTTGTCTGTAGCTACAACAGTTATCCCATATTCACTCAGCTTTAGTCCTTGCTTACGCCCTCTTTCTCTCAGGGAAATGTTATGCTGTTTACTCCCGGTAAAATACTGAAGCAAGGAACCAAAGGAATCATGCTCCACCATCCTCAAGTCAACTTGCAATCCGCCGCTGACAATAACACTGGCCTTGGTTGACCCTTGGGCCAGCACCTGCCCTACGTGAGGCAGGGCAACAAAAGCATCTATAACTTCCTTAGGGTTATCGGCAGTGCCCATCAGGTCGATATCACCCAATGTTTCCCGAAAGCGACGTAAGCTGCCAGCGGGAGTGAGATTTCTCACGCCGGGGACGGAGCGAAGAGCGCCTAGGATTTCCTCGACAATGGGCAAAGCTTCGCCAATGGGGATGCGCTGGTCTTTGCGACGCAATGCCTGGATTTGATGAAGGATATTATCAGCGGTCTTCTCGCCAAGACGGAGGAGTTGAGCCACGCGTCCTTCATTGATTGCTCGTTCCAATTCATCCGCCGAGCTTATCCCTAATTCGCTGGAAAGCTTGTTAGCCGTCTTAGGACCAATCCCTGGTATGGCCAAGAGATTAGTCACCCCCTGGGGAAACTCAGCCTTCAGACTCTCATAATAACCCAGCTTACCGGTCGTTATCAGCTCAGTGGCCTTTTTAGCTATCGCCTCACCTATGCCGGGAATACTCTGTAAGTCCTCCCCTTCGTCAATCATAACCTTTAATTCCCTGGGGTGGTGCTCAATAGCTCTGGCTGCTTTCTGATAAGCGCGAATCTTAAAGACATTCTCCCCCTTAAGCTCCAGAAGGTCAGCAATGTCCTGAAATACCTTAGCCACCTCGCTGTTTTTCATGCCTTTGCCCGCTTCCTCCCCTTCTTTGTTTATTATACCCTTGTTTTCCAAGCCTGTGACAGCTGAAAGTGCTTCCCATCGTTTCACAAGCTGCTCCAGGTCATTCTGAACGGATTGTCCAAATAGTCGTTTGTGGTACACTAATGCCATTAGTAGGCATTTTGGAACCACGGATTAATAAAAAGGTGTAATCCGGCACAACTGGAATGCAAAAGTACATCAAAAACAGGATGTTACGGGGCTATGACCTGAACCTTATTGCGGTGGTCGGCATATCCACGCTGGTATTAGTCCTGGAACGTTACTATCCTTTAAACATCGATTTCCCCCGGGCAACGGAGCTTATTTATTACCTGCTGGTCCCGCTGGCGGCGGGCTGGCTGCTTTTCCGGGATAAGCCCCGGGATTATGGCATCCGCATCGGCCGCTGGAAATCGTCAATGCTTCTAACCGCAGTCTGCCTTGCTGCCATGGCGCTGATTCTCTATGAGGTCGGTAAAATGCCTGAGTTTCGCTCTTACTACCACATGCATGCCATAGACTGGCCCGAGTTGCTGCTCAAAGCCGCACTATACATGTTTGCCTGGGAATTTCTGTTCCGCGGATATATGCTGTTTGGTCTGGAAAAATCAATAGGCAAAAGTGCTATCTTTGTGCAGGCCATTCCTTTTGTGCTGCTTCATCTAGGGAAGCCTTTCTTAGAGACGCTGGCCTGCATCCCCGGCGGCTTTATTTTGGGTTACGTAGCATACCGAACAAGATCGTTTTTGCCCTGTTTCATCATTCACCTTGGAATCTATGCAATGATGATATTTTTTACCAATTACTAGGATTTCGGTGCAGTTCTGACGTTGTGCTCAGAATGGGAGGTAGGGGAGCACCCTGTCAGGATACAGGGCAAAGATGACGCCGATAAGTATCGGCCAGTGGGCAATATACATCACCAGCGGATGTCTTCCTGGCAAAGTCAGCGCTGAGGTAACAGGATTGCTGAATTCAGGAATATTGAATCTTCTACTCCCTTGCGGATATAGCATTTTGCCGCCAAACATCCCCACAAGTAAAAGGCCGAACCACGGCAGCAGGGGCCAGTAATCCAACGTCCCAAATCTGTATGGCATCAACCAGAGCAGCCAGGGAAAGTCGACAAACCCCCTTTGTCCCTGGAGGTAAAAGCCTAGTGCCAGCAGAGCAATCCCCAGTATCAGGTTGATGAAGCGGAATCTTAAAAAGAAAGGCGCAAGTATGAACGCAATCCCGAAGAAGTGGAGTATGCCGAATATGACATATGCATCTGGGGCGATTATCCATGTGAGCAGAGTAATCGCCATGCCCCATGCGAATATTCTCAGACCTCTAAGCATGAAGCTCGACATTCTCTTTGATGATCTGGCCTGGCTGATTGTGAGCGATACTCCGGCAAGAAAGATAAAAACGCTGGCGTTCACTCTGGCAATCCACCACCAGGACCCATAATACGGGCCGGGCACGCCGGTGTTTTGGATACCAAGGTAGTTAAGCACATAGAGCACGTCGAAGATTATCATTATTATTATGGCGACGGTGCGTACGACGTCTATCTCCCAGAAACGTTTATGCGTACTGATATAACCAGCAGTTGTGCGTGTCATTCGTCAAATTGCTGGCACGATTTTATCATATCTTGAGCAAACACCGAATATCAGACCTTACGCTGGATTTCTCTATGGTAGTCGAATGGCTAATCTTGAATTAGATTGGGGGACTGAGGCACATAGTTAAAGCTATCGCCAAGTACTAGAGTTGAAAAAGTAGACTGGCTATCACTTTAGCAGAGCCTTCCGGCCAATAACCTCATGCCCGACATACCACCTCCGGATAGCCTCAACTACCTCTTCAGGGCGATCCAGGACCCTCAATAGGTCGAGATCATTCTCAGAGACATACTTCCTGGATAAGACGGAGCTCCGCAGCCAACCCAGAAATCCCTTCCAAAATTCGCTGTTGAACAATACTACGGGAAAAGGTTTTATCTTGTGGGTCTGCATCAGGGTTAGTACCTCTGTCACTTCGTCAAGCGTGCCCAAGCCACCCGGCATTATGACAAAGGCAACGGCATATTTCACCAGCATGACTTTACGAGTAAAGAAGTGATCGAACGTTATCGACTTTGTGGTGTAGTCATTACAGGCCTGTTCTTCGGGAAGGGAGATATTCAGCCCGACCGATGTAACCCCAGCCTTTCGTGCACCTTTGTTGGCTGCCTCCATTACGCCCGGCCCCCCACCAGTTACAATTGAGAAGCCCAACTGTCCAAGCCGATAGGCTATTTCTTCCGTCTCCGCATATAGCTCGTCATCCACTCCCAATCTGGCCGAACCATATATGGTCACTGCCGGCTCGATACCGGAGAGATTATCAAAGCCCTCTACAAGTTCGCCTATTATTCGAAACATCCGCCAGGATTCTTCCTTGGCCAGTTCATTTATCTCATATCCGTACGACATATCGCCCTCCCTTAAAAAAGCACACATGGCACACACATGAGCCGAGTAGACCGGCGGGTGCAGCCTTGACCTTGCATTTTATCACCGTTTGCTTTCTGCGGGCAAACTGCGTGTACCTGGCATAGGCGAGGAAGCAAATCAGCACATGGGCGCGGATGTGCCACAGTCTCGTAAACCTCGCCTGCTGAGTTGCTATTGCTGGTCAGCAGTGCGCTGCGAAATAATAGCTGTTTCTGCCTTGATTTCTCTTGTTGATGCAGGATATAATTCGTCATTTGGGAATGAAAATCGCCGTCAGTGGTAAAGGGGGGGTAGGCAAAACAATGTTAGCCTCTCTGCTTTCCACCATACTTACCCAGCTTGGTTACTCTGTTCTGACCATAGATGCCGACCCAAATGCTACCTTGGCAAGTGCTCTCGGCTTTCCCCACCCAGAGAGGATAACCCCTATATCTGAGATGGGAGACCTGATTGAAGAAAGGACAGGGGCACGTCCTGGCCAGGCGGCACCTTACTTCAAATTAAATCCCAGGGTTGATGATATACCGGAAAAGCATTGGGTGGAGCATAACGGAATCAAATTAATGGTGATGGGGCGGTTAAAGAAGGGTGGTAGTGGTTGTTATTGTCCCGAAAATGCCTTACTGGAAGCTTTGGTTGCCCACATACTCCTGCGGAGGGATGAAGTAGTCATAATAGATATGGAGGCCGGAATAGAGCATCTGGGGCGGGCGACAGCGAGAGCCGTGGATGAGATGATTATTGTGGTGGAGCCAGGTAAAGGAAGCATTGAAACAGCCTACAGGATAAGAGAGCTGGCAAAAGACATAGGTTTGGAAAACATCGCGGTGGTGGCTAACAAGATTCGAAGTGGACAGGACAAAGATTTTCTTGTTTCCTCCATGCCAGATTTTGAATTTCTGGGCTTTATTCCCTACGCCCAGAGCATAATAGAAGCTGGTCTTGGCAATTTTCCTCTCATCAATTCAAGTCCAGAGGTCATCAGCCGAGTGCAGGATATTGCGGCACGCCTTAGTGCTGTTAAGTCAGGAATTATCAATAAAACGATAAGTTAAGATTTAGGAAAGGAGGTTTAGATGACGGCAAAGATAATTTCGGGAAACGAAGTGGCCAAGGAGATTAGGGCTGAGCTAAAAGAGCGAGTATCCAAGCTCAAGGAACGGGGCGTAACGCCGGGCCTGGTCATGATTCGCGTGGGAGAGGACCCGGCATCCGTTTCCTACGTCTCGGGCAAGGAAAAGGCGGCCGAAGAGATAGGCGTGTGGTCCCAAACCATCGTCCTGCCTGAGGTCGCCTCAGAGGAGGAACTCCTCTCCAAAGTGGAGGAAATGAACAAAGCAGAGCATGTTGACGGCATACTGGTTCAATTGCCCTTGCCAAAACACATCAATACGGATAAAGTGCTAAATCTCATCGACCCGGCTAAAGACGTGGACGGCTTCCACCCTGTCAACGTGGGCAAGATGCTCATCGGAGACCCCTATTTCATGCCCTGCACACCCCATGGCGCAGTGGAGTTAATGATCCGCAGCGGCAATTCCCCTGAAGGCAAGCATGTGGTCATATGCGGTCGAAGCAACATAGTAGGCAAGCCTCTCATGGCCATGCTGGTGCAGAAAAACAAGCGTGCCAATGCCACCGTGACCGTCGTCCACACGGGGACTAAAAACATGGCCGAAATCACCAGGCAGGCAGATATCCTGGTTGCCGCAATGGGCTCTCCGGAGGTCATTAAACCGGACATGGTAAAGGAAGGGGCAGTTGTTATCGATGTCGGTGTAAACCGGGTGGGATGGAAACCCAGCAAGAAGGACCCCAGCAAGCAGGTCGCTGACCTCAGGGGGGATGTAGAGTTCGAGACGGTCAAAGAGAAAGCCAGCGCTATTACCCCGGTGCCCGGAGGGGTTGGCCCCATGACTATCACCATGCTTATGGTCAATACAGTAGTAGCGGCCGAGCGCAGGGCCGAGCGTATGCGAAAATAATAAATTAATAAACGACAAAGGAGGTTACCGTGGCTTATGATGCGACAAAAATGAAAGATTGGCAGATTTCGGAAGCTGCCGAAGAAAACATGCCGACGCCTGATGAGTGGCGGGAAAGACTCAACCTGCAGAAGGATGAAATTATTCCTTACGGAAGACTATGCAGGCTTGATTTCATGAAGATTATCGAGCGCCTCAAGGGCAGGCCGGACGGCAAGTACATCGAGGTAACTGCTATAACTCCCACACCGCTAGGAGAAGGGAAAACAACTACCTTGATGGGCATCCTGGAAGGTATAGGCAAGCGGGGTAAGAATGTGGGCGGTTGTATACGTCAGCCCTCAGGTGGTCCGACCATGAATATCAAGGGTACCGCTGCCGGGGGAGGCAATGCGCTGCTTATTCCCATGACCGAATTTTCTATGGGGCTTACCGGCGATATTAACGACATAATGAATGCCCACAATCTGGCCATGGTGGCGCTTACCTCCAGGATGCAGCATGAGCGCAACTACAGCGACGAAGAGCTGGCCAAGCGCAGCAGAATGCGCCGCCTGAACGTTGACCCTACCAGAGTGGAGATGGGTTGGATCATGGACTTCTGCGCCCAGAGTCTCAGGAACATCGTAATAGGCCTCGGTGGTCGCATGGATGGCTACTCAATGCAGTCCAAGTTCGGTATTGCCGTGAGCTCAGAGCTTATGGCTATGTTATCTATTGTCACGGACCTGGCAGACCTGCGCAAAAGGATGGACGAGATTACCGTCGCTTTTGACAGGGATGGCAATCCTGTTACTACCGCCGATCTGGAGGTGGGAGGCGCCATGACTGCCTGGATGCGCAATACAATCAACCCCACAATGATGTGCACGGTGGAATACCAGCCCTGTATGGTGCATGCCGGTCCTTTTGCTAATATCGCCGTAGGACAATCCTCCATCATCGGTGACCGCATCGCGTTGAAGATGTTTGACTATCATGTTACTGAGAGCGGCTTTGCCGCAGACATCGGTTTCGAAAAGTTCTGGAATGTCAAGTGTCGCTATAGTGGTCTCAAGCCGCATGTGTCGGTACTTACCACCACCATCAGGGCACTGAAGATGCATGGTGGCGGCCCCAAGGTAGTGGCTGGTCTGCCCCTGCCCGAGTCCTACACTAAGGAAGACCTGGGACTTCTGGAGAAGGGCATTCCCAATATGCTGCACCACATCAACACCATCAGGACATCAGGCATCAATCCCGTGGTGTGCATCAACTCCTTCCACACTGACACTAAGGAAGAGATTGCCATGGTGCGCAAGGCAGCCGAGGCGGCTGGGGCACGCTGTGCGCTCAGCGAACACTGGCTCAAGGGTGGTGATGGTGCCCTGGAGCTTGCTGATGCAGTTATGGAAGCCTGCGAAGAGAAGAACGATTTCAAATTCCTTTACCCTATGGAAATGAAGCTGCGAGAGCGGGTGGACAAGATTGCCAAAGTGGTCTATGGAGCCGATGGCGTGTCATGGACCGCGGATGCCGAGGCCAAGGCCAAGATGCTCGAGGCCAATTCTAAATATAATGAATACGCTACCATGATGGTGAAGACCCATCTGAGCCTGACACATGACCCGGCCATTAAGGGTACTCCTAAAGGATGGAGCTTGCCTATCCGCGATGTGCTGATTTATTCCGGGGCGAAATTCCTCTGCCCCTGCGCCGGAACAATCAGCTTGATGCCAGGAACCAGCTCCAATCCGGCCTTCAGAAGGGTAGATGTTGATACTAAGACTGGCAAGGTACAAGGGCTCTTCTAAAGGATGATAGACCGGTCTGGGAAGATAACTTCTGCTTTACGATATTCTCTCCCTCAAGGGAGAGAATAAGAGGGAGGATACTGGTAAAAGTTAAAAGCGTTTCTTTGACGATTGATGGTAAGACAGTAGAAGTTGCCCCAGGTGAAAAGGTCCTGTGGGCAGCTCTGGATAACGACATCTACATTCCCAACCTTTGCGCCATTCGGGAAAAGAGCGAGCCTTTTGCTTCTTGCCGCCTCTGCTTTGTGGAGATAGAAGGTAAAGATATGCCAGTTACAGCCTGTACTACCCCTGTGGCAGAAGGCATGGTAGTCAATACCAAAGGGGCAAAGGCATTGAGGCTAGCCCGCACCGCTTTGGAATTGCTTCTAGCCAGCTGTCCTGTGGATTGTGCTCACTGTCCCAAGAGCGGTTCTTGTGAACTTCAGAGGATAGCCAAGCACCTCGGCGTGAAGCTCAAAACAAAAAGGTTCAGGAAAATCCTGCCTGAGCTACCCATAGATGCTAGCAGTCCCTTGTTCATTTATGACCCTAATAAGTGTGTGCTCTGCGGCAGATGCGTTTGGGTATGTCAGGAAAAACTGGGCAAAGGAGCCATTGGTTTTGCTTACCGTGGCTTCCGGAGGATGGTCACCACTTTTGGAGATGAGCCTATGGGTAGGTCCAGTTGTCAGGACTGTAGCGAGTGTGTTGCCGTTTGCCCTGTTGGTGCTCTCGTATTTCGTGAGGTTATGTAAAGCTCTTCATCTTTATTAATCTATGCCATCTTGCCCCAATTTCTGCCCAGCTTGATGTCTATTTTCACAGGAACACGAAGTTCAACAGCCCTGGACATAAGCTCAGCAACCAGGGATTTCATTTCCTTCACTTCTTCCTCGGGTACCTCGAAGAGCAATTCGTCGTGTATTTGTAACAGCATCTTGCTCTTAAGATTCCGCTTCTCCATTTCCCGATGGAGATTTATCATGGCAATTTTAATGATATCGGCAGAGCTGCCCTGCACCGGGGCATTTATAGCCATGCGCTCAGCCGCCTCCCTGACCATTCGGTTGAAAGAATTAATTTCGGGTAGGAACCGCCTCCTTCCCAACACTGTTTGGACATAGCCCAGCTTGCGAGCTTGCTCCTTGGTGGCCTCAAGGTATTCCTTCACTTCGGGATATTTCTCAAAATACAGGGCGATGAATTGAGCGGCTTCTTCCCGGCTGAGATTGGTGGCTTGCTCCAATCCATAATCGCTCATGCCATAAACAACTCCGAAATTGACAGTCTTGGCATTTCGGCGCATTTCGGGAGTCACCTCATCCCTGGGGACGCCAAAGAGTTTAGAGGCGGTCAGGGCATGGATATCCTCGTCGTGGGCAAAGGCGGCAATGAGGCCGGGGTCTTGAGAGAGGTGAGCCAGGGCTCTGAGGTCAATCTGGGAATAGTCGGCGCTTAAAAGATATGTCCCGGGCGGAGCTATAATAGCTTTCCTTATCTTATTCCCCACCTCACTCCTTACAGGTATGTTCTGGAGGTTGGGGTCGCTGGAGGAAAGTCGGCCGGTAGCCGTGCCCGTCTGGTTAAAATTGGTATGCACCCTCCCTGTCCTGGGGTTAATAAGCGCAGGCAGGGCATCAACGTAGGTTGACTTGAGCTTGCTGAGCTGGCGGTATTCCAGTATGAATTCGATTACCGGGTGCACGCCTCTCAATGACTCCATGACCGAGGCTTCGGTGGAATAGCCGGTTTTCGTTTTACGAGACTGGGGTAGCTTGAGCTCCCCAAAAAGCACCTTGCCTAATTGCTGGGGCGAGTTGATATTAAATTGATGCCCGACACTGCTGTAGATTTCCTTCTCCAGTCTCAGCAGTTGCTGACCCAGCTCCAGAGACATCTCACGGAGCAAGTCGGTATCCAAAAGAATGCCATTGTCCTCCATAGTCACCAAAACTGGAATCAAAGCCATTTCCACTTCGGTGAAGAGCTGCCACAGTCCCTGCTTTTGTAGCTCGGTTTCCAGCCTCTCCTTTAGACTCCAAACGATGTCCACGTTGGCACAGGCATAGTCGGCAATCTGGTTCACCTCTAGCAGGGATAAGGAGCTTTGTTTCTTTCCTGTGCCACTTAATCCAGCGGGAGTTGACATTTCAATGCCCTGTTTATTAAAGGCCAGCGCTTTAAGCCCCAGGCTCTTTTCGCCAAGGAGATAAGCAGCGAGCATGGGGTCGAAAGTTAGATTCTCAAGCTCCACCCCACAACTAGCCAGCACCGCCATAACATGTTTGCCGTTATAGGCAATTTTGCCTATGCTGACATTTTCCAAATTTGCTTTGAGCCTGGCTGTGACTTGAGTTAGCGGCAATTGCTGCGGCTGATTCAAGCCCTGGTGCCCCAAAGGTAT
>JAUWGZ010000077.1 GCA_030606165.1 Dehalococcoidia bacterium
GCTCGCAACGACAGGGGGGAGTCTCGCAATGGCAGGGGGGAGGCGAGCCATGACATTCCCTGGCTGTCATACGCCATAGGCGAGCAGGGGGCTAAACCGCACAATCCGGTAATTCCCGTTCCCCGTAATATGTGCATCAAAATGGTCTCTACCTGGTCATCCCTGGTATGACCTATGGCTATTCGATTGGCTCCGACCTCTCTAGCTACCCTGGCAAGAAAAGCATAGCGTAGTTCCCGGGCAGCTTCCTCAACGGAGAAATTTCTTTCAATTCTGTAAGCAGCCACGTCCTGCCTATCAATAGTGATGGGAATGCCAAGCGAGCCAGCCAGATTAGACACGTATTTGGCATCAGCTTCGGATTCAGCTCCCCGGAGTTGATGATTTAGATGAGCTACATGAAGTTTTATCCCTAGTCCTTTCTGGCATTTTGCCAGGACATGGAGCAAACATACTGAATCAGCACCACCTGAGACCCCGACAACCACTATTTCCTCAGGTGAAATCAAGCTATACCGCTGGATAAAGTCTATAACTTTTGACTCTAGCTTAATTTTGCTCATAGGGATTGATTTTCACCCCAAAAATTCTGCGAATTTTTTGGGAACCCATTTGCTTTGCCCTTCGCAGCTAACACTAATAGGAGGTATCGTTAAATGTCACCAAGCGGGGGCCATAATCCTGAATCTCGAGGATGCTTACCCCACCGAGGTCTACTTTGAATTTGGTAAAGCAGTCCAGAGGCAAATTTAAAGCTTTGAGAATGATGGCTAAGGTAACGAAGTAATGGCTGACTACTACCAGAGTAGTTCCTTCGTTGTGCCCGGGATTAGTTTTATGCCTTTCTAGCAGACGTTCAACAGCCTTCCAGGCTCTCTGTTGCAATTCAGCAAGACTTTCTCCGTTGGGCAATTTCATTGCCCCCCCGTCTTGCCACCACTGCATTAAAAACTGGCTGAACGTGGTACTTAAATTTGAAACAGACATGCCCTCCAGTTCACCAACTTTGAGCTCTCTAAGCCCTTGATCAACCTCTACGGGCAACTGGTGATGTCTGGCTATGACTTCGGCTGTAGCTATAGCCCGCTGCAAAGGACTGGAGAGTATAGCAGTAATGGGCTCATTCTCGAGGAAAACTGCTAGATTCCTGGCTTGCTCCAATCCGGTATCATTCAGTTCGATATCACTATCGCCTCCTTGGACACGCCTCTCGTGATTCCAATAAGTTTCGCCATGCCTAACTAAAATAAGCTTCAAAAGGCCTCCTTATACTGCCTCGCTTCGATAAACCGGGACTCGCAGCGAGAAATACCCCAACATGTCGGGATGAGCTAGTTTTACCATCCCATTATAGGTAGGATGGTCATAAAACTACGCTGTAGCAACACCCTTTTCCCTGGTTACTATGACCTTCGCTATCTTCATTCCACGTATTTCAGTGATAACGAACTTCAGGTTCTGGTACTTAAAGTGCTCTCCCTGCTTCGGTATCCGACCGAGGTGGCTGAGAATAAAGCCAGCCACAGTCTCATAATCACCGCTGGGCAAATTCAGCCCCAACTCCTCGTTAGCGTCTTCAATCCTGAATCCTCCATCCAGTTGAAAGGTGCTGTCGCCAGTTACAATGAAATCCTTTTCTTTACCCGTTAGCTCATCACGAATATCGCCGACAATTTCCTCAGTTAGCTGTCCGAGGGTAACCATTCCCGCAATTCCCCCAAACTCGTCGACAACGACTGCCGCATGGTGACCACCGTCTCGCATCTCAGCAAGAAGCTCCCCTAAACGTTTCCCTTCAGGCACAAAATAGGCAGGGCGCATCAAATCATCGATGACGCTATCTCTGCTGTCAGATTCATCGGTTAACTTCATCAGCACATCCTTGGCATGCAACATACCTACCACATTATCGGTATTATCCTTATATACGGGGAAACGACTATATCGTCCCTGGGTATAGAGATTCAAGAAATCACTTAGCTTCGTCCCTTGTTCTACCCAGGCGATTTCTGTTCTGGGGACCATTATCTTACTCACCGGGCGGTCGGTAAACTCAAACACCTTGTGTAACATCTCAGCCTCATTACCTTCCATTACCCCTTCAGCCTCACCTATGCTGATAGCTGTACGAAATTCCTCCTCGCTGATGGTCGGCTTGGGAATTTCGCCCTCCCCGACTAACTTGGTGAACCTAATCCCGATGTGGTTCAGAATGTAAACCAGAGGATAGAGGATGGTAGAGATTACTTCTAGAGGTCTAACATATCTCAGAGCTATTCTTTCTCCGTAACGAACTGCCAAGCTCTTAGGAATAAGCTCAGCGAAAACCAAGGTTACTATAGTGATCACGATGGTAGCAATGGCTACTGCCCAGTTCTCATTTTGGATTAGTGACACTGCTATGATTGTGCCCAGAGTGGCTACTGCCGTTTCAAAGAAGTTGGTCCCCAAAAGAACTGTAGCGAGAAATTTCTCCGGCTGTTCCACAATCTTGGCCACCCTTTTGGCGGCAGGGTGTCCACTCTGAATCAGATGTTGTAGACGTAGCTTCTGCATACCAATGAAAGCAGTCTCAGCACTGCAGAAAAAAGCGGCACACCCAAGACAGAGGAAAAACAATATCACAAAGAGGCTGTTAATGTTCACCCTTAATGCTCACCTTGATTAAACGACATGTGCAACCAGATTACTACCAGCTTTAGACAAAGCGATAAAAGCTGACTCAACACTGGAAAAGAAAGCTGAGAGAGCTAAGCAGACTGGAAAGGCTAATAAAAGCCAACTATCGGCGGCATCCACCTATTACCACCCCCTAAGTCCCCTCCACATGCAAATTGACCATCTTGCTACCATTAACTTTGGCTGCAATCTACTTTATATAAGTTATGGTAGCATTAGCTGGCAAACCTGTCAAACCCCACATTTTTAAACAAACCTCGACGAGTGATAAGCTCCAGGTTTTCCGGTATACTTACGGGGATGGACAAAATGTTCCTGGTGGACAAGCCTAAAGGGCTTACCTCCTCCCGAGTGGTAGAGCGGATAAGAAAGAAGTTCAACGTGAAGGCTGGTCATACTGGGACCTTAGACCCCCTGGCTACGGGGCTTTTAGTTGTTCTCACCGGCAGGCGCACGAAAAACGCCTCCTTGTTTCTTAAGCTGGACAAGGCTTACGAGGTTAAGGCTGTTCTCGGTGTCGAGACAGACACCTTTGACTCTGAAGGAAGGGTTTTGCGGCGAAGCAGTAACGAAGTAACTAGAGAGGAATTGGAAAGGGTCTTGAAGGAATTTTATGGTGATATTTGGCAGACCCCTCCAGCATTTTCAGCTAAAAAAATGGCGGGACGAAAAGCTTACCAACTAGCCAGAAAGGGTATCAGCGTAGATATACCACCTAAAAAGGTAAGCATTTATTCCCTGGAGCTCAAGGAGTTCCAGTTTCCCTATTTTGTTTTGGCCTGCGAGGTATCTTCAGGATTTTACGTTAGAAGCCTTGCTCACGATATAGGAGAGAAACTCGGGGTGGGCGCTACTGTAGTGGAAGTTCGCCGCACTAGAGTGGGCCCTTATCATGTGGAACAAGCTAAAGGATTGGAGGAACTCCTAGGCTAAAAGTAGTTGCCCTTGGAAAGCTTCGATTTTTAGCGACAATAAAAAGCGCAGACCCTGCATTATTTTCCCATTGATTGGGCTATAGCCCCCATGATACAATATCCAAAGAGTGGCTACTGAGAAAGAGAAGGCAGTCGAATTGGCTATTGAGCAAATCGAGAGGCAATATGGCAAAGGTTCGATTATGAAGTTAGGCGAAGCTCCAGCCAGAGTAGCTGGAGATGCCATTCCCACCGGGGCACTGGCTCTTGATCTGGCTTTAGGAATAGGTGGCATACCTAGAGGGCGAGTTAGCGAGATATTTGGTTCTGAGGCTTCAGGTAAAACTACACTCGCCCAGCATATAATCGCTGAAACTCAAAAAGCTGGCGGTATTGCTGCATATATTGATGTTGAGCATGCCTTTGACCCTAGATATGCCGCTAACTGCGGTGTCAACCTGCGCGATTTACTTATCTCCCAACCTGACACCGGCGAGCAAGCTCTGGAAATTACTGAAACCCTGGTGAGAAGCGGTGCTGTAGATGTAGTAGTCATCGACAGTGTAGCCGCCCTAGCGCCCAGAGCTGAGATAGAAGGAGAGATGGGCGATGCCCATGTTGGTTTGCAGGCACGATTGATGTCCCAGGCACTGAGAAAATTGAGTGCTGCTATCAGTAAGTCTAAAACAGCGGTTATTTTTATTAACCAGTTGCGAGAAAAGGTGGGCATTGTTTTCGGTAACCCGGAGGTAACTCCCGGGGGAAGGGCGCTTAAGTTCTACAGTTCGGTGAGGATAGATTTGAGGCGGCGTGATTCCATCAAGCAGGGCACAGAAATGGTAGGCATAAGGGTAAGGGCCAGGGTGGTTAAGAATAAGGTAGCTCCACCATTTCACAGCGCTGAATTTGATATTATGTTTAATCACGGGATAAGCAAAGAGGGGAATTTGGTTGACCTTGGGGTAACAACAGGCGTGGTAAAGAAAGCTGGCGCCTTCTTTACTTACGGCGATACGAAGTTGGGGCAGGGTAGAGAAAATGCCAAGGATTACCTGAGGCAGCACCCGGAACTAGCTTCACAACTAGAAAGCACAATAAGAGCTTCAACAGCTATTCCCGGCTTTTCTCTTGGAGAAGATACAGAAACCTTGTCGCAAGAAACTTGATGTAATTCAGGAAGAAGCCAGTTGGCAGATAGTAATTCCTTGCAGGGTTGCCTCAATGCCGCCTACTATTATCTCAGTTATCGCCCGCGCAGCGAAGCGGAAATCAGGCAGTGGCTTCACCGACGCAGTTTTGCTAATGAAGTGGCAGAGAAAGCAATTGCCAAACTCAGGGAGCAAAACTTGAGCGATGATTTTACCTTCGCCCAATTCTGGACAGATAACCGCTTATCCTTCAGGCCTAAGAGTAAAAGATTGATAAAAAAGGAATTAAGAGATAAAAAAGTAGCCGCAGAAATCATTGAACAGGTGACCAAGGACATAGATGACGAAGAAATTGCCTATAAGCTAGCCTCCAGACGGATGCCGGCCCTTGCCAATTTAGATTATCCAGACTTTTACCGACGTCTATCAAGTTACCTCACTTACCGCGGTTTTGGTTACGAAGTCGTAAAACGTACCGCGGCTCTTCTCTGGCAGGAAAAGGAAGAACGCTAAGATAATAGGCTGGGAGAGAGTTAAGCCGAGGCGAATTCTCCCTTAGCTTGACAGTCTCTTCCCACAAGGGCTATATTTTACCTGCCGAGGGCCATTAGCTCAGTTGGTTAGAGCACGGTCCTGATAAGACCGGGGTCTGTGGTTCGAGTCCACAATGGCCCACTTTTTGCTTGCAAAATTTAGCAAATGATGCCCCATTTAAATCACTTTATTGACAAACTAAAGGACAAGGTTTATATTTTAAATAATTAAATATGGAAAAAGGCTGAGAACAGGACTAGTACAGCTTAAGGCGGAGTTCAGAGAGTCGGGTAAGGTGTGAGCCGATACTTGCGCAAGGCTAGAATGGACCTGGGAGCCGCAAACCGAAAGGTAGTTAAGCTCGAGTAGGTTTTGTCGGAAGGGGCACCGTTAAAAGCCCAGGGTATTGAGGTA
>JAUWGZ010000021.1 GCA_030606165.1 Dehalococcoidia bacterium
GGAAGCCTGGCGCCGCAGGACATAAAAGGATTAATTAAAATAGTAGTAAGCCTGTCTTTAGGGTTCTCTATGGTTCTGGTAGCCATAATACCAGGAATATTGCAACCAAAACCTAAAATCATGGGGATAAAAGACCTACCATGAAGCCCTACCTTGTGCATCACTCGATCCATGATGAAAGCAGCCCTGGCCATATAGCCACAATCTTCAAGCACTGCTATGGCGATGAATAAAAGGAATATCGGGGGGATAAAGATGAGCACCGAGCCTACACCACCTATAATGCCATCAGCGAGCAGAGAGCCACCCCAGCCCCCAATCCCTAAAGCTAGCTCTCCTAACCGGCCAAAGCCGGCATCGATCCAGTCCATAAGGGGCACAGATAGCTTGAAAACGAATTGAAACATGCCATACATTATAGCCAGGAATAGAGGAATACCCGCCCACCTGTTAACAACTACCTTATCAATCTTGTCCGAAAGAGTGATTCTCTCAATGGGCGGTTTTTTCAGGACATCCTTGAGCAAACCACTAATGAAGCCATACCTGCCATCAGCAATTACTGTCTCAGCTTCATCGCCATAAATACTCCTCAGATGAGCAAGACTTTGCTCGCTAGCTCGAAGGACGTTTTCACTATCCATGTTCCACTTCCTTGAATTTCCTAATTATTTCTTCATCCCTTTCCAATAGCTTTACCGCCAACCACCTGGGAGAATACTTTGAGGAAAGCTCGCTCTGAGAGATGAGCTTCTCCAACTTGCTAATCTCTTCTTCTACTTCCCGCCCATATTCCACCTTGAGCCCTTTTACCCGGGCTTTGTTCTCAGCTACCTTAACTATCTCATCGAATAGCTCCACAGTCCCTCGATTGCGATTGGCAACCATGGGCACCACCGGAGCTCCGAGAAGACGAGATAACCCTTCAACATCAATGCGGTATTTTCTGGAGTCGGCTTCATCCATCATGTTAAGTGCTACTATCACCCACGCACCCATTTCCAGAAGCTGTATAACAAGATAAAGATTTCTCTCCAAATTTGAAGCATCTACAATGTCCACCACCACGTCTGGTTTTTCCTCCAGGATGAAGTTTCGGGCAATTACCTCGTCTGGAGAGTAGGCAGTAAGGCTGTAGACACCGGGGAGGTCCACTACCTTGATGCTATAACCATTGTAGCTACAACTCCCCTCCTTCTTTTCCACCGTCACCCCTGGCCAGTTTCCCACGTGCTGGCGGGCCCCAGTTAAATTGTTAAATACCGTGGTCTTGCCCGAATTGGGGTTTCCCGCTAATCCAATAATAATCTCTTTAGCCATTTCACACCTTCCTTACTAGGATTCTTTGTGTCATGCCGTAGCCTAGAACCAGCCTCGACCCTCTGAGGTCTATAATAATTGGGCCTGGCCTCTGACTATTCATAACCCTGATGATGACCCCAGGAGTAAGTCCCATATCGGCAAGCCTCCTTTGAAGCCCCCAGCCAGCTCTAACATCAACCACCTGGACTACCTCACCGGGGCTAACCATTGCTAAGGGCATAAGTTGATTCATATCTATTTCACCTCAACCTCAATCTTAATTGCCTCTTCCTTGCGCAGTGATAAATGGTATCCTTTTATCCTAACCTCAACAGGGTCTCCCAAAGGGGCCACTCTTTCCATCTCTACCTCACTTCCCGAAACCAATCCCATGTCCAGAAGCCGTCGATGGATTCCCCCTCCACCACTGACCTTAACAATCCTGCCTTTTTCCTTAGGCTTTAACTCATTCAAAGGTTTCGTTGGCATAGAGATACCTCCTTTATTCTCCAAATTTTTCTTAGCATTATCAAATTTTGTTAGTTTCATCTAACTTAATGGCACCAAATTTTTTTGCCGCTTTCACTTCCCTCTCCTCACACTCCTTTCCAGGCACTCCTTGGGAAGTTGTCCATGTTCCAGATAATATTTATACCTCTTGGGAAAGTTAGGCTCTTCTAAAGGACATGCTTGTATAAACTCTATGAACTTAATCATCCTTTCCAAACTGAGCGGGCTAATGACGTGCTCAATCTTGCAGGCATCTTCCTCCGCGGTTTCTTGGTTAATGCCCAGAGCTTGCGCAAAAAAACGGGTCAACGCCTTATGTCGGCGAAGCACATCGCGGGCAACCTTATCACCTTCAGGAGTGAGCTTTATGTGACCATATCTTTCATGCTCCACAAGCTCCTGTTCTGAGAGTTTTCTTAAGGCAGAGGTAACGCTGGGCATTGTAACTTTCAGTTTTCGGCTGATCTGACTTACCCTCACTACCTTCCCTTTTCCCCGAAGCATAGCCACCGCCTCAAGATAATCTTCCATACTAGCAGTCTGCTCTCTCTGCGCTTCTCGTTTTACCATTGCCTGCCTCCCGAATTGTTAGACATGTCTAACAATTTTAATGCAATTCATTTTCTCTGTCAAATTTTTTGGGGCTTTTGCAAAGTAAAGAAAGTTTTATTATGGTCGGGGTGAGAGGATTTGAACCTCCGACCTCATGGTCCCAAACCATGCGCGCTAGCCGCTGCGCCACACCCCGAAGTGTTAAGAATTATAATGCGAAAAAGACATTTAACGCAATTAGCCTGTTGGCTGTCCGTGGGCTGCGCATTGCTATTTGGCGAAGATGCCGAGTCCTTGAAAATATCTCTGGACACTAAAGTTTTCCAGCAAGGTAGTCATCAACGGAAAAACCGTCGAAAACCACAAAATCGGTTTCGGAGGGAATCTTGCCTGTGGGACATAAATCAAAACAAGCCTGGCAGGTGAGGCAGGCCCTGGCTTTTTCCGGGAAAAACGCCGCCCGCCGCTCTATTCCCCTTCCGACAAAGCCTATAGCATGTTCCCCGACAACCTCATCACAGTAGCGTACACATTGTCCGCAAAGAATACATCTCGTTGGCTTCGCTCTGAAGCGAGATTCAAATCTATGGATATTCGCACCATATTCTTTAGCCAGTTTCTTTATTTGCCCAGCGACCTCTCCATCGACCATTGTCGTCGGCGCAACTAATTCAATGATAACCTTTCGAATCTTATCTATCCTGGGAGAGCGTGTCCTCACTACTAATCCTTGTTCCACAGGATAGCCACAGGAAGCTACTATTCGAACTCTCCCTTTTCTTTCTACCTCCACACTGCAAATTCGACAGGCACCGTAAGGCTTCAGTTTCTCGTGATAACACAGTGTTGATATCTCTATGCCTGCCTCTTTCGCTGCCTCCAATACTGTCATTCCTTCCTTGGCATTGACTTCTTTCCCGTCTATTTGCAGAGTTATTGTCATTGCTATTTACCTCTTCTTCTCACGGATAGCCTTGGTCCCGGGGGCTGGAGGTGGAGGCAGAGGCTCTCCCGAAATTCTCCTTACTGCGCTAAAGCGAGGCGGGCAGACCTCAAAACAGGTATTGCACTTAATGCACTTCTCCTGTTCAATCCAGTGGATTATGCCTTTGCCACCGTGAATTGCTTCGGTAGGGCAATTCTTGAAGCAAATCATACAGGCGGTACATTTCTCAGGGTCAATATAGTAAGAAGTGAGAGCTTTACAAGCTTTTGCTGGGCAGCGCTTCTCCTTTATATGAGCCTCATATTCATCCCTGAAGTATTTCAAAGTGGTAAGGGCAGGGTTGGCGGCGGTGGTGCCCAGGGCACACAGGGAAGCATCCTGCATCACCTCAGCTATATCTTCAATCGCCTCTATATCCCCTTCTTGTCCTTTCCCTTCACAAATATCAGTCAAAATCTCCCGAAGCATCCTCAATCCTTCACGACAGGGGATGCACTTCCCACAAGATTCTTCGCAGCAAAAACTGATGAAATACCTTGCTGTGTCCACCATACAGGTATCCTCATCCATAACCACCGTACCCCCGGAGCCCATCATAGAACCAAGTTTAGTGAGTTCATCAAAATCAATCGGCGTGTCTAGATGCTGCTCGGGAATTACCCCTCCAGAAGGGCCTCCAGTCTGGACCGCTTTAAATTTCTTACCCTTCGGTATCCCACCACCAATGTCGTAGATTAGCCGCCTTAAGGTCATGCCCATAGGCACTTCCACAAGTCCAGTGTTATTTACTTTGCCCACTAAGGAGAAGATTTTGGTCCCCTTGCTCCTATCTGTGCCAATGGAATTAAACCACTCAGCTCCTTTATTGATAATAGGGGGGACATTTGCCCACGTCTCCACATTGTTTAAACATGATGGTCTTCCCTTTATCCCGCTTACCGCAGTATGGATGTATTTCATCTTTGGTTCGCCCACTTTTCCCTCGATGGCACTCATAAGGGCTGTTGACTCCCCAGAGACGAATGCCCCTGCCCCAAGGTGGACCTTGACCTTAAAATCAAACCCAGAGCCGAGGATGTTTTCTCCTAAAAATCCATACTCCTCGGCCTGCTTTACAGCTTGAATGGCATTTTCATATGCTATGGGATATTCCTGTCGCACATAAATAAAACCTTCCTGTGACCCTATGGCATAGGCACCAATAACAAGCCCTTCCAATACGCCATGTGGATTTCCTTCCATGAGAGACCTATCCATATATGCCCCGGGGTCTCCTTCATCGCAATTAACAATTACATATTTGGGTTCCCCGGGGGCATTCCTCGTCGTCTCCCACTTTATTCCTGTGGGAAATCCTCCTCCCCCCCTGCCCCTCAGATTAGATTTCTTTATCTCCTCCAAAACCTGCGCGGGAGTCATTTGGAGCAAAGCCCGGGATAATGCACTATATCCGCCAAGGGCTATGTAGTCATCTATGTATCTGGGATTTATGTACCTGTTATTCCCAAATACGATGCGCATTTGATTTTTATAGAAGGAGATGTCAGATTCCTTCGCTCCCTTTTTACCCGTGGTAGGATCTGTATAGAGAAGTCGCTCTACGAGTTCCCTTTTGACTAATGTTGTGGAAATTATCTCGGGGACGTCGTCAGGTTTGACGTTCACATAGTAAATCCCCTCAGGGAAAATGATAACAACTGGCTCTCTCTCACAAAATCCTTGACATCCAGTCTCCCTGATATCTACCTTATTCTCCAAGCCAGCATGCCTTATCTCATCCTTAAATCTTTTACAAACGTCCACACTTCCACGGCTTTGTCCACAGACTGACATTGTGCATATGCTAATGATAAGCTTATTGGGATCTCTCTTCGATAAAATCCCCTTTCTCAATTGTCCAAGCCCTTCCGGGGAGGAAATTCTTTTACTCGTCATATGTTCCTTCTATTTAGCCGATTCAAATATTTTCCTGAGGTCTGAAGGCGAAGGCTTTGTATGATATTTCTCATCTACTACAACCACAGGACCCATGGCACAACAGCCAAGACAATTGACCGTTTCTAAAGTAAAACGCATATCCTCGGAGGTCTCATGCGGCTTCATACCAAGCATGGCTGAGATTGTATCCAGAAGCCTTGGCGAGCCACGCACCTGGCATGCTGTGCCCAGACATACCTTGATAATATGACGACCTCTGGGCATAAGGCTGAAAGCCTTGTAGTAACTTGCGATTTGATAAACTTGGGTGATAGGTACTTCTAATTGCTCGCTTACCTCCGTTAATACTTCCCGGGACAACCACCCAAACATGCTTTGTAAATCCAAAAGGATTTGAATTAGCATATCTTTATCCCTTTGATAGCTTCCTACAGTTTTGCTTACTGCTCTGGAAACCTTCGTCAATTTTGGGCTCTTTGTTTTTGAAACCATCGTTTTTGCACCTTAATTCACAAAGGCGAAGCTGCCACCTTCTCTTTGAGCTTGGCATAATCCTCGTTTACCATTTCCTGGATTCTTTGAATCTGCTCACCCGTCAAATGTCGGTATCGTCCTTGTAGCTTCAGGTATTCCTCAATAGGCTTAAGTTTAGGTGGGTCGGCATTCAGTCTGTAGCGTCCATACTCTATTTCGTAAAGAGGGAAGATACCCGTCTGCACAGCGAGTTGACCTATTTCAATAGCTAAATCGCTCCTGTATCTCCAGCCTGTAGGGCAAGGAGATAGGATATGGATATAGGCCGGGCCTTTAAGCTCTGCCCCCTTCCTAACCTTTTTCATTAAATCAAAGCGGTAGCTGGGACAGGCTGTTGCCACATAAGGTATATCGTGAGCAGCAGCAATAGCGGCCATATTTTTCTTCCGGGTAACCTGTCCCATGCTAAATTTCCCTGCTGGAGCCGTGGTAGTCGAAGCTCCGTAGGGCGTGGCACTCGACCTTTGGATTCCTGTGTTCATATAGGCTTCATTATCAAGGCAAATATATATGAAATCATGGCCTCTTTCGAACGCCCCGGACAGGGCCTGAATTCCTATATCGCTGGTGGCGCCGTCCCCGCCCATAGCAACACATATAAGATCCCTTTCAGGCATCCTGCCCTTTTTCACCAAAATCTTTAGGCCTGCTTCTATGCCCGAGATTTCAGCAGCAGTATTTTCGAAAAGCGTATGCATCCAGGGGATTCGCCAGGAGGTATAAGGAAGCGGCGTGGTGGTTACTTCGTCACATCCTGTAGCCATAGCCATTATCACATTCTCTCCCAGGGCTTTCATAGCAAGCCTGATTGCTAAAGCTTCCCCACAGCCAATGCAGAAACTATGTCCTTCAGCAAGGAACTCCTTGGTAGTTACCAGTTTTTCCCCAAATCTTACGGTTTTCGTTTCCATTTCTTACCTTCTCCCGATTGCTGGCAGATGACAGCTTTCAGCTATCATCTTATGCCCACTGTCTCAAGCATCCTACCTGACCCCTTTTCCGCAATTTCCTTACCTCTGTTAATAACATAGTCAAAATTATCTTCGGACATATCCCTGCCACCCAAACCCCCTATGATGCCGACCACCTTCGGTCTGGGCTCTTCATCATATAAGGCAGACCTGATTTCGGAAAAGACCGGGCCTCCCAGGCCAAAAGAAATACACCTGTCGAAAACGATGAGTAATTGGGCACCTTTCACTGTTCGGCGAAATTCCTCAAATGGGAAAGGCCTCCAGAGACGCAGGCTTATAAGTCCTATGGCCTCGCCTTTGTCTCTCCTGTCATCTATTACAATCTTGGCTGTCTCGGTGAAAGCGCCCATGGTCAGAAGCAATGTTTCGGCGTTTTCCGTTTTGTATTCCTCTACAGGATGATAATAACGACCAAAGGTGTCTCCAAATTCCTTCCACCCCTGGAGTATAACCTCCTTGGAATTCCTGAATGCCACTTCTTGAGCTAACTTTGTCTCAGAGTATATTTCAGGCGGTCCAAAGGCTCCGTGGGTCATGGGCTTATCAGGGTTTAGGGCAAAAGGGTATTGGAATCTAGGGAGAAATCTCTCCACCTCACTTTGCTCCGGTAAAATCACCGGCTCTGTCACGTGTGATAAAGTGAACCCATCAAGATGAACCATAACCGGAAATAAGACCTTAGGGTCCTCCCCAACCCGGAAGGCCCATAAGGTTAGGTCGAACGCCTCCTGGCCATTCTGGCAAAATACCTGTATCCAGCCCGTATCTCTGACGGCCATGGCATCGGAATGGTCCCCCCAAACGCTTAAGGGGGCAGAAAGAGCCCTGTTGCACACTGCCATGACCACAGGATATCTCATTGAAGAAGCGACATATACCACTTCATGCATGAGCTCCAATCCCTGACCAGCAGTAGCTGTGAAAGTTCTGGCACCCACCGCGGCAGCTCCAAGGCAGGTGCTCATGGCCGAGTGCTCCGACTCCACCGGAATATAAGCAGCACTTAACTCGCCATCGGCTACCATCTCGGCAAGCCGCTCGGGGATATGTGTCTGGGGCGTTATGGGATAGGCAGCAGTGACATCAACATCAGCCATTCTGACTGCCTCAGCCACAGCATGGGAGGCCTCTAATGCGACTCTTCTGCTCATTTTTCCTCCTCCGCTATCATCTTTATAGCTCCCGCAGGACATATACTGGCGCAGATACCACAGCCCTTACAGTAATAAAGGTCAGCTTCATAATATCCTTCCTCAGAGGGCTTTATGGCAGCATCAGGGCAATAAATCCAGCACAAGGCACATTTAATACATTTTTCCTTATCCAGTATGGGCCTTTCCGTCCTCCAGTCACCAGTCTTCCGAAAGCTACCATTTCCCGCTTCTGTTATGATATTGCCAACTTCCAGGTCCTTCCAGGTTAGCTCGTCTGCCATTGCTTACTCCTTTACCACTGTTTCATCGTAAGCCCTCTTCATGGCTTCGATATTCGCCTTGGCTCGGGGCCCAAAGCGCTCTTGCAACTGTGTCACCAGAGAGTCCATTTTCACAATCTCGGTAACCTTCAGTAGCGCCCCAATCAGCGCAGTATTGGTTATAGGCAGGCCTATCGTTTCCCGGGCAATCTTTGTGGCATTAATCGCAGCTACAGGCCACTTATATCCAAATTCAGACTTCAGTTCAGCGGGCGATTTCCTTGAATTAATTATGATTTTACCATTCTCCTTAAGTCCTGAAGTCACGTCAACTACATGCAACAACCCTGGATCGAGCACAGCCACTACATCAGGCTTGTAGATAACTGTCCTGCTCTTGATAAATTCATCGCTTACCCTGAGGAAAGCAAGAACCGGTGCTCCCCTCCTTTCGGGTCCAAAGCTAGGGAATGACTGAGCATATTTTCCTTCGCTTATAGCGGCACGAGCAACTAACTCCGCAGAAGTTACTGCCCCCAGCCCTCCTCTGCCATGCCACCTTATCTCAAGAAGCTCAGCCATAAGAAAACACCTGTTTACCCATAGAAACTGTAACAGTTTAGATTTTCCGAAAGCCTAAACTATATTAAATTATCCCTCCGCTGTCAAGGGTTTTGTTTTTTGGGTAGTGGGTCAATTTGAATTTCAGAATGCTTGACCGCTTAGGAATAGAGATAAATAAATAGGACAGGATAGCTCCAAGTCCCTTCACCAAGTACTTGGTAAAGGAAGGCGAAGCCTTTCCTGCCCCATTCGCAGGGTTGAAATTGCCCTACTAGCTGAGTCGGCTAAACCGCTAAGTACCCTGACGGTTGCTTAAGGCGTCAGCACAGTAGCAGTACCCTTGTACATTACTTTTCGATGAGCCGTGTACAAGGTTGCCCTATTTCTCCTAAAGTGAGCAAGAAGCGGTTCTTGCCTTGCCACTCTAGGAGTTAACAGGGAATGTATTTCTACACTCTACTCAACGTGGACTCGGCTTGGAGTAAAAATTGTGCTAAACACAATCTCACCTCCTTTGCCACTGGCTCATGCAGTGGCAGAGACAATTATCCTATTGATTATAGTAGAAGTCAATAGGTTCATATATGAACTCTAGTTATCTAACAGTTTCACGATTTCTTCAACTGTCCAGACATGATTGCTTATCCCTGCTGCCATTGCTGGCGTCCTATGACATGGATTAGCTAATGATATATGTGGTCTGGCAAAGTTATAATACATAAAGTGGAGAGATACAGCATACTCTAGGTTCTCTAACTTCTTTGAGAACGCATTAGTTAGTCTAGTAAATCGCCTCATACTCATTCGCATTGTAAGGTTTTGACGTTCTACGAAGCTAGTTGATATTTTAGATGGGTCTGGATTACCTTGAATTATAATGTCTTCAGTGGCTACACATTGTGCAGGGCTGTATCTCTTTTCGCTTTCTGGGTCGTTACCGTACATTTTAACTAACATGGCATAATCTACCTCAGAACCAAAGGCATCTTCCACAGCCCATAAATAGACCTTGTGCCCATCTGTGGTTAGCTGAACACGATTAGCTAGTCTGCTTTTGAGGTCAGCCATAAATCGGTAAGCATAGGCAGCATTACGTAAACCAACAAGCCAAGAGGGAACTAGCTTAGTATCAGCATCAATAGCTGTCCAAGTCCAAACATCGCCATATCCAAATTGGTTTTGTTTATTTCGAGGCACATTCTTTTGTTTGGCATAGCAGAATGACCATATTTCATCACATTGGATACGCTTGCAGGGTAAATTCCTTAAATGCTTATCTTGATACTCAACACAGACCTTACCAACATCACGTAAAAGCCTGAGGACTGTACCCTTTGCTGTATTTGTTATTCTGCAAGTGGCAAGTATTGAATTTCCCTCAACGAGTGCTGATATTACTCTGGTTTTTTTCTCAAGACTTAACCTATTCATACTTATATTATACATGACCGCTCAAGCATTGTCAAGTGTTTTAGGGTTATTTTGGAAAAATTTTACAATTTCCCTTGAAAGCTGGTAGAAATGGAAGTATTATTAGACCAACGACTTGGTGGTATAGATAAATATTACTTAGGGAATGCAGACGAGGCACTTATGTTAGTACCTGACGAAGTGCGGAAGTGTGTTGTTTTTATAATTTATAAAAACAAGTTCACTAAAACCGATACATTGGCTGGAACAGCTTTTTTTGTAAGCATAAAGGAAGAAGAATTTGGTTTAGATTTTGTGTATCTAACAACAGCCAAACACGTTATTGAGGCTATAGAAGAAAAGAGTCTAGATAAAAAGGTATATATTCGAATCAATCAGAAAAATAAACCAAGCATAACGCTAAATTCAAATTTGAATCAATGGAAATTTCATCCGTCATTATTAAAGCCTACAAACAAAGCTATGTATGTAGATGTAGCGGTTCTACCCTGGGCACCGAACATTGAAATATATGATTGTCTCTTTATCCCGTCTACTATGGCTGTTACCGATGATGTGATAAGTAAAGAGGGTGTTGGGTGTGGGGATGAAGTATTTATCACGGGGCTTTTCAGCGAGCATTTTGGACTTGAACGTAATTTGCCTATTGTGCGTATAGGAAGTATAGCTTGTATGCCAGAGGAGCCTGTACAAACAAAATATGGCCCCATTGAAGCATACTTGGTTGAAGCACGCTCAATTGGCGGGTTAAGTGGTTCACCAGTGTTTTTGCATTTGAGCGGTGTGAGAAAAGGCAAGCTAAAGTTAGGTAGAAACTCAATCTATTGGCTTGGTCTTATGCATGGGCACTTTGATTTCAAGGATATGGACATAGGAGATGCTATAACTCAAGATAACCTATATAGTCTTGCAATTAATATGGGTATTGCTATTGTTGTACCAATCTCTAAAGTTCTTGAGGTATTAAATCAAGATGAATTTATAGAAGCCAGGAAACAAGCAAGTGAGGCATATAAATTAAAAAGGGCTGCTACCCCTGATGTTACTTAGCCCACCTAGTTCTAGCAGCCTTCTTGGCTATTTCACTCCGTTGTTTTGCTGTTAATTTCTTAGCCCTAGCCTGACCACCCTTTAATCCCCCTTTACGCCCCAAGGCAACAGCGTGAGGGTCTTTAATGGGTACATCCCCAGAATCAGAGGTTACTTTTGCAATAACATTAGAGGCTATTACATTTATGTCTTTACTTGACCGCTTAGGCATACCTTAAGTATACCATATAGCTCGTAAGAAGCTGTCAAGTTTTTAAATTTCAAATTGACCCACTACCGTTTTTTGGGGGAACTTACCTATTACAAGAAACTGCCCCTGAAGGGACTCGAACCCTTGCGCCTGGCTCCGGAGGCCAGTGCTCTATCCTCTGAGCTACAGGGGCCAAGAGTACAAAAACAGCGTAAGATGATAACACAGGACAACACTTTATTCAACGCTCGTTCCTACTGATGCTTTGACAGCTACCACTGTGTTATTGTATCATCACGTAAGCTCCGCCAGACAAGAAAGAAGCAGAATGCTTAATGCCTTATGGATAGTCCTGTTGGGAATGGCGATCATTTTCGCTGTCTTGGGAATTTTACTCTTAGTCATGATTCTCCTGAGTAAACTGCTTAAACCCAGGGCGAAACAAGAAAAAAAAGGATAAACAATGGACATGGCTACAGGCGAATTCCTCGGCTTTCTCAATTTGAGTTGGCAAGCCGTGGCAATGTTAGTTATCAGCGGCGTCCTCATGTGGTTGGGGATTGCTAAAAAGGTGGAACCAGTTCTACTTGTGCCTATTGGGTTTGGATGTATGTTAGCTAATATACCGCTAGGTGGGGCAGCGGAGGCAGGTGGGTTTTTAGCCGTTCTAAGAGAAGCTGGCATCCATACCGAGATATTTCCCCTGCTTATCTTTATTGGCATAGGAGCCATGATTGACTTTGAGCCCTTTCTACAAAGGCCCTATACCATTCTTCTTGGTGCTGCCGCCCAATTCGGCATTTTCGCAACTTTCCTTTTGGCTTATTTGTTGGGTGATGGTTGGCTCCACGTCTTGGATTTCAGTTTACAAGATGCTGCTTCCATCGGCATAATCGGCTCTGCTGATGGTCCTACCTCGATTTACGTCGCGACTACACTGCAATCCAAATACACTGCTGCCATTGTTGTGGCTGCTTATTCTTATATGGCTATGGTACCCATTATCCAGCCACCTATAATAAAGGCGATGTGTAGTAAAGAAGAAAGGGCTTTAAAAATGCCTTCGGTTGCGGGAACAATTTCGCAGAGGACAAAGATACTCTTTCCTATAATTACTGTACTTGTGGTAGGCTTGATTTGCCCTAAAGCTACTCCACTTATCGGCTGTCTCATGTTTGGCAATCTGTTACGAGCATGCGGAGTGGTGGAGAGACTTTCCCTGACAGCTCAAAATGAACTGGCTAACATCGTAACTATTCTTTTGGGCCTCACCGTAGGAGGAATGATGGCTGGGACTGAGTTTCTCAGACCCGAGACCATATTAGTGTTTATGCTGGGAATAGTAGCTTTCAGTCTGGATACCGTGGCAGGTGTTCTGCTAGGCAAGCTGATGTCTGTTCTGTCAGGGCGAAAGATCAATCCTATGATTGGCGCTTGCGGCATTTCAGCGTTCCCCATGTCGTCCCGTGTAGTGCAGAAGCTAGGGCTGGAAGCTAATCCTTACAATCATCTACTGATGCACGCTGCTGGAGCCAATGTTGCCGGACAAATCGCCTCAGTGGTAGCTGGTGGAGTGATGCTTATGCTGGTGCCTATGTTCATTTGATGTAGCATATAATGTCTATAGAAAGAATTTGGCACAATCTAAGCGTAAGCGAAGTTATTGAGTCGCTAAACTCAGGCATTCAGGGGTTAACTAGAGAGGAAGCCGAGCGCCGTCTAGCTCAATTTGGTCCAAATGAATTAGCGGAGAAGAAAAAGAGCTCCCCCTGGATGCTTTTTCTGGAGCAGTTCAAAAATTTCCTCATTATTATCCTTCTGGTGGCTGCCATTGTTTCCGGAGTACTGGCGCTCACGGGTGAGGGAGATATCTGGGATCCCATTCTTATTGTAATCATTGTCTTCTTCGCTGCCGGCTTGGGTTTTGTTCAGGAATATCGCTCGGAGAAAGCTATGGAGGCATTGAAACAGATGACTGCTTCTACCGCCACTGTGATACGAGACGGGGAGGAGGAAGAAATCCCTGCCCGGGACTTAGTTCCTGGAGACATAATTTTGCTGCAAACCGGTGACCGCATTCCTGCGGATTCTCGTCTCACTGAGGCAGTTAACCTGAAAATTGACGAAGCACCTTTGACTGGGGAATCTATTTCTGTGGGGAAAACGAACGAAATTATCTCCGGTGATGTACCTGTAGCCGATAGAAAAAACATGGCATATATGGGCACTACTGTGGTTTACGGTAGAGGTAAGGCAATTGTGGCAGCGACAGGCATGGCTACGGAGTTTGGCAAGATTGCCGTTATGCTCCAGGAGGTAAAACCACCACCGACACCCCTGCAGCTCAGCCTGGACAAGATAGGCAAGATATTGGGAATTGCCTGTTTAGCCATCTGTGCCGTTGTAGCTGGCGTGGGGATTCTTGTCGGTATGTTCAGTCATATCCTGGAAGCCTTTATCTGGGGAGTTAGTTTAGCCGTAGCTGCTGTGCCTGAAGCCCTGCCAGCCGTGACAACCATTTGCCTGGCTCTGGGAGTGCAAAGGATGGTAAAACGTCATGCTTTAGTGCGCCGTTTACCTGCCGTGGAGACCTTGGGCTGCACCACCTTCATTTGCTCTGATAAGACCGGGACATTAACTCAAAATGAGATGACCGTGCGCAAGATTTATGCTCATGACAAGACAATAGACGTAGGTGGTGTAGGCTACGAGCCTAGCGGAAGCTTTTACCTAAACGATGTCTCTCTCAACCCAAAGGACGAACCTCATTTACTTCGCTTGCTCACCGCTGCAATTCTGTGCAACGATGCTCATCTTATTGATACTAACGGGGTCTGGCAGGTCAAGGGAGACCCTACTGAAGGAGCTCTAACAGTAGTCGCCGCCAAGGCAGGAATAAAAAGGGAGGAATTAACTGTTCCCCGCATAGCCGAGGTCCCGTTTTCCTCGGAGAGAAAAAGGATGACCACCATTCATGATACTCCACAGGGCATAATGGCATACTCTAAGGGGGCGCCTGAGATTATCTTGGATTCCTGCACTCGTATCTATTCCGAGGGAATAGAGCGAGAGCTTACAGAGCAAGACAGAGGGAGGATTCTCCAGGCAAATCAGGAGATGGCCGCGGGGGCTTTGCGGGTTCTTGGTCTGGCATATAAGTCCTTAGCAGATACAGAGCAGGGTAGTGAGGTGGCAGAGGAGGCGGAAGAAGAAATGGTTTGGCTGGGGCTGGTGGGGATGATTGACCCGCCTCGGGAGGAGGTCAGAGGCGCGGTAAAGCTTTGCGACCAAGCCGGTATAAAGTCGGTTATGATTACTGGTGACCACAAATTGACAGCCGTAGCCATTGCCAAGGAACTAGGCATTCTAAAAGAACGGGGTATGGCTCTGACTGGGGCTGAGGTTGATAAACTTAGTGACGAAGAATTTGAAGCATTAGTAGGCAAGATAGACGTCTATGCTAGGGTTTCACCAGCCCATAAGTTGAGAGTTATTGAGGCCTTACAAGGCAAAGGACATGTGGTGGCTATGACGGGCGATGGGGTAAATGATGCCCCGGCTCTGAGCAAAGCTGACATTGGTGTAGCTATGGGCATTACCGGGACGGATGTGAGCAAAGAAGCCGGAGCTATGATATTAACTGATGACAACTTTGCCTCCATCGTGGCAGCAGTGGAGGAGGGGAGAAATATCTTTGCTAATATAAGAAAGTATCTCCTCTATCTCCTCTCTTGCAACATTGGTGAGGTCTTGCTGATGCTGCTAGCATTTGTTATCGGCACGGCGACGGGATTGTACAAGATTGTGCCTCTGGTAGCTCTACAAATTTTGGTTCTGAACTTGGTTACCGATGGTCTGCCAGCACTTGCCTTGGCTGTAGACCCAGGCGATCCCGATGTCATGCGGCGCCCGCCCCGTGACCCAAAGAAAAGTATCTTCGATAGATCCATGGTGAGTTGGATTTTAGGAACTGGGATCTGGATTACGTTTGTCACACTAGGAGTATTCCTTTGGGCACTTAAGTCAGGGAGAAGCCCAATAGAAGCACAGTGTTTATGCTTTGCTGCCCTAGTCACGGAAGAACTTTTCCGCTGTTTTGAGTGCCGCTCGGAAACATATTCCATATTCCGCATTGGGCTTTTTAGCAACAAATGGCTTCTAGCAGCCGTGGCTTCAAGTTTCGCTATTACTCTGGCTATAATTTATGCGCCTTTCCTTCAAGGTCCCTTCCACACTTATGCTATGAGCCTGCAAGATTGGGGAATAGTAATACTGGCTGGGGCATCAGTAGTCGTCGTAGCAGAGATAGCCAAACTTATTATGGCATGGCGAACCCGTCATTCTCTCAAGATGAGGGAATCAGCCTGAAGATAAGAGGTGCCTCGAATTTCGCCTCCAGGCTTGGCAGTAAAGTTCTCACGACCATAGCATAAGCAATCCCAAAAATAGTCGAGCCTTTACCCTGATTGCAAGCGAAGCATCACTGTCTTAGTGGTTACATAGTTGTTCCGAACGGAGGCGGATAATATCATCCGAGTTCGCTTTGGCCATGCCTGGCAACCAAAATGCCCGTGCCATAGCAGGAAGAGAACAACAAGGCCGGCTATTTTCACGGCAGATGGTATAATAAACCAGTAGGAGAGGTGACCGAGTGGTTGATGGTGCCGCTCTCGAAAAGCGGTGGGCAGAAATGCCTCGTGGGTTCGAATCCCACCCTCTCCGCCACCTTACCGTGGGAGGTAATAGAGGATGAATGATAAGAAGAAATGCTTCGTGATTATGCCATTTTCAAAGGCTTATTCGCTTGCTAAAGAACAATGGACCGAGATATTTGAATATAAGATTAAACTAGCAGTTGAAGAGAGTGGATTTGGCTACAAGTGCGAACGATACGAGCTCAGGAGAGCCAACATTACAAAAGCTATTTTAAATGAGCTAAATAATGCACACGTAGTGATAGCTGACCTAACTGGCAAGAACCCTAATGTATTGTGGGAATTGGGTGTCAGACATACATTGTCAAAGCGAACCATCCTTATTGCACAGGATAAGAAGTTCCTGCCATCTGATTTGAAAGATTATCCAATTGTTGTCTATAAGTACAAACAGACCCCAGCAGAAGTTGATAAATTCAAACGAGAGGTTAAAGATAAGCTGGAAGATATAGAGAGAGAACCAGAAAACCCGGACAGCCCCGTAGCGGATTTCTTGGAAAATAAAAACATAGATATACTTGCTTATGAGAAAGCAGCCAATCTAAGAAAACTAGATGCGCTTCTTTCTGAATTATCTTTCAATGGTAATGAAATAGACAATATCGCAAAAGAGCTAGCTGAAGGCACTCCACCACTTTCTAGACTCCAAAATACTTGTATAAAATTATTCCTTTCCACAAGATACATAAACATAACGGCTAAGCTCTTAGATGGTATCTCACTTTGTGACCGTATTGTAGATGGGATCAATCAACAACTTGATTTTAGTCACCAAAGCTTAATAATGGAGTTGGAAGAATTACCCAAAAACATCGCAAAAAGCATCCTTCCTGCAAAAGACAATTTTGTCTCTCTACTCCATTTGTTTGCCAAGATTAGAACCGATTATGCGAACGACAACTATCAAGAACCTAAAGAGCCGATAATCAAACTAGCTAGCCCAGAGCACGAAAAGTATCTCAAGATGACGGAGTAAACTGCATAGAGTTATGGAGAGGTGCTGGAGTGGTCTAACAGGCACGCCTGGAGAGCGTGTGTCGGGTTTCCCGACCGTGGGTTCGAATCCCACC
>JAUWGZ010000028.1 GCA_030606165.1 Dehalococcoidia bacterium
TATCGGCATGCAGGAATTTTTCCAATTGGTCAAGAGCTTCTTTCATTTCTGCCACGGGCGGAGGCACAAAGGTGGCGTCGTTTAAGTTACACCCAGGGGGGCCAATCCAGTTCTGGGATTGCCTGAATTCTCCCGGAGTAGTCCGTTCCCCACGCACCCCTTCCATAAGAATAGTATGCAATTCACGGATGAGCCTCAGGCTTAAAGACAGTTCCTCCAATCGTTTCAGCCCATGTTCCATCGCTCGCACGTAGTTTTGCACTTCTCTTACATCTCGTTGCTTTTCCACCTTCGTAGCTTCAAACAGCAGCAGCTCGGAAAGTGATGATTGTGTGCCTTCAATACGGGAAGAAAGAACGGCTTCCTTTCTGACAAAGGGGTATATAAGCAGATGAGGGTTAAGTAAAGTCTCACCAAGACCGGAGAGAGTCCCCAGAGCTAGGTCAGCCCTTGATGCTAGGGATGCTATAGGACTATCCCAGGTAAGCTGCGGAGGCAAGGGATTGGGCACAAAAGCCCAGTACCCATCCACAGCACGCACCAACCTGCCCGAGGGGCTATTTTGAAACTGAGCAATATCCATATTAAACGCTAGTTTAGTAAGTTTTTGCCTTATTAAACAAAATGCCCATTTTGTTTAATAATAGCACTCGCTGGGGATAATCGGCAAGCCTTTACAGTTCCCCGGAAATGTCTTTCCCAAAATTGCAGGGGCATAATACCTGATTTGTAGTAGGCCTGATTGGTATGGTGCCCTTAGACTTTGTCTTTTTTATGACGCCAGCGCCAGACACGCACAGTCAACCCTACTGGTGGATGAGTCAACCAGTTAATAATTCTTGAGCTTAAAGGCAGTTGACGAGTCTTGCGCAAATCATCTCTGATTTCCTCAAAAGCCTGCAATCCCATGTGCTTGATAGCTGCAAAATCGGCGTTCATTTCCAACGCCCAAGAGAAAGCACACGGGATGATGAAAGCCAGTAAGGATGAAACTACACACCACGCGAATCTCAACAGGTAACTGGGGTTCATTGATATCAATGATAGAATTAGAAATACAAAAGCCCAAGTTAAACAGAGGAAACCAAAAATCGCTAGAAGAAGGAGAGGGATACCGAAATATGACCACCACTGCTTTTTGTGTGTTATCTCGTGGATAAGCACATAGTTAGACAATCGTTCGTCATTTAACACTGATTCATTAATGATAATAGTTCTGTAAGGTGTACATTGACCTAAGAATATGGTTTTGTCGCCTGAAAATATGGCGACTTCCTGCTCTATGCAGTTCGGAGTTTTCATTATTTGTGTTCGGACAAATTTTCCACCGATCAGGCGAATATGCAATCTTGTCAATCTCAGTAAGATGGAATTCATTGCTGTGCTTTCTTTCTAAGTATATTTGGGGGATATTATACCTAATTTGTAGTAGGCCTGATTGGTATGGTGTCCCTGGAATTCGCTGGAAATAACTATCTAGATTTAGTGTAGACATGAAATCTAGGCGCTTATGTCATGTTATAATTAAGAACAAATCTAGTGAGTTGTTGATATTATGCATAGGCGAAATAACGAATGCTTTCTTTGTCACCCAGATAGCGATTTGGTCTATTTAAGAAATGGACAATTTTATACAATGCTCGGAATTGGCGCCGTTCTAGAAGGCTATTCAGTATTGTCTATTAATAGCCACATCAGAAGCTTTTTTGATATACCCTTAGACCAGGTTGAACAGTTTCAAGACTTTCGATATCAGGTTCGAAGATTATTGAGTGAGATATACGGCCCTGTGATTATTACTGAACATGGACGCGTTCCTGCCAGTGACTTCTATCAAGCTAATCATAGTCTGCATTGTTATCATGCCCATCAGTTGGTTTTTCCTATAGATATTGATCTTGTGCCAGATTTAAAGGAATCTTATGGAGATAAAGTAATGGCTTACAGTGACTTCATTGAAGCACGTAAACTCTGTGACTCAATCGGTGAGTATTTATGTTACGAAAATGTTGATGGTGCTTGTTATGTAGCACATGACGTCAAATATAAACGACAATTTTTTAGGTTTCTAGTTGCTGAGAAGATAGGGTTCCCAAACAGAGCGGACTGGCGCAAATGGCAAGGCTGGGATTTAGTTAATAGCGCCAAAGATAAGTTAAGAAGGAAGACTTTTTCTGATGTTTCGTAGATTCCAATCGAAAAAGCTAGTTGAAAAGTGTAGCTTAAGCCTCTCCTCTATCCGAAAAGTGATAATAGATGCATCAGAAAAAGTAGGAGATAATCAAATAGCCTGGGGGCAGTTCTTAGACTACGAACGTTCAACTGGCCAGACAGGAGTTTACGGTACGGCGACTGCAGTGAAAACCTTAGCCTTGATCGATGAATCGGATGCCTCTGATTACATAAGACATGGTATTAACTGGCTTCTTGATAGTTATAGCAACCAAAAATCAATAGCTAATAGGAAAATGGATTGGGGTGTTGTTTACAAATACTGCTATTTTCTTGAATCGTTAGCCCCGAATGATCCCGAAATAAACGTTGGTTCCCGTTTTAGTGATCATTTTCGAAAACTTATAGATAGAAAGTTACCAGATAATGGTTGGGGAGAATATTATTATTCGCCTGAATATAAAGACTCGGACTACAGTGTTGTTGCTACAGCAATGGCTTTGTACGTGCTCCGTCGGTATATACCATTTTCCAAGAGTCAAGAAGGAAAAGAGGCTTCCTCATGGTTTTGTAACAAATTGATCAGTGCAGCAAATTTAAGCAAAGTTGAACTCGCGTTATCAATTATTGCTTTAAGAGAGTATTCACAAGTACACCATGATTTATTGGTGATTTTCTCACAACTCGTAGACAGACTTGAAAACAACGTTAAAAGACTGGGTAGAGTATCCAACTTGTCAGAATTCTCACATCATTTTACCGTAACATATGAGCAAGCTGAAAGAGCGAGCAATCGATATATATTTCTCCCTGTAAATGCTCTTGTCTCATACTCTCTGTTGATTACTAACAAATATCAAACGGCTAGGGACTACATCAATAAAACAGTCGCTATGTGCCAGGATAGTATCTCTGTTAGCAAGGCTTATTGTAATCCAGAGGAATCACCACGGAAATCTACAGTCAATCAATTTTGGGTTACTTTGCTGTTAAAGGAATACGGAAAAATCAAACCGGCAGGGCACATTGAGTCTATTTTCCTTAGGCTTAAGTCTAGACCAGTGCTTTATCTTGTATGCCTAGCATTAATCTCGATTGGAATATTCGCGATTACATATTTTCTACTTAAGTACTTTCAACAAAATCAAAATCTGAGTTTTATTTCTCTTCTATTGTTTTTCGGTGTGGACAAGATATTATCTCTTATCTGGAAGAGTAACAGATGACAGTAATCGATGAAATCTACGGGCCGATTGATTTCCCAGATTATCTGATTCCCATTATTACGTCGCCGGAGCTTCAAAGACTTCGCGACGTGAGACTAATCAACATTTTTTCAACTTCCTTGGCAAGCCTTAGTGACATTAGAAGAATAACTCATACACTTGGCGTGACAGGATTATTCCTTAGGCTGAAGCCTGTGTTCTTAAAAGCAGCTAAGATGGACAGCCAGTTATGCAAAACTATAGAGATAGCTTGCTTAGTCCACGATGTTGCGACTCCAGCTTTTGCACATCTGTTTGAGTATGAATTAAGGAGGAAAACTGGCTGGAATCATGAAAATCAATGTGAATCCATCATTAAAGGTACTTACCGACCAGAAAGCAAATATCATCAAATATACTTTGGGAACCAACTTAGTCTGAATGCAAGAATTTTACAGTTAGGTGTTGATCCAGAACAGGTATGGCTTACAATAAGAGGTAAGGCTCCATACGGTCAATTAATAAGCGGAACCATAGACCTGGATAATATTGACAACGTTTTTAGAATGTATAACGCTTTAGGAATCAAAAAATGTAAAAACGTAGTATACGAAATCGTAGATTCAATAATACCTCATCAAGAGGATTTGATACTTCGTGAAAAGGCCTTACCAGCGATTCAGTTTTGGAGTGAAGCTAGAAAATCTTGTTATAATATACTTCTATTTGATGAACAAACTCTTAGTTCACAAGCTATGCTGGGACAGTTACTCTGGCAAGCCGTGGAAACGGGATTCCTAAATGATGAATACTGGCATCTTACAGATGACCGACTACTATATAGACTATTCGAGGGTTACCAGCCAGGAAGGGAGATAATCAAGCGCTTAGTTACTGGTAACCATTTTGCCTCGCTCGGCATTTATTGGTACGAATTTGAACAGAAAATAGCAGATGCATTGAGTACTCACGTTTCTCGCGAGAGACTTGCGCGTGAACTGAGTACTAATTTGAAGGTCCCATGTTATCTATATTATTTCGAGGATAGGGGTACATTTGAAAAAAACTTAAATATAAGAATCGGCAACTCCGATCAAGATAATAAAACAGTCAGCCTTGGCAAGCAATCTCACAGTATAATAGTAGCAATATTTACTTCTAGTAATAATACTAAAGCCATAAAATCAGCGAAAAGGTCGGTAACAAGATTGTTTGAATCAATGCTACCTAGCATTCCATCAGTTAGGAAGCTACCTTCTGTCAGGGCATATTATGGAATCGATCGTCAAGAAGAATTTCCTATCTGAATTACAGGCAATAGACTGGGATTTTGTTGGTGAAAACACTTCTCATGCGGGTGTTGGCCTTCATTGGTATCCAGCGCGCTTCGTTCCTCAAATTCCTTCAAATCTTATTGGATATTTTTCCGAAAAAGGTGATACGGTACTAGACCCATTTTGCGGTTGTGGTACTACACTTTTGGAATCATTCAGGTTAGATAGGAAGCCGATAGGCATTGACATTAATCCCGTCGCTATACTTATTACGAAAGCTAAACTTACAAACATTAGTATTGAACAAATTAAATCGTTTACTGCAAAAACAACTTCTTCCATTGCACAGAAGTTACTTACAAAAGGCGATATCACACTAAGAGCAGTACCTAATCTGGAGGAAAATAGCAGGTGGTACCACCCCGAAACATTGGCTGAGCTTGCCTCTATTTACAGTGTTATTCTTGACCTCGATGATAATTCACCGGAGAAAATAATAGGCAAATGCTGTTTTTCCGCCATATTAAATAGAGTTTGCAGTCAAGACCGCCATTTTGGGTGGATTTGTGACGGTGTTCATCCAAGTGAATTGAAATACAAAAAAGCTTCAGAAGCTTTTAATGAGAAACTTGTTCAATTTACCAATTTCGTTGGTTATTTTCGACAAAGTTTGAAAGCTACAGAACCACGGGTTACAAGCTATGGCGATATAGATATCCATCAAGCAGATTCCCGTGCTTTAGCTAAGTTCGTTGGTGATAATAAGGTCGACCTAGTAATTACTTCGCCCCCCTACCTCAGCGTAACAGACTATAATAAATCATCTAGATTAACTATGCTTTGGTTCGGTCCAGATAAGTGGGAGGAGCTTAAGCAGTCGGAAATCGGAGCTCGTTTTAAAAGGGCTAGAAAAGGCAGCCTCGAAGATTACATTGAAGACTCCCGTAAGTATATGACCGAGTTTCATAGAGTATTAAATAACGAGAAATATTTATGTATGATAATCGGACAATCTTCGAGCCATCCTGCATATGTTGAATTATTACTAAACATTACTCAAGAAATAGGATTTGACAGAATACAAAATATAAGACGTAATATCTCTGTAAAGAGAAGAAGATTATTCCCCAGGGTGCAGACGGAAGAAATAATAATACTACGTAAGAGGGAATGATTAAGAATACACTATTATCACTAGGGGAACGCCTAATAACTGATACAATTCTATATCGTAGATATGGCAAACAACACGACTTCGGGGACGATTGCTCTATTATTCCTATTACGAAATCAATGTGCTTGGTTGCTACCATTGACCCCTGTCCTTATCCTATGGGCTGGACTCTTGGATACAAAGATTATTATTACTTTGGCTGGCTCTTGGCGACAATTAACCTAAGTGATATTGCGGCTATGGGAGCAAAACCAGTAGGGATATTGACATCTTATATTCTTCCTGACGAAACAACAGTTCAAGAATTCAACCGATTACTCGATGGCGTAGACGAAGCTTGCCGGCAAGCCGGAACGAAAGTTATCGGCGGTAACATTAAGGAATCAAAAACACTGTCCTGTGAAGCTGTTGCTCTCGGATATTGCGCCACTAACAGATTAATACGAAGAACAGGAACCAGCGTTGAAGATTTAGTAGTAGTTGTAGGAGACATGGGTTTATTCTGGTCAGGTGTACTGAAATCCAAACACGAGATTCGACTATCTACCGAAGAAGAAAATAAGGTCATGTCTAGCATATTAACTCCCCGCGCTAAAATCACAGAGGGGCAAATAATCTCAAAGTATAAGCTACTATCATCGGGAATGGATAACTCTGATGGATTGTATCCTTCAGTAAAGGAACTTGCAGTGAGAAACAGTGCGGATATTCACTTAGATTTTTCGAAAATAAAGTGGGACGCTACAGTATTGAAGGTCTCTGAATTTATGCAAATTGACCCCCTGCGTCTAGCCATTGGTTGGGGCGATTGGCAATTAATAGGGACTGTCCCTGAAGAAAAATACGACCAACTTCTTAATAAGATGTCAGAAATCAACACACCTGTTCACACTATAGGAAAGGTCGTGCCTGGCTCTGGAAGTGTTAAATTGCTCTATGAACAAGAGTTTGGAGAAATGTCACCTATCGACTCTGAACGGTTCTCAGAGAAATCGTGGTTTACACAAGGTATCGATACCTATATTAGTGACCTATTGAACACTCCTTTAATCATCCCGTTCCTCAACAACAGATAAACGCAACGCTGTGAATATTTTGTAGTATGGTGGGGACATAATACCTGATTTGTAGGAGGCCTAATTGGTATAGTGTCCCTGGAATTGTAAGCAGCCGCTATCTACCTCTGGGGCTCGATAATCACTTTTAGAGTGTCCTGAGCTTGGGCGACAAGCTGGAACCCCAGGCCATTCATTCCTCTCGCCCAACCGTTATCCTGCCAACTCCTCCCGCGTCCTGCGATACTCCAGGTCTATCCGCTCAGCCTCGCCCGTCAGGCCCTCCCATTCGGTCGTCAACCTCGCCACCTTTTCTCTTAGCGTCATATATTCACGATTCACAGCAACTACGTTCCGGGAATCCTTGTAATGGGCGGGGTCAGCCATCATAGCTTCGATTTCTTCAATTCGCTTTCTGCTTGCTGCCACCTCCTGCTCTATTTCTGTGATGCGTTCCCTTACCGGCGATATGGCGCGGTAGTATTCATTCCGCAGCCGGCCTTCGAGTGCTTTGCGCCGGCGCTTTCTCACGGCCGTTGGTGGCTGACGTAGTTGCCCTATACCAGGCTGGGTTTCCATCATTTCCGCTTGACCGTCCGGTGATCTGCTCTGCCATAGATAATCGTCGTACCTACCGGGGAAAACCGTTACCTGGCCGTCCCGCACCTGGATGATTTTATTGGCGATCTCCCGGATGAGGGTACGGTCGTGAGTGATGAAACACAAGGTCCCTTTGTAAGCATCCAGGGCATCGGTCAAAATCTCGCGGGACGCAATGTCCAGGTGGTTGGTTGGCTCATCCACAAGAAGGAGATTGGCTGGCCTTACGAGCATCCTGGCAATGGCGACGCGGGTCTTTTCCCCACCCGAGAGCACCGATATCCTCTTCATCACATCGTCACCGCTGAAGAGGAATGCCCCGGCCAGCCCACGCAAGCGCTGTTCCGGCTCGTCCGGTGCTACGCTCCGTAATTCCTCAATGATGCTGTTGTAGGGGTTGAGAGATTCTATATAATACTGGGCGAAGTATGCTGTAGTCACATTGTGACCGAGTACGCGCTGCCCTCTTTCAAAGGGCAAAACACCCGCCAGCATGCGCAGAAGGGTTGTCTTCCCAGCCCCATTTATCCCTACTATGGCAACGCGATCTCCCCGCTCCAGTACCAGGTTAAGATCCTGGTATACAACATGCTGCCCGTAAGACTTGGCAACGTGCTTGAGTTCGATTACGACGCGACCGCTCCGCGGAGGCTCTCTAAAGTTGAAATGTATCTTCTTCGTTGCCCGAGGAACTGTAATCCGCTCAATCTTGCCCAGTTGCTTGACACGGCTCTGCACCTGAGAAGCCTTGGTATTTTTGGCTCGGAAGCGCTCAATGAAACGCATCTGCCGTCTGATTTCTAGCTCCTGTCGCCGGGCGGCTGCCTGGCGAGTCTCGATATCCTTCTCGCGGGCGCGAACGTAGCTATCATAATCGCCGTGGTGGAAGATAACGCCCTCATCCTCAATGGCTATGACCTTGCTCACAACATTGTTGAGAAAGGCTCGGTCATGCGACGTGATCAGGACGGCACCGTGATAGCGTTTCAGGTAGGTTTCAAACCAGCGCTGCGTCTCCAGATCGAGATAGTTTGTAGGTTCATCGAGCAGCAGGATATCGGGATTAAGGAAAAGGAGTCTGGCCAGTTCAATACGTGTCCGCCAGCCGCCGCTGAATTCAGACAGCGGATGCCCGAAATCTGACCAGGCGAAGCCCAGTCCAGAGAGGACGATCTTTGCCTCGTGTTCGGAGCTATAGCCACCCTTCGCCTCATAGAGGGACTGCAACTCGCCCAGCTTTCTCAGCAGGCCATTCACGGTTTCCTCGTCCCTTTCCTCTGCTAGGTCTTCCTGTACCAGCCCGATCTTATGCGCAAGGTCCCTGACCACATCGGACGAACCGGAGACATATTCCAGCAGACTCCGCTCCGATGATGGTTGGACATCCTGGCGAAGATAACCGATAGCGGTGTCACGTCGCATGGACACGCTTCCGGAATCCGGGATGATATTGCCCGTTATGATTTCGAAAAGGGTGGTCTTCCCCGTGCCATTCCGTCCGATGACCGCAATGCGATCGCTCATGCCAACGGTGAAACTAACCCCGCTGAAAAGCTCATGGTCGTTATATGACTTGGAGATGCCTGTGACATTAAGCATATAATCCTCTTACCGTTACATTAAATTGTACCAAGACTTGTCAAATGATATGAAAAACCATTTGGCTGAAATAAAAGGATTAACAGTAGGAGAAGCCACTACAAAAAGGCCCTAATCAATCGCCGTTCGCTCGTATCCACCTCCTCCAATACCAAGTGATTCAGAGGACAGGATTAGGGGTAACAATCAGCCAGATTGTTACCTGATATTCTCGCTTACCTGGAAAAGCAGCCGCTAGCTACCTCTGCGGCTCGATAAGCACGTTTAGGAAACTAGTAGTCAGTAGTCAGAATTCAATAATCAGGAGTCAGGAGTCAGAAATCAGTAGTCAGTAGTCAGTCGCTACCCGTCAACCGGCGGTAGACAGCCTCCAATCTCCAATCTCTAGTCTCTAATCTCCATTCGGGGAAGAAGCGACACTTTCCCCTTGTTCGAATGAAGAATTCGTGCTAATCTCTGCTTGGAACTCGTGTGCTACCCTGATAAATCAAATCCCGCGGGTGAGGTTTCTCAAAACCTGACTGCAAACCAAACACAGATTAAAAGGAAGCGCGGTGGCCAGAAAGGCAACCGGAATGCCTGCAAACATGGCTTCTATTCCGGTACCCTTAGCCCTGCCGAAACATCCCAACTGTGGAACATTACCAATCTGGAAGGCGTTGACCCTGAAATAGCCTTCATTCGCGTCAGGTTACAGTCTTCCCTTCAGTACGACCCTGGTAACCGTCGCGTAATCAGAGAAGCCTCCAGATTACTCGTAAAATGGTATTCTGCGAATTACCGGTTGGACCCAACCGATCGCAGCTACCTGAAAACTGTTGTCGAGAATCTTTTGGAAATCGCCTCCATGCGTCAGTCCGCTGGCTCCCAAGGCTCACAAATATAAAGGGCAAACCGACGAAACGAATCGTACGTACTTTAACAACTGAATCTTCCGGAGGTAGTCGCCTTACGTATGAAAAAGGCCTGCTGAACTCCCGAAAAAAATAGCCATTTTTGCAAAACGAATCATCCCCGCTTCCCTCATGCTCTTCCCCCCATGACAAAAAAGAGGGCCAGAATGACAGGCCGTCGCGTTTTCCTCCCTTAGGATAAGGGAGGATTAAGGTGGGTTACGACTGGAGTCATAACTCCTCTGGCCCCTCTTACCTTAAGAGGGGGAGATTTCTTATTGTGACAACAACGTTGCCAGCTTCTGGAGCACCTCCGAGATAGTCTCGGTGGGCAAGGTGCATATCAATTCTGCATTTCGAGCGCCCCAATTTAAACTCTTGAGCTGATCAGATAGGATTGCCCCCGCTACTGGTAACCCCGCCGGAATAAGAACTTCGAATGGATAACCTTTGACTTGACTGGTAACAGGACAAAATATAGCCAGCCCCACCTTACCGTTATAGCTTTGCGGTGAGATTACTACGGCGGGACGACGTCCCGCTTCTTCGTGGCCCGCTTGCGGATTCAGGGTTATCCACACCACATCCCCACATCGAGGGACATAAGCGCGGGGATTTACCATGTTTCCTTCCCTACGGCAGGACCGGTATCAACCTCGTGATGCAAGTTTTGTTTTGTCACCCTTGCTAGAAGTTGTTTCAAGGTCAGCTTCGGTTCAGCTATGGGTCTGATAACGAGTTTCCCATCCGCCAGCGATATCTCAACAGATGATTCTTTCTGCAGCCCTACTTCAGCAGCGAAAGATTTGGGGATGCGTAAGGCAAGGCTATTGCCCCATTTCTGGACACGTGTTCTCATATCAAGCCTCCATTCATAGTATCTACATTGAAGATACACCCTGGGCAGGTATTTGTCAAGCCCATCGACAGCATTTAGCGGCGCCTTGAGATTCTTCGCTTCGCTCAGAATGACAAAAGGGAAAAGGGTCAGAATGACAACCCCTCCCGTCTTTGCGAGGAGCCGAGATTCCTCGCTTACGCTTCGGAACAGGCTCCGCAATCTTGGGGGGTATGAGATTGCCACGCACCTTTCAGGTGCTCGCAATGACAAAGAGAAGGAGCCTCGCTAGGAAGGAGCCCAATGAATTGGTTAGCTACATCTCTTAAGCAGCCTCGCCAGGGGAGAGAAAATATGCGGCTACCTCTGTGGCTCGATAATGACTTTTAGAGAGTCCTGAGCCCGGGCGACAAGCTGGAATCCCAGGCCTGTTTCCGCCAGCCCCAGCCGATGGGTAATCATCTCCTGCACACTTATTTTGCCTGCCTGTATCAGTTCCAGCGCTGCGGCATAATCCCCGGGGCTGCCACCATAGGAGCTGGTAAGCGTTATCTCATTGCGCCAGAACAGGTCGTTCACCGATATCGGAACGCTAACGCCCGGCTCTGTGGGGGCAAAGAAGAGAACAGTGCCTCCCCGCTCCACCGACTCCAATGCCTGAGCTATAGCTGATGTCGCCCCGCTGCATATCACCACAAGGTCAGCGAGACGGTCATTGCCTGCCCGACGTAGATGGGCCGGGGTATATTCCTTAGCCTGAACGGCAACATCGGCTCCGAATTTTCGCGCTGCCTCCAGGCGATAATCAACGATGTCCGTCGCTATAATGTAACCGGCACCTGAAGTCCGAGCCAGTTGTATATGGAGCAGCCCGGCAACGCCGCTGCCGACAACGAGCACACTTTGCCCCGGCTCTAGATGGGCTAATCTTTGCCCTCGCAGGACGCAAGCCAGCGGCTCAACAAAGGTCGCCTCCTCAAAAGATACTTCGTCAGGTAAGGGGAATATGCCCTGGTCGACATTGATGCCTGGCAGCCGCACATATTCAGCAAAGCCACCGGGGTCGAAATTCGTCCGGCGCAGGGTATCGCAAACGGTGTGGTGTCCACTGAGACAATAATGGCATGTGTTACAGGGAACATGATGAGCGGCACAAATCCGATCACCTTCTTTATAACGTTTCACCCCCTTCCCGACAGCAGCAATCACACCGGCAACTTCATGACCCAGGACTAAAGGCGCTTTGTGGAGGCGATACCATTCCAGCAAATCGGTGCCACAGATGCCGCTGGCCTCCACCCGCATCAGTACCTCGCCGGGGCCGATCTGCGGCGTGGGCATCTCCTCCAACCGTATATCCTGATTGCTGTAATACATTGCTACGCGCATGGTAGTTTCCTCTCAGCAGACCATAGGGCCGAGATAAATTCTAAATACTAAACCCTAAGCTCTAAACAAATCCCAATGTCAAAATTCAAATTTCTAAACTGTTTTGGCCATTTGTATTTTGATGAGAACAATCAGATCCTTCCTTTCTTTTGTCTAGGATTTAGATATTAGGATTTAGAGCTTCCCTTCGGGGCTTGGGATTTCTTCAATTCCGGTGCATACTTACCTGTGGACGCAGTTGCTATGCCCCTCCGCTCTTTACGCTATCGTATAATTCCTGCGCCTGCTCAGGAGTAGCGTTCTCATGGATAATGGCGCGTAGGGCTCTTATCATGGCCACGGGGTGCTCGTTTTGCCAGATGTTTCTCCCCAGATTCACACCTATGGCACCTTTCTGGATGCCGTTATAAACAAATTGAAGTACTTCGTATCCTGTATTTACCTTGGGCCCACCGGCAATGACTACTGGAACGGGGCAGCCCTTTGTAACCCTCTCGAATTTTTCACAGTAGTAGGTCTTTACAATTCGAGCGCCCAGCTCAGCAGCAATACGGCTGGACAGAGAAAGATAGCGGGCGTCACGCTTCTTCAGTTCCCTGCCCACAGCGGTAACCGCCATTACCGGGATGCCATACCTTTCCCCTTCATCAACAAGCCTGGCCAGATTTAGCAAGGAATCGTGCTCATAATCAGTCCCGACGAAGATGGAGATGCCCACGGCACACGCATTGAGTCGGATGGCTTCCTCCATAGAGGCAGCTATCCCCTCGTGAGCCAGGTCCTTTCCCAATATGCTGGTGCCGCCGGATACTCTAAGGATAATTGGTTTCGCCTTGTCAGGGTCTACCGATGACCTTAAAACTCCCCGGGTAATGAAAATCGCATCGGTGTAAGGGAGAAGGGGTTTGAGAGTTTTACGCGGGTCCTCCAGTTTTTTGATAGGACCCTGAAAATACCCATGGTCCACGGGTAGAAACAAACAGCGACCATCCGCTTGAATTAATCGTGCCAAACGGCTTTGCATACCCCAATCCATGAGAACAAACCTCCTCTCTATGAGATTTTAGAACCATTATAGCACAGGAACGCAGCAAGTAAGTTTTTCCAAGATTTCCCCTCTTAAGATAAGAGGGGAAAGGGGAGTTATGAAGAATGCAATTGATGTTGAGCACCAACACTAAGGTGCTGGAAATAACCCCCTTTATCCCCCTTATTTTAAGGGGGAGAGATACTAATTTTTGAGAGCGAGCCCGTCGGAAAAACTGTACTAATACGATTTTGAAAAAGCTAAACTGTAGCACAGGAACGCAGCGAATCGTTTCCTCAGATAACATACAAAGTTGCATGTCCTTCCGAGGATAGGCTATACTTAATCAGAGAGCTTTCTGGTGACTCTAGCGGAGTGGAACCACCCGTTCCCATCCCGAACACGGAAGTGAAACGCTCCAGCGCAGACGATACTTAAGGGGAAACCCTCCGGGAAAATATGTCGTTGCCAGGAAGCTCTCATTTTAATTAAACTCACCATGAAAATCACAAGATTTTCATGGTTGATTTAGCATAATGTAAAAGGTGCGATCAGTGCCATGCTAGAAAAGCAACGAGATTCGGGAGCACTCCTGGGTTGGAGCAAGATCGCCCGCTTTATTAGAACTCTGCTGGCAAGTCGACTGGGCAGGCGGGGCCCGTTTTTTCTCTCACATCTGATCACAGGAAGATGCAATTGCAATTGCCCGACGTGTCTTTGGCGTGATAATGAAGCGGACGAGCTTGAAACGAGCGTGATCGAACGGCTCTATCAGGGCGCGAAGGATGCGGGATTTGTAGCAAATACGATGTGGGGTGGGGAGCCTCTTCTGCGCCAGGACCTTGGCCAGCTCTGTCGTTCTTCCCGCGAAAACGGAATGATTACGATCGTGATCACCAATGGACTTCTTCTACCGGACAGAGCACATGAAATCGGCAAAGAAGTCCACTGTATTATAGTCTCACTGGATTATCCGGAGGGCAAGGGTCACGATTCATTCAGGGGCATGCCAGGTCTTTTCGCCAGGGCTGTTGAGGGCATAGAGGTCTTAAAGAGGATGAACTCGCCTAAGAAAATTATAATTAATTGTCTCCTCCATCGAGGAAATGAGAACATGATGGGGCAAATGGCAGACCTTGCCCGCTCTCTCGGCGTATCGCTTTGGGTCTGCCCGGCAAAGGAAGGAATTTCGATAGAAACCGGGGAGACAAACAAGGAGTACCTGGCATCACGAGAGTCAGAGCAGCAGGTAGCCAGGGAGCTGCTTGACCTGAAAAAGAAAGGCTATCCAATAAATAATTCCCGAACTTATCTGCGGAGATACCTGCTGAATATGACGCCTTATGTTTGCCGTGCCCCTTTTGTTTCTGTAACCGTGACTCCAGAAGGCAACGTAACGAACTGCTTCAACTATGACAGACCTTATGGAAATGTGAGAACCTCCCCATTCGATGAGATAATGAAAAACTGGGATCGTCGTGAGGTGGCAAACATCACAAAGGGATGCTGGAAATGCAATAATCCAGACGTGGTCGATACATCATACGTCTGGGAGCTGAGGTTAGAGCCTTCATTGAATTTACTCAAAGCCTTCCTGCCTAAATGAGTGTGTTATTATTTGTAAGGGGGGATGAAGAAATGAACGCAGTACAAACCTTCAAGCTCACCAAGGAATTCGATAGCCTGGTAGCGGTAAACGGCGTTGATTTGGAGATACAGAAGGGCGAGCTTTTCTCCCTCCTGGGCCCTAACGGGGCAGGGAAGACTACCACCATCAGGATGCTGTGTTGCCTCTTAAAGCCAACCAGGGGGACTGCTTCCATATTGGGCTACGATATTGCTAAGGAGCCATTTAAGGTCAAAAAACTCATCGGGGTATCGCCACAAGACACCATTCTCTCTGAGCGCCTTAACTGCTGGGAGAACCTGGCTCTGATTGGCAAGATCCATGGCCTGAGTTCTAACGAAGTAAAAGGACGTTCGAAGGAACTACTGGAGACGATGGGGCTTATGGAAAGGTCTAAAGATCAAGTGCGGAAGTTTTCCGGCGGGATGAAACGCA
>JAUWGZ010000037.1 GCA_030606165.1 Dehalococcoidia bacterium
AGCCTTATCCAGTGGGTGGTTGACCGCCTTGCCATCCTCAGCACAGAAATCATCATAGCGACTGCTCATGGCGAAGCAATTCCCTGCTCCTCGGCTGCAAGGATAAAAACGGTAGCCGATATTTATCCTGGAAAGGGTCCGTTGGTGGGCATTTACTCAGGTTTAATAGCCTCATCTAGTCCGCGGGCTATCGTCGTCGGCTGTGATACACCGTTTCTGAGCGTTAGCTTGCTTGAATATATGACCCAAATCTGTTCTACATTTGATGTCGTTGTTCCTCAGATAAAAGATAAATTAGAGCCCCTTTGCGCAGTGTATTCCAAGAATTGTTCAGGCCCCATTCAAGGGTTGCTGGAGCAAGGTGAACTGAGGATTAGAAAGCTTTTTAGTATGGTCAAGGTAAAGTACGTTGAAGAGGACGAGATAAACAGCTTTGACCCGGAGCACTTAAGCTTTTTCAACATAAATAGCCAGGCTGATCTGGAGAGAGCAAGAAAGCTGGCAGCCGAGAAGAGATGGAGGAGAGAAGAGGAATGATAATAGTAGCTACCATTTCTCTTGAGATAATCGCAACATAAGCCAGGTCTTAAGGCGCTCATCCAGCTTGCCCAGCCATAATTCTACCTTGCGTATGTCTCCGCTCATCAGCGCAGCTTTTTCCTCCGCCGTACGGCATTTACAGCAGAGACCTTATACTCGGGAATCTTGGCTAATGGGTCAAGAGCATCATTGGTGAGGATATTGGCTGCCGCTTCACGCCAGTGGAAGGACATAAAGATAACCCCGGGAGGTGATTTTTCTGTAATATGTAACGGTGCCTCCACCCGACCCCTTTTTGAGGTAACTACTACTAAATCACCCTCAATAAATCCCAGCCTTGCTGCATCAATAGGACTCATCTCAACTACACCGTTAGGATAGAGTTCATTCAGCACATTAGCACGGCGACTCATTGTGCCAGTATGCCAGTGCTCCAGCACCCGCCCCGTAGTGAGAACAAGCGGGTACTTTTTGGATATTGATTCCGCTGGTGGGAAATAATCCGCAGCATGGAACTTGCCCCGTCCCCGGGCAAATCCATCTTGGTAAAGAAAGCTGGTTCCGGGATGTGAGGTATCCGGGCAGGGCCATTGCAAACCACCGTTATCGAGGCGGTCGAAGTGAATACCGCCATAGATAGGAGTAAGGGAGGCAGCTTCTTCCATGATCTGACTAGCAGTCTGGTAGTCAAATGGTTTTCCCATCTTTTCCGCCAAAGCAGATATAATCTCCCAGTCAGCTTTTGCCTCCCCGGGTGGCATAAGGGCCTGCCTTATTCTCTGAACTCGCCTCTCGGTATTGGTAAAAGTACCATTCTTCTCTGCAAAGGCAGCGGCGGGAAAAACAACGTCAGCAAGCCAGGCAGTCTCAGAAAGAAATATATCTTGGACTACAAGGAGTTCCACTTTCTCCAGTGCTTGCCTGAAATGCTCCAAATTAGGCTCACTTAACACCGGATTCTCTCCCATAACATAGAGTCCTTTAATGTCTCCCCCGAGTATAGCGTTGGCTATCTCAGTAACCGTCATCCCCGGCCGGTCATTCAATTTGCATCCCCAGGCAGTTTCGAATTTCATCCTCACGGCACGGTCATCAACCCTTTGATAGCCAGGGTAGACATTGGGAAGCGCCCCCATGTCACAGGCACCCTGGACATTATTCTGACCCCGAAGAGGACTGAATCCCGTACCCTCCCTGCCGATGTTGCCAGTCAGTAGTAACAGGTTTGCCACGCTTTTCACATTATCTGTGCCCGTGGTATGCTGGGTTATTCCCATCCCATAGAGTATACAAGCGCTTTTCGCCTCTCCAAAAAGGCGGGCGGCCGCCTCTATATCTGCCTTGGAAACCCCAGTTATAGCCTCCACTACCTCAGGCGTATACCTTTCCACAAGCTGGCGCAGCTCCTCAAAGCCTTCGGTGCGCTCCCGGATAAACTCCTTATTCTCAAGACCGTCTCTGATAATTACATGCATTAGTCCATTAAGAAGAGCAACGTCTGTTCCTGGCTTGTGCGAGAGCCTGACAGTGGCAAAATCGCTAAGTTCGATAGAGCGTGGATCAGCGACGATAAGTTTAGCACCACCAAACCTGACTCTTCTCTTAATCATCGAACCGATAATGGGATGACATTCGGTGGTATTAGAGCCGATGACAAAGAAAAGTCCCGTTTTCTCAAAATCAGAATAAGCATTGGTCATTGCCCCTTGACCGAAGGCAGCGATACCCCCAACGACAGTGGAGGCATGGCATAACCGGGCACAATGGTCAATGTTATTAGAGCCTAGCACAACTCGGACGAATTTCTGCATAACATAGTTGTCTTCGTTGGTGCACTTAGCCGAGCTCAAGGCAGCGATACTATCTGGTCCATAATCTTGCTTGAGTTCAAGGAGCCTTTTTGCTGCCAGTTCCAGAGCCTCATCCCAACTAGCCTCACGGAAGATTTCATGCACTTTTCCATTGTGACCTGCTTGTCGGGCAACGCCTGGCAATCGGATAAGGGGTGTGGTTAACCTCTCAGGATGGCTGAGAAAATCGTATCCCCAGCGTCCTTTAACGCACAGGCTGCCCTTGTTAGCCGGACCCTCAGAGTCACCGCGCACGGAAACAATCTTGTTATCTAGAACACCTAAGTAGAGGGAGCAGCCAACCCCACAATAGGGACAAATGGTCTTAACCTCTTCGGCAGGTGGCTTTTCCCATTTAGGCACCAACGCTCCAGTAGGACATCGCATAACACATTCACCACAGGACTTACAAATGGACTCGACAATCGGTTTATCACCGAAGGTGGCTATCCTTGCCGAGTTGCCTCGAAAGGCTATGTCAATGGCATCAACACAAGCTATTTCGTGGCAGGCTCGCACACATTTGGCGCAGAGGATGCACTTATTCAGGTCACGAATAAACGCCGGATGGCTATCATCCACAGAAAGCACTTGAGTGCCTTTTCGAAGTCGCTCAACACGGTCTTGCTCTATGCCCAGATATCGAGCAATTTTAAGTAGCTCACAGTCCTGGTTTTTGGCACAAGCAAGGCAATCGCCGTGATGATTGGCGCTGATAAGTTCCATAGTGATTCGGCGTGATTGATTTACCCTTGGCGTATCGGTGTGCACCACCATACCATCAGTTGCCGGCGTAGTGCATGAGCTAACCAAACCCCGCATTCCTTCTATTTCAACTACGCAGAGGCGACAACCTCCGTAAGGCTTGAGGTCAGGGTCGTAACACAGCGTGGGAATATAGATGTCAGCGCCAAGTGCCGCTTCAAGCACAGTGACTCCCTTTTTTGCCATGATCTCGCGACCATTAATGGTCAGATTGATGGTATCCAGTTTCCTTTCTCCTGTTTCGGTTGAGGCGGCTGTAGTCATTGTTGCCTCCTCTTTACTAGTCTTCCTCCAGGTCACATCTCAAGCACCGCTTTGCTTCCTCAATCGCCATTTCTTCTCCAAGACTAAGCTCCACTTCAGCAAAGCTACCAAGCCGCTCGCTTAGAGTCAAGGTAGGTATAGAAATGCGGTGCTTTTCCTCTTCCTCGATCTCAGGCAATATATCTACTTCTTCAGGCGACGCCAGTGTTTCATCTACTGCGCCGCTACCGCCTAGATATTTGTCCATAGAAATCGCTGCCTGCCTTCCAGCAGCGATAGCCTCAATAACTGTAGCTGGGCCAGTCACAGCATCACCACCAGCAAAGACACCCTCTCTAGCTGTGGCTAGAGTATCAGCGTCAACCTGGACAGTATTTCCCCGTCCCAGAGAAAGTCCAAATTTCTCGGGAACCTCTGGCACCTGTCCGATAGCGGCGATCAGGGTATCGAAAGTCAAACTAAATTCATTACCTTCAGTTGGCACCGGGCGCCTTCTGCCACTTTCGTCTACCGCTCCAAGCTCCATACGGATACATGCAAGCTCTACCGCACCATTCTTTCTCTCTATTCTAATTGGGGCAGCGAGGAACTCTATCTTCACTCCTTCAAGCAACGCTTCTTCTATCTCCTCTTCGCTTGCTGGCATCTCATCCCTAGTGCGGCGATAGATAATTGTTGCTTCCTTAGCACCGAGACGTAGTGCGCTGCGGGAAGCATCTATGGCGACATTGCCCCCACCAATAACAGCTATCCTATCTCCTACTCTAACTTTATTCCCTATATTTATCTCTCTGAGGAAAGACACACCCTCCATAACCTCAGGACTGTCCTCTCCTTCAATCCTTAATTTGGCCCCTTGATGAGCGCCAATAGCAAGGAAAATGGCATTGTAGCCATGTTCAAAAAGCTCATCCACAGAGCTGATCATAGTATTTACCCTTATATCTACTCCAACCCCTTTTATCTCTTCAATCTCCTCGGCCAGCACTTCTCTGGGCAAGCGATACTCGGGAATGCCATACTTCATCATGCCCCCCGCCTCAGGAAGCGCCTCAAACACAGTGACAGCATGCCCTCGCCTGGCTAAGTAATAAGCCGCAGTAAGCCCTGCCGGTCCGGCGCCAATAATAGCAACACGCTTACCTGTGGCTGGAGCTACTTTTGCTTTTATTTTCCAAGCCCCATTTCCCCTTTCTGCAGCAAAGCGCTTGAGTGCCCTTATGGCAATAGCCTCATCAACCTGTCCTCGCCGACACTTGGCTTCGCAAGGATGAGGGCAAACATGCCCACAAATGGAGGGGAAGGGTATTTTCTCCCTGATCACAGCCAGTGCTTGGTCAAACCTACCTTGGCTAATAAAGCGAAGATAGCGAGGAACATCTACACCAGCAGGGCAAGTATGGCTGCAGGGTGCCTTGACCAGTCCTTTGCACACTGCGGCAGGACAATGATGTCTCTTTATGTGCTCTTCATACTCGTCTCGGAAGTAGCGGATACTAGTAAGAACCGGATTAGGAGCGGTTTGCCCTAAACCGCATAAGGAACCATCTTTAACCGATTCCGCTAATTCTTGAAGCAATTCAATATCTCCAGGCCTACCCCTCCCATTGGCTATATCCTCTAATATGTCCAGCATCTGTTTAGTGCCCCAACGGCATGGTATGCATTTGCCACAGGACTCAAGTTGTGTGAAAGAGAGGAAGAAGCGCGCCATGTCAACCATGCAAGTATCTTCGTCCATTACTACCATACCGCCGGAGCCCATAATAGAACCTACTGCGGTTAGCGATTCATAATCAACTGGAGAATCAAGCAAGCTTGCTGGTAGACAACCTCCGGATGGTCCGCCAGTCTGTACTGCTTTAAAACGCTTGCCGCCAAGGATTCCTCCGCCGATTTCGAAGATAAGTTCACGTAAAGTGATGCCCATAGGAATCTCTACCAAACCAGCATTGGCGATCTTGCCTGTTAAGGCAAAAACCGCAGTGCCTTTGCTCTTCTCAGTGCCAATGCTGGCGTACCACTCTGCACCCTTGCTAATTATCACAGGGATGCTGGCAAGGGTTTTCACATTGTTAATAGTAGTCGGCTTTCCCCACAAACCTGACTGTGCCGGGAAGGGAGGTCGACTGCGGGGCATACCCCTCCCACCTTCAATGGAAGCCATCAGTGCTGTCTCTTCACCGCAGACAAAAGCGCCAGCACCCTCTTTAATATGCACGGTGAAGTTGAATTGTGAGCCGAGAATATTCTTGCCAAAGAATCCTCTCTCCTCAGCTTGCTTAATAGCAATACGCAAACGCTTTATAGCCAAAGGATATTCAGCGCGGCAATAAATATAGCCTTCGCTGGCTCCAATAGCGTAGGCTGCAATAATCAGTCCCTCGATAACAGTATGTGGATCACCTTCCATAGTGCTTCGATCCATAAAAGCACCAGGATCACCCTCATCAGCGTTGCAAATCATATACTTCTGTTCCCCTGGTGACTTACGGCAAAATTCCCACTTTACTCCCGTAGGGAAGCCAGCGCCACCACGACCTCGCAACCCTGATTTTTTAATCTCGCTAATAACCTCATCTGGAGTCATCTGTAATAATGCCTTTCTCAGTGCTTGATAGCCGCCAGTGGCAATGTAATCTTCAATCCTCTCGGGATTAATGTGTCCACAGTTACGTAGTATCAAGCGAGTTTGCTTCTTGTAGAAGTTTATCTCTTGATAAGTGGGTATTGCGTCATTGGTAACAGGGTCGCGATAGAAGAGACGCTCCACCGGCTTACCTTCTTTCAAATGCGAATAGACAATCTCGGTAGCATCTTCTACCTTAACATGGGCGTAGAAAGTGCCTTCAGGCTCGACAACCACTATTGGTCCTTGCTGGCAAAAGCCGTGGCAACCAGTAAAATCTACTTCGATATTGCTCAATCCTGCCCGATTTACTTCATGTTCGAGTGCCCTCCGAATTTCCTCCGACCTCGAAGAAGTACACCCAGTGCCCTGGCAGACTAATACCTTGTGATGCCCATCGGAATGAATGCCAGGTTTTTTCTCCGTCATTTCTTTCCTCTAAATTGCTCTAAAACCTCAGTTACCTTTCTAGCTGTCATCTGTCCATGGGTCTCGTTGTTTACCACCATTGTTGGTGCTAGGGCACAGGCACCGATACAGGCCACTGTCTCCAAGCAGTATTCGAGGTCAGGACTGCTCTCCCCAGGCTTGATACCTAGCTGTTTTTCCACTTCCCGCAAAATGCGGGCGCCACCACGCACATGACAAGCAGTACCGCGGCAAACCCTAATGATGTTCCGACCTGAAGGGACAAACTTGAATTGGGCATAAAATGTACCCACTCCAAAGACAGTGCTTTCCGGCAACTTGAGGAATTTGGCTATCCTTTTCATCGCTGGCTCTGGCAGGTAGCCAAAAACCTGCTGGACTTGCTGCAAGATGGGAATAAGCTCCTCCTCCTTACCCTGATAGGAAGACAGAATTTCGTTCAGGCGTTCTTCACTGATCCCTTCTTGCTGCTGTAGAAGCACCTGAGTGTCTTGCGCCCCTGAAGGATTCGCCACTTCGCACCTCACTATTTACCATCTCTCTTGAGACAGCTTTGAAATAGTCGTCTTCAAAATATCCGACTAACTAATTTCCCGAAAGTAGCCCAAAGGCTGGACTATATCACAAATAGGGACGCTAACACAAATATAGCCTATCGTGATTGTTCACCAACTCCCTCCGTCGCCTTTCTTCAGCCCTTTGCTTTGTGTCATTTCGAGGGAGCACTGCGGTTACTAGGTTAAGTAGAGGGAATGTCTTTAACTAGCTTCCAGATGATAGTTTCGGTAAGCACAGTTACATCCTCAGTGGAAAGATAATCAGAAATATTAGCATCGAACAATATATTCCCATTGGGAGCAAGCTCCTCATCGCCTTTCCATAACACTAAGGTTATAGGCACGTGGTCGAAAGCATTGACGGTCACAGACACATCCCCGTAGTCTGCCTCACGGCCCCCTAACTTTGTTGCTGTCTTTCTCAGCAGCTCAGGACTTTTGCCAAAGTGCTTTACAAAGGGGTTTATGGCCCTTTTGTAAAATGCCGGGAAATAGCTAATGCCTCCCGGTAGCTGTTTATAGGCAATCAATTTACCAGTAGCCGGTGTGTATTTTGCCAAAGTGAAATAGTGCAGTATCAGGATTTTGTCCTTCTGCGAAACTTCCACGTTGCTATCCTTCAACGAAATTTCGATATCAGGAAGGGTAATATGATATGGCTTATTTAGATAATTAATGACTATCTCGTTGGGCCCTACATACCGCGCACCGCTTTTACGGCATTGCTCTTGTATATCGCTGATTTTGGCCAATTGCTCACGAGCAAGCTTATATGAAAGCCCAAAACCTTGGTCCCGGGAACCATGTGATGACGAACGACGATTTTCCATTATGTGACAAATCTGGGGCGAGGCAAAAGACCAGCCGCTTCTACTATCTCGGGCACTGCTTCCTCCCACTCGATAGCCATGAGATGAATACCCGCCACACCTTCAATTTGACGCACCTGATCAATAATGTCAATGCAAAGCTGGATACCCTCCTTAGACACTTGCTCCTTAGGTACTCCTTGCAGCCGTTCAATAACGCTGTCAGGCACATCCATTCCGGGAACTCTGGTCTTCATATATTTTGCAGCACCCACTGACTTTATGGGAGCAACACCGGCAAGTATCTTTACTTTCTCGTGTAATCCTCTGTCCCGTACCATCTTCATCCATTCAGCGAACTTATCCACATTGTAGATAATCTGAGTTTGGATGAAATCTGCCCCTGCTGCCACTTTCTTAGCAAGACGTGCCACCCTGAACTCGAAAGGGTCAGCAAAAGGATTAGCAGCAGCTCCAATGAAGAGACGAGGCTCAACTGCCATCTCTTCGCCACACTGGAACTTTCTTTCGTCTCGCATGTCTTTCACCATCTTAACCAGTTGAATAGAATCAACATCGTAAACACCCTTAGCCATAGGATGATTACCGAATTTCTGGTGGTCGCCTGTGAGACACAACATGTTATTTATGCCCAGTGCTGCGATACCCAAAACATCCATTTGAAGGGCAATGCGATTGCGGTCACGGCAGGTCATCTGGACAATAGGGTCTAAACCCTCTCCTTTACCGATAAGGCAAGCTGCCCAAGATGCCATACGCACTACAGCAGTCTGTCCATCGGTGACATTAAAAGCATCTACATGACCTTTGAGTATCTTTGCTTTTCTTCTAACTATCTCAGAGTCAGCGCTCTGTGGTGGTCCTAATTCTCCCGTGACAGCAAACTGTCCAGCCTCTAGCACCCGTTCCAAATTACTTTGCGTCTTCATAAATCCCTCCTAATGTTGCTCTTTATCATACTCCCAATGTTTCTATTACCTTCTTCGTCCCCTTCAATTCCTCCAGCAGGTTGATGGGTTCAACCTCTAAGCTGCGTGGTCTTATTGCTTTACTCCAATCATGCGGTTCTTGTATTTCCGACAGCTCATCAAGTTCACCAAATTTCCCTAACCTCTTATAGATCATGACCCAAGCACAGTCCCGTGTAGGGTCTACTTCACACTTGCCATCCGTAGTTGTTCCGCCACACGGGCCATTTAACAACCCCTTGGGACATTGTACCAGTGGACAAATACCAGCAGTCCTCCCAAGTTCGCATTCTCCGCAGGCTTGGCATTCCTCTTTGAACTTGCTAGGTCCTCCACTGGAAAACCCAAGGGCGTTGTTTGATGGATACATAGGCTTTACGATACCCATTTCTTCTTCCAAATATCCTCGCACTGCTTGCGCACCATCACCGCAACTCTGCATTAATATGGCGTCGCATTTCTCTATCTCTCCCCTGTGCTCCTTCAAAAACATGGAGGACATAGGAATGTAGCAGGCAAATACGGCGAAAGGTAATCCAATTTTACCTACGATCTCCTTCCCCTCTTTTGTCAGTTTCTCTGCCATCTCATCCACGTCTTTTATGCCACCTGTGTGAAAGACTGTAGCGCATCCTCCGCACCCCATCAGAAATATCCTCTCTTTACCTTCAAGATATCCTAGGATCTCCTCAAAAGGTTTTTGGACTTGTGCATTCATTTCTTTCCTCCTCAATAATTTATGTATTCGACATATGAGGCGAGGTAACTCATAAGGACTACCTCTCTCACGTGCAATGGCATTTAGGAAAGCCTCTTTACAGGTGGCCCTGATGTAAGGCTCACACTCCAATTCTTTGGTGTCACAAGCCTTTCCAATTTATCAAGTTGTCCTAGTTTGGCAAGACGATCGACAATCTGTTGCCAGACGCAAGGTATATCCGGATCAACTTCACACTTACCACCTTGTGAGCCACCACAGGGACCATTGAGCAGATGCTTGGAACATCGGGCAATAGGACAGAGGCCGCCAGTAAACTCCAGCACACAATCACCACACTCAAGGCAGCGCTCCGCTTCCTTCCACTCGGCATGAGCACCACCTGAGGACAGAGTGTTGCAGCCAGGATGCACTACCTTATCCACTAATTCCGCTACAGTCTGCACTCCAGCCCCATCGGTCAGAACCAAGATAGAATCGGCAGCAGCAACTTCCTTTTTATAAGCTCTGAGTTTCAACCTCGACAATGCAGCATCACACAGCATGTCAACAACCACAGAACCGGTAACGGTCTTACCTTTTTCCTGCAAAGTGTTTGCCATTTCCTCTACCTGTTTCTCTCCTCCACTCCCCCAACCCTCAGCACAACCCTTACAACCGATGAGAAAGATATTCTTATCCCCCTCAAGATAGCTTAGGATTTCTTCGATTGGTTTTTGTTCTGAAATCAGCATTTTTCCTCTCCTTTACACCCTCACCTTATTCCTCTCCCTCGAGGGGGAGATTAGCGGAGGTATTAAGTTCTGCCAAAATGGCATCTATTATCTGAGGCATTTTCTCTTGAAGCTCCGGCGATAATTCTAACCCCCAGTTAATATCCCTGGGTTCGACCCCAATAATGACAGCTTCACCTGTTTTATGCCAAAGCTGCATTAACATTAAGCTATCCACTGAGCCCACATCGTGAAGGGACAGAAATAGCTTTTGCTCTAGAGTTATATCCTCAAGGTGAAAACGGTAAATTTGTCCAGGCGTTCCCCCACCCTTAACAGCATCCACTATGACCAATTTATCAGCACCTTCAAGAAACTGCACTACATCGGGGCATGTCCCCCCATCTATTATTTCCACATCGGGGAGAGGGATTCCCTCCAAGGCATGTACCACATGACAACCAATCCCTTCGTCTCTCAACAAGACATTCCCTATTCCCAGAACAAATTTTCCCATTCCTGAACTTTCCTCTAAATTTTTACTAACAAACCCTAAATTTCCCCAGGTCATGCCCTTTGGGATTGAGCAAATGTACAGAACAGGCGAGACAAGGGTCGAAGGCCCTCACGATGCGCACTATCTCAAAGGGATTAGCCTCATCCTTTATCTTGGTGCCAGTGATAGCCTGCTCCAAGGGTCCAGGTTGGTCTTTATCATCCCTGGGAGAAATATTCCAGGTAGAAGGGGTAATGACCTGGTAATTAGCAATCTTGCCTTCTTTTATTTCTATCCAGTGTCCGAGGGCACCCCTCGCCGCACCGACCAGTCCCATTCCAGTAGCTTCTTCTGGGAGTTCGTAGCTTACGTAGGCTGGCTCACCTGGCTTAAGCTCTAAAATCCAGTCGGCCATAGCATCGGCTATGAGTTTAGTCTCCAAGGCTCGAGCAAGATTACGCCCCATGACAGAAAACATCTTATCGGGGCTTATATTTGCCTGGGATAAGGCAGAATCAACCAGGCTCTTGACTCCGGGATTGCCTCCGACATAGTTGACCATAATTCGAGCCAGTGGCCCAGCTTCAAAAACCGCCTTACCATAGCGAGGTGATTTTATCCAGGAATAAGCACCTTTCTTTTCTTCTTCGGGAACAACATCTCCCTGGGAGGGATGTCTGCCGCTGATAGAATCGGCATACCAGGAGTGCTTTACCTCTTCAGTAATTTTGGCTGGATCTAATTCGTTGAACTTAAGACTGGTAGAGGTGATCCCTGACTTAAAAAATCTTTTCTTCTTGGTGAGGTCTGGTTTCTTTCCATCCAGCTCATAAGAGCCATAAGCAAGTAAATTTCCACAGCCACGACCAATCTCAAAATAATCTGAGTAAACCTGGGCCACCGCCAGCACGTCTGGGAGGTAAACATTATCAATAAACTCCTGAAGCTCCTTCAACCTCCACAGGAAGGATGTGATATTGTCAACCGTGGGTACAGAAGCAACTCCACCGGGCATTACGCCCATGTTGTGAGGCATCTTACCACCGAACAAGGCAAGCATCTCCTGGCTTTTACGACGCATGTCGAATGCCGCGACATAGTGCGCTACCGCCTGTTCATTAGCTTCGCCGGGCAGGCGATAATCACCTTCATAACGAGGTACAAAAGGCCCCAGTTCCCCACGAGCAATAAAGCTTTTTATTGAATTTAAGGCGGGATTATTCCCTTCATACTTTGCTAATTTAGCCACATCTACATAGTCAAGAGCCACTAAGTGATAGAAATGAAGGATGTGGTCAGCGATATGGGCTGCTCCGAGAATTAGATTGCGGATAATTCTGCCGTTGTCGGGGATTTTGTCGGCGATGCCGAAAGCACTATCCAAGTTTAAAGCAGCGGCAGTAGAATGACTTGTCGGGCAAACTCCACAAATACGTTGAGCTATCCGCTGGGCATCACGGGGGTCCCTGCCCTTCATGATTAGCTCTAAGCCGCGGAACAGCATCCCCGAACTCTTAGCCTCCTTCACCTTGCCACCCTCGACTACTGCCTCCACCTTGAGATGTCCTTCAATACGAGTTACTGGATCGATTATAATCTTGCCCATTAATTCAAACCTCCTCTGGCAAAGCAGCTTCGCTAGTTTTTTCATAAAGCGGGGATATGTCAAAGAACCCGGGCTCGGTGCAGCCAATACAAGTGGCACCACAGCCTACGCACCAACTAACCTTGTTGTTCCACAACCTCAGAGGACAATCGGCATGGGTTATAGGTCCCCTACACCCTAATTCATAATTGCACCCGGGATCGCCGAATTTTTTGGCAAACTTATTCTCATCGTAGTAGGCTCGTCGTGGACAGTTCTCGTGGATAGTTTGCCCATAAAAAGCCTTAGGACGCCCAAGCTCATCCAAATCCTCCGGCTTCGGCAGACCGGAAAGCAGGATGCTTGCCAAAGTGCCCACAAACCAATCAGGGTGTGGTGGACAACCGGGGATATTTACCGACGGAGTATTGATGCCCTTGGCTTGAAGAACTTCACCGACGCCGCGACACTGAGTAGGGTTGGGGTAGGCAGCGGGAATTCCCCCAAAAGCAGCGCAGCTACCCAAAGCAATGACTACTAAGGCATCCTTGGCCAATGTTTCAACCCATGATTTCATGGTCATTGGCTTACCATCCTTCTCACCAAACACCCCATGGATACCACCTTTAGCAGTGGGTATAGCCCCTTCTACAATCAGGATGTAACCTCCCTTTTTCTTCCGTGAGGTATCCACCATAACTTCGATGGCAGGCGCTCCTGCCCCTGCCATTACAGTAGGATGGAACCTTAGATTTATATGACTGCCCGGGAGCACTTCATCAATTAAGAGGTTTTTAATAGAGGGATTTATAACATTGAGAAGAGAGACTGAGCAGCCGGTACATCCAGCGGCTTGTAACCATACCGCCGGGTATTCTTTTGTATCCATAAGTCCTCACCTGCCTTTCGACTTATTTTCGCAAATCCTCCACCAAGGAGGATATTTTCTCAATCATAAACGTAAGCCTTCAGCTACTTCTTTCACCTTTAATTGAAGGGGAGATTCTTGGGGGAGTTCAGTTACGGGTCTTCCCTTCA
>JAUWGZ010000108.1 GCA_030606165.1 Dehalococcoidia bacterium
AGGCTCTAAGTGCCTTCGGTGCAGCATCTCTTTCTTCGTAGTATTTCGTTTCGATTGTTCCAGGTATCCCGGCATAGGCAGACGTTGAATCCAGTACTTCCCGGTGGTTCGCACTGGTGTCTCTCATAAATCTCAGCGAGGCCGTCTCGGACTTGCCGGTAGTAGGGCAGTCCAGGGGCTTCGGTTACTCCCAGGACCGCCTTTCCCATCGGCATCCATATGGATGGTAGCGGGACGATACCGCGGCTGGCAAGGTATTCAGCGCCAGATAGGAAGCTTTCTACAGGTTCAAGCCCGATGACAAATGCGCTACAGGCCTTATTGCGGCCATACCTTTCGGCTATGTGGAGCAGAGTATTGAGTTGCCGCTCGCGCCCTGCGAAGCGTGCCTTGCCAGGACATATGCGCTTGAATAGCTCCTCATCCCATATCTCCATATCGCAGGCAACCCTATCTGTGCCCGCTTGAAAAACTTCATCGACAACCGCAGGGTCCGGGGGAGGTGACGTGTATACCAGAACTTCCCCTGAAATATTATCAAGGCCCGCCAGGTCATCAATTGCCCGCAGCATGTCAGCTACAAGATGGCACTCCGCACGGGTGTTCATTGTCGAACCACCGGTTATCTGGATGTATGAAGCCAGCTTTTCTGTATTTACCGCGTAGTTAACGACCTCTGCCACATCCTGCGGTTTAGGAAAAGGGAGCCCTGGCTTCCCCTCACGGGTAAGCTCCTCCGTGTAAGCCCCTGTGTAACAGAACTGACACGAAAATCCACTTCGGGCATACTCACAGGGCCACAGATATGGAAAGGATAAGACATCCAGTCCTTGCAAGACGGCAATCATACTGAAGGGCATGCCCTTTGAAGTGTATTGCTCGTAGAATCGTGTCTTCGGAGGAAAATCCACCTCCGTTACAAAGCGACCATCATAAGCCAGATAGACATTACCACTTTCGGCAATACCTATAGTGAACGGAGACCGAGGGCCAGCGTTCCAGATGTGGACAACAGTATTATCCGGCAGGAGGAGGCAGTTGCATGCTCCCGGGGCCATGAAAGAGGAAAGCCGGTGGGTATTGCTAAACCGCTCGTAGACCTCATCAGATGGAATATCTACGCCTTTGTTAATAAGCAAAATCTTCAGTTCTAGTGAGTCTATTTCTTCACCGTTGATTCTGTATGTGCAAAGCATAGTTTTACACCCCAGTCCCATTGGCCTTCCCCGCTTCCTCAGTCAGCTTCCATCCTTGAGAAGAAGTACGAACCTAATGTTGCTAAAGCTAAACACAACGCAAGAAGAACCGTGAAATCGAGCCAAAGCGGAAAGGCGGAAATGCCAATAAGAGTGCCCCGCAACCCATCCACTCCATAGGTCAAAGGGTCAATGTACATTATGTATCTCAGCCAGGACGGCATAGACTGTATAGGGAACAAGGCACCTGAGAGGAGGAATATGGGGAATACTATCAAGTTCATTATAGCCATGAAGCCTTCCAGATTGCCTAACTTGGTGGCAATAATTAAGCCAAATCCCGTGAATGTGGCGCAGGTAAGAATCATAATTACTAGGGCCAAAAAGAATCCTGATACACTGGATAATTTGACTCCCATGGCTACGGCTATTCCCACTATAATGAGGGCTTGAATTATGGCTGTGGTCATGCCGCCGAGGCTTCTGCCCAATATGACGGAAAAACGATTAACCGGAGCCACCAAGACCTCTTTTAGAAAGCCAAATTCCTTGTCCCAGATAACCGATGCCCCTGACATGGTACCAGCAAATAATAAGGTCATGCCCACTATTCCAGGAGCGAGAAAGTCAAGGTAACCTACGCCTTCCAGCCCCGGTATTTGCCTGGCAGGTATGAAGCTCATGGGCAATCCCAGAAAAGTCAGAAAAAAGATAGGCATCAATAGCGAACCAACAACTCTGGCCTTTACTCTCAAAAATCTTTTCATCTCCCGCAGCCACATGGTATAAATCGGCAGCGGGTCTATGAGTCGCCGGGTTCCAATTGCTCGCATGCTATTTCTTACCTCTACTCCTCATCCATGCTTTCCATAGTTCCTTCATGCTTCCTTCCACCTCCCTTATAGTCTTCCCGGTATAATGTAAAAAGGTATCCTCCAAACTTGGCTTATACAACTTGATGGATGATATAACAAGTCCGCGATCATCGGCAAAATCAATAAGCTCAGGTATCCTTTCTTCGCCGCCATCAATACTTAGCTCCAGTGAGCCATCACGTGCTTCAATCTTCTTTATCCAGCTAAGCTGCTTTAGTGAATCAACCAAACTGCCACTGGCATCCTGAGCTATTTGCAGTGAAATCAAATTTAAACCCACCGCTTGCTTGAGTTTTTCAAGGCTATCGATCGCTACTATGCGGCCCTGGTCTATAATGGCCACCCGGTGACAGAGATAATCCGCCTCTTCCATATAGTGAGTAGTCAGGATTATGATTATACCCTCTTTCTCATTTAGCAGCTTGATGTAATCCCAGAGATTCCTTCTTGCCTGGACATCCAGGCCCAAGGTCGGCTCGTCCAAAAACAAGACTTTGGGATGGTTCAGAAATCCCCGGGCAACCTCAAACCTGCGCTGGGTGCCGCCGGAGCATTCACTAATCCTCATGTTCTCCTTCCCCTTCAAATCCATCAGGTCTAGCACCTCTGCAACCCTCTCCTGCCTGGTTTTCCTATCCAAATGATACATTCGGGCATGAAAATCCAGGTTCTCCTTACCGGTTAAGAATGTGTCAATGGCTCGATCTTGAAACACAATTCCTATGCACTCTCTGACTTTATTTCTTTGCCGCACGACATCATATCCGCAAACCTTAGCCGAGCCTGAAGTGGGGTTCAGTATGGTGCAGAGCATCTTTACGGCTGTTGTCTTTCCGGCTCCATTAGGGCCAAGGAAGCCAAATATCTCCCCCTTCCCAACATTCAAGGTAATATGGTTTACGGCTACCAAGCCATCGAATTCCTTGGTCAGGTTTTCAATTTCTATTACGCTATTCATGTTCCTCGTCTGGCAACTTTTTTCCAATATAGTGCAGGAAAACATCCTCCAGGCTTGGCTTATGTTCGCCGATCGAGGAAATAACGAATCCGTGCTTCCGTGCCAATCTCACTACCTCGGGTATTTTCATCCCCTCGTTTCCCACGCTTAAGTCCAGTTGAGCATCATGCTGGTGAATCTTTTTGACCCAGCTCATTCCGTTTAGCAAACCTGCAAACTCATTGGCCAGAGCCCCCTGGGGAAACCTGATAGAAAGCACGCTGCTGCCCAACGAATCTTTTAATGCTTTGGGGGTATCCACCACCGCAATCTTCCCATACTCTAAGATAGCTACTCTATTGCAGAGGTAGTCCGCTTCCTCAACATAATGAGTGTTTAGCAATATAGTAGTCCC
>JAUWGZ010000066.1 GCA_030606165.1 Dehalococcoidia bacterium
CTTTGATTCCATCTACGGCTCGCATCACCATGCCCAATATCTCGTTATCCATGACATACTTCTCATAGGACACGGTCATTGCAAATTCCATAAGCCCAGCAGCATCATGAATGAAGTTAGCTCCTGAAAGGGCACAGAGCAAGTTGGTCAAAGCAGACTCATAGCCACTCTGAGCATCAAGCACTTTAGAATCGGTCATGCCACCAGTAGCATAGAAAGGAAGTTGATAGAACTGTGCCATTTGTGCGCCAGCGGCGTTGAGCAAGCCCATCTCAACTGAACCTGCCAGGTACTTTAGGTCCCTCAGGTCAGTATTTGTAGCGACCGAGCCGAAGAGGACTGGTGTCCCCGGGTTTACAATCTGGGTAAGCATTACCCCCAACAGCGAATCTACAGTTTGGACTACCAGGGTTCCGGCGAGCGTAACCGGTGAAGTAGCACCGCACAACGGTTCGGAGGGACAAGCTACAGGTATGCCATTTCTGGCAATGGTCACGAGCAAGTCGCCATATGTTTTGTCTATCCTTAGTGGGCTTATGATGCATGCTATCATGGATATCAACGGACGCTGGCGAAGGTTTTCAGCAGAGCCGGCAACGATTTGTGCCATCCGTATCACCTGTTCCGCACCATCAAGTGTATAAACACCCCCCATAACATGCTTGGTGGTATTGTCCAGTCCGGCGAAAAACCGATTCACATCCACCTGTTCTAAAGTCAGTTCATTGGGATATGTCGGCAGTAGAAAAAAGTGGATGTTATCCAGCTTATCAACCAATCTGGCGATGCATCGCAGGTCTTCCATGCTTGCCAGTCTTTTCTGGTTAACATCAGGCTGATAGACATAAAGTGCTGTGCCACCCGTTCCAGCATACACTCGCCGGCCGCCCAAAATAATATCATGTGCTTCATCTTGTCCACAGAGTCTAATTTCCGATGGTGCCGCTTCAATAAGCTCCTTAACTTTACTCCCATCCAGCCACACCAGATGTTTCCCCCAATCTACCCTGGCTCCAGCTCCCTCGAAAAGCTCCAGTGCCATGTCTGACTGCACTTCAAAGCCCACCTCTTCAATCACCTGCATCGCAGTCTGGTGTACCTTCAATATAGATTCCTCAGTTAAAACCTTGAAACTGCCTCCCTCCAGTCCTTTGCGAGCCATTATCCTTGACTTTACCTTCTTCCTTGACAATCTTGTTTCGTGCAGGTCTTGCAAGGGTTGTAGTTCTCCACACTGTCGATTGAGGGTCCGATACCGATAATGCCCGAAATTGACTTCTGGGGAATCATGAGACACTCTCCAGTCAAGCGAATCCCTAACGTATTACCGGTTAGAGCATAGAAGAGCATCCGTTGCTGACCTATATTCCAGTCGCAATAGCCGGGACTAAAGCGCCGGCTGGTGACAAGTCCCTGAGCCTCGGCTATCTCCTTTATTCCGTCTTGGACAAAGTCCGCCACCTTCTCCACAGCGCCTGACCCTATTGCATCTAAGACAGTTGCCTGGAGTATGAGCCCATCTTTGGCTAGTTGAGCTGTTGTCTCCTCCAGGTATTTGCCTATTGTCACCAAGAATATTGCAACCTGGTAGCAATCCTCCAACAACTGGGCGATAACCTGGCTTTTGAAAATAATCGAATCTTCAATCAAGGCGATGGAGCCTCGAGCCCACTCCACATCCTTGATGATATATGAATATAACGGGTTAATAAGGTAATGAGCGTGCTCTGCATAGTCATCAATTAGAGAAGAAATACGTGCTGACAGCTTGTGACCATCATTATATCCTATGTAGTGACACAATTGCTTTTTGTCGATTTCAATATCGACATCGACCCTATCGTCAGTGACAAACATATTACTATGACCTTCCTTTCATTCTGCATGCTACGCATTAACGTTTTTGCCTCGTATAGGGCAAAATCTGGGAATAACGAATATTCAGTCGAGGGGTTATTTTGGGGGAGTGCAGGGAAAATTAATTTTTGGCCATTTGAAAAACCTTGAAAATTAGAATTAGGATGTAAACAAGAAATTAACAGTACATTATGAACAGGGTGATCCAGTTACTGTAAGAGAAAAACACAGAGATAGCCCCGGATTAATCTCATCCTGCTTGGCTCACAACATCTCATGTCCTCCTTCTGAGATTTTCTCCCTCCTTTCCTGATCATAAGCTGGGGTATGATATCATAAAATCCCCATCTCTGTCCAATTAGCAATTGGAATCATCTAAAATCTAAGCAAAAAGATCTAAGATATAGCTCGATTATTGCTATTCTGAAAGAGGTTAAACCAAGCTATGGAAAGGGTGGATATGCACTCAAGGAAGAGGTTGTTTAGAAATGTAGTTGCCCAATAAATTGGGCAACTACAAAAATCTGGACATCAACCAACTCAAGCTCACGCCACTTTCACCGCCGTTCCATAGGCTACCATCTCAGCAGCTCCGGATATCACCATCGAGGTTACAAACCTGGTGCCTACTATGGCATTAGCACCCATCTTCTCGGCTTGCTCAATCATCCTTTGCATTGCCTCCTCCCGAGCCTGTGCCAGCATTACGGTGTAATCCTTGACTTCACCACCAACAATGTTGCGCAAGCCAGCCATAATATCATGCCCCATATGCCTGGCTCTGATAGTGCTGCCTCTAACCAAACCCAGGGTTTCTGTTATCCTTTTGCCCTCTATCTGTTCTGTGGTAACCACAATCATTTTTCCACCTCCTTGAATTTCTCCTTTTCTTCCTTGGATGCTCGATATCTCTCCCAGCCTAGCGATGCCAGGAGTATGATAAGCCCTACAGCTATCGCGGCAATAGCAATCTTAACTGGCAAGGGCAATGATAAGAAAGCTAGACGGAAGAACCAATAAAGCCCCCAGCCTATCAAAGTGCCCAGGCCGACTGCTAGCAAGATACCACCGATTTTCCTCAAGCTACTCCTCCTTGAATTTATTGGTGATGGGCAATCTCCTATCCCGGCCAAAGTCTCTGGGTGTTATCTTTATACCGGGGGCAGCTTGACGGCGCTTATATTCGTTCCGGTCTACCAAGCGAGCTACCCTTGTAACTATGTCGCGGTCAAAACCCATGGCTATAATCTGGTCAATTGTCACGTCATCTTCCACATAAGCCTTTAAAATAGGGTCCAATACTTCATATGGTGGCAGGGTATCGGTATCCTTTTGGTCGGGTCTTAGTTCAGCCGATGGTGCTTTGGTTAAGACAGCAGAGGGTATCACCTCTTTCCCGGCCTGGCGATTTTTGTATCTGGCTAATTCGAGAACCATTGTCTTAGGGACGTCTTTCAGGGGAATAAAGCCTCCAGCCATGTCCCCGTAAAGGGTGGTATAGCCCGTAGCCGTCTCGCTTTTATTGCTGCAAGCAAGCACCAACCAGCCGAACTTATTGGACAAGGCAAAGAGAATATTGCCCCTGATTCTTGCCTGGATGTTCTCTTCGGTGACATCCGGTTGAGTATTCTTGAAAGGCTCCGCAAGTGTTTCCAAATAGGAGCTAAACGCTTTCTCAATGGGTATTACCTTGAACTCTATGCCTAGATTCCTTGCTAAAGCTTCAGCGTCTGATTTGCTGTCAGGTGATGAGTAGCGGGAGGGCATGGAAACACCTATGACATTGTCAGCCCCAAGAGAATCTGTTGCTATGGCAGCTACCAGACTTGAATCAACCCCACCGGATAAACCGATGACTACTTTCTCAAAGCCATTCTTGTGCACATAGTCTCTGGTGCCGAGGACAAGGGCCTGGTAAATCTCAGCGAATTCATCTAACCTTTCAATTCGTCTTGGCGGCAAAGGAGACCTGGCAATTGCCGGATACTCACTTGATACCTCTATCCTGGTAGCTCCTTCTAGTTTCTCCCTGACCCATGGCGTTTCTTTCCTTCGTCGAGGATCACGCAACTGAGAACGGAACACTGACTCCACATCCAAATCAGCCACTACAAAGTCTTCCTCAAACTGCTTCCCCCGAACAACGACTTCTCCTTTCTCATTGATAATCAAGCTATTGCCGTCAAATACAAGCTCATCTTGCCCTCCAACCAAATTATTATGGACAATAATAGCTATACTGTCTGATGCTCTGGTAGCAAGCATCCTTTCTCTAAAGAGCCCTTTTCCGGCATGATATGGGGAGGCGCTTATATTAAGCAGCACCCTTGCTCCGGCATAGGCCTGTACAATTGCCGGCCCGGCTTCATACCACATATCTTCACAGATGGTTACGCCTATGCCGATGCCATAAATGATGAAAACGGGACATTCCCTCCCTGCCTGAAAATACCTATTTTCATCGAACACGCCATAGTTCGGCAAATAGAATTTGTGGTAAACACCCATCAATTTTTTGTTATAGAGCACCGCGGCAGCATTGTATATATCGCCATCGCTGTCAACGAAGCCCACCACTACCGCTATATCCGAGCAGTGCTCTATTATTTTGTCAAGGCTTTCCCTGTTTTGCTTAATGAATTGTGGTTTAAGCAGCAAATCTTCAGGAGGGTAGCCGGTTATAGCCAATTCAGGGAAGGTGAGCAGGTCGACTCCCAGCGATTTTGCCTGGTCAATGGATTCCATTATCTTCCTGGTATTACCGCTGAGGTCACCCACAGTGGAATTAATCTGAGCTATGCCAACCCTTATGCTGTGCAATTTGCCTCCTTATGGCAACAAATAGTATAGCAAACATTAATAAGCATTTTCCGTAGTCTACAGAGGCTAATGCAGGATAGCCCGCCCTTTTATTCAAATGCTCTTGGCCCACTCCACAGCGTTCAGAAAAACGCGGAAGCCGTCCCCATAATCCTGCCGGGGCTCTCTGGTCCACCTTGGATGTTGCGTCCAACGGATGAATCGCTCCGGGTGTGGCATCAGGCCAAAAATGCGACCAGTAGCATCGCAGATGCCGGCTATATTGTTCACTGAACCATTGGGATTGTGAGGGTAACCAACCCGAATGTCTCCTGTCTCGTCAGCGTAGTAAAGTGCCACATTTAGCTCTTCTAGCACCCCCGGTTCAATTACCACCTTGCCCCCTCCGTGGGCCACTGGGAGATACATAAGGTCTATTCCCCGTGTAAAAATGCAGGGGCTTGTTTTATTGGTGCGGAGGTAGACCCAGCGACATTCAAACCTACCAGAATCGTTGCCAGCTAGGGTTAGCGATTGCGAGTTTTCACCCTTCGACTTAGGTAACATGCCAGCTTTCACCAGGACCTGAAAACCATTACAGATCCCCAGGATGAGCCTGCCATCGTCAACAAACTTTTGAATTTCGCCCCCTAGCTTGAGTCTTAGTTCGTTGGCCAGGATTCTCCCGGCCGAGATATCATCCCCATAAGTAAAACCGCCGGGGATGACCATTATCTGGTAATTGGAGAGAGACTTCTGCCGACGGATAAGCTCATCCACGTGGATCAAGTCCACCTGTGCCCCGGCTCGTTCGAAGGCAAAGGCAGCTTCCACGTCGCAGTTTGTTCCCGGGGCTCGCAGTATCAGTGTCTTCACTTTAATTATCATATCAAGTCCTACCAGCGAAGAGGTCTCTGCCAGGCCTCTTTGAGTTCAGCAATGAGAACTGAAAGCACTATTTCCCTATCAAGACCGTAGACCTCGAGTCTTTCTTTGCTCGTAACTTGACCGATGGCGGCGAAATCAACCCCAGCCATCATACCCTCGAACTGGTGCCTGTCCTCGGGGGCTACCTCTACCAAGAACCTGGTATTCGATTCGGAGAAGAGCACGTAATCGTCTCGATTCATGGCTTCGCCCAGCGGCACTTGCCCCAAATGGATTACCATCCCTAAACTTCCGGCGAAGGCCATCTCAGCGGCAGCCACCCCAATGCCTCCTTCACTCAGGTCATGGCAGGCCCTGACCAGGCCCTTCTCCATGACGGCGCTGAGGGCGTCCATGAGCTTCTTCCCTTTCTTGGAGTCAACCTCGGGCACCCTGTTCCCCACATAACCATGAATGCCGTAGTATTGTGAGCCGCCAAGCTCATTCAACGTGGTGCCGATGATGTAGACCAGGTCGTCCTCTCGCTTGCAATCCATGGTAACCGCCCTCTCCACATTATCCATCACCGCCACTGCGGAGATGAGCAGCGTGGGTGGAATGGAGATGCTCTCTTTTTCGGTCTCAAACTCATTATAGAGACTGTCCTTTCCGGAGATGAAGGGAGTATCGTAGCCGAGAGCAACATCGTAGCAGGCTTGTGCCGCCCGCACCAGGCCCCCCAGTCTGTCCGGCTTGTCTGGATTGCCCCAACAGAAGTTATCCAGCAGTGCCACTCTCCGAAGGCTGCCCCCAACAGCCACAACTTGCCGCAACGCCTCATCTATAGCGGAGGCGGCCATCCAGTACGGGTCGATGTCACCATACTTGGGATTGATGCCGTTGGCGACGGCGATGCCCATATCTGAGTCGAGTATCGGTCTGACGATGGCGGCGTCACTGGGGCCATCATTGTTTACCCCCGTGAGGGGCTTGAGAACGCTACCGCCCTGCACTTCGTGGTCGTACTGGCGTATCACCCATTCTTTACTGCAAACATTCCACGAAGCCAGAATACGCAACAGGTCTTCACGCAGGTCAGTTGGCTGCGGAAAGTCCGGCTCTGCATGCTGTGGCAGCTCCCAGACAGCCTCCTTCTCCAGTTGAGGCAGCCCTTTATGCAGGAACTCCATATCGAGGTCGCCAACCAGATTGCCTTCGTAGAAAAGCTCAAGCCGTCGAGTATCGGTGAACTCTCCGATGACGGTAGCTTCTACCCCCTCACCCTGGAAAAGAAAAATCAACTGGTCAACTGTGTTTGGTGGCACAGCCAGCACCATCCGTTCCTGAGATTCAGATATCCATATCTCTGTGTAGGAGAGCCCCGAATACTTCAGAGGGACCCGCTCCAGGTAAACACGTACGCCCGTTTCCTCAGCCATCTCCCCCACCGCCGATGAAAGCCCACCCCCTCCACAATCGGTGATTCGCCGGTATAGTCGCCGGTCCCGCGCCTTGAGGAGGACATCTATCAGCTTCTTCTCCGTAATGGGGTCGCCAATCTGAACGGAGCTGGCGGAGGTAGCCTCCGACTCCTTGCTAAGCTCTCCCGAGGCGAAGGTAACGCCATGGATTCCATCACGTCCGGTCCTGCCCCCCACCAGAACCACCAAGTCTCCAATCTGCTGCTGGCCCCTCTGGCTCATGCTCGCGGGTAACAGACCCACTGTCCCGCAGAAGAC
>JAUWGZ010000015.1 GCA_030606165.1 Dehalococcoidia bacterium
TGATGCACCCGTTGAAGCGAGCGGGAGAACGCGGTGAAGGCAAGTGGCAGAAAATCAGCTGGGAGCAGGCTTTCGATGAAATCGCCGGCAAACTGGGTGATATAAAAGAAAGGTTCGGGCCGGAAAGCCTGGTCGTTACCGAGGGCACGTATAGAAGCGGGGCTTTCTGGATTCGTTCGCGGTTTCTCAATCTTTTCGGCAACCCGCAAAACGTAGCTCATACCGGGGTTATTTGTCTCCTGAATTGCCACGCCATAGACATGGCGCTTATTGGAGGCTGCTGCAGCCTGGTATCCAATATTTCCCACAGTAATTGCGTGGTTGTCTGGGGACAAAATCCCGCAAGTTCGTTTCCGAGGACAATAGCCGGCATCAAAAAGAGGCGGCGTGGTAAAGGATGCAAGCTCATCGTTATCGATCCGAGGCGTACCAGGACAGCCGAACTTGCCGATATCTGGCTCCAGCTAAGGCCGGGCACCGATGCCGCTCTGGCTATGGGCTGGTTGAACGTTATCATCAACGAAGAACTCTACGATAAAGATTTTGTCTCAAAGTGGACTTACGGCTTCGAACAACTGGCACAACGTGTTCAGGAATACAGTCCCGGGAAGGTTGCGGGAATCACCGGCCTGACCGAAGAGCAAATCGTTTCCTCCGCCCGGATGTATGCCACCTCTAGACCTGCCTGTATAGTGCGTGGCGTTGCTTCCGACCAGATAGGCCGCAATGCCGGCAGAGTAGAACAGGCCAGGGTTATCCTGCGCGCTATCACCGGCAACCTCGATGTAAGAGGCGGCGACCTTATTCCCGGCATCGGGCCGGAAATAAACGGCAAACGCTTCAGGCGGGAGGTAATTCTTGAGCTAAGCGACAGGTTGCCCCTTGAGCAACGCCCGAAACAAATCGGCGCAGACCGCTTCAGGGCTATGTCCTGGCAGAGCTACGAACTGACCTCACCATACTATGAAAATGCCTACGGTATACACGAACTCGTGGGACACCGGGTAGCAGCCTCACCGCCATTGACCTGGCGTGCTATTCTAACCGGTGAACCGTATCCGGTAAAAGCCATGATTACCTGGGATAGCAATCCCTTGCTCTGGGCAGCAAATACCAAACTCGTGTACGAAGCCTTGAAAAGTAAAAACCTAGACCTCCATGTCGTCTGCGATTTCTGGCTGACACCAACAGCGGAGCTTGCCGATTACGTATTGCCAGTTTCAAGCTGGATGGAGAGACCGCTTTGTTCGACTTTCGAAGACCTGACTGACGTGGTTTTCGGCGGAGGCCGGGCAATTCGACCCCTGGGAGAGCGGAAAGACGATTATACAATCTGGCGCGAGCTCGGCATCAGGCTCGGGCAAGAAGGTGACTGGCCCTGGGAAACCTTCGAAGAAGCGATTGAATACCAGCTTGAACCGCTGGGGATAACTTATGAAGAATTCGTTAAAGCCGGATTTGTCAGGGGTGCCCGAAAATATAAAAAATATGAAGAGAAAGGATTTCCTACAGCCAGCGGCAAGGTTGAATTATACTCCACGGTATTTGAAAAACTGGGCTATGACCCCTTGCCTTTCTACGAAGAGCCGCCGGAAAGCCCGGTGAGCACACCGGAAGTAGCCAGAGAGTATCCCTTGATTTTAAATACCGGCGGCAGGTTTATGCCGATGTTCCATTCAGAGCACAGGCAATGGGGCACTGGAATGAGAGAGAGACACCCTGATCCGCTGACAGATATTCATCCGGATACCGCCCACAAACTAGGTATCAGTGAAGGGGATTGGATATTTATTGAAACAAGGCGAGGAAGAATTAAGCAAAAGGCACATCTTAACCCTGGCATACTCAGCAACGTGGTGAATTGTGAAGCCAGCTGGTGGTTCCCGGAGATGCCGGGAGCGGAACCTTCCCTCCACGGACTCTGGGAATCAAATGCCAACGTCCTGACGCTTGATGACCCTGATTGTTGCGACCCGTTGACCGGCGGCTGGTGTAACCGGGCACTGCTATGCCGGGCCTATAAAGTCTAAATTCCAGGGACACCATACAAATTAGGCCTACTACAAATCAGGTGTCATGTCCACAGAATAAAAAGATGACGGATTGTGCGGTTTTGTGAGCACCTTTAAGTGCTAAGTAATAAATTCGATTCCGCCTTTGGTAATCTGGCTCAGAAGACGCCGAAGGGCAAAGAGCTAAGATTGCCAGGTAGCTTATTAAGGTTGTTTAATACCGCCGTGGCTCTATTCCGGGTTTACATCTGCCTCAGGTGTTATGGATGGCAAAATGAACAATCTGAACTGTGTAAGACCTCCCTCTCTTTGTTGATGGCTGCATAAGTCTATAATAAACTATAGTTGTAACTGGCCGAGCAATGATGAATCCCTTTTTCTTTATCATTCTTTTCGCCCTGCTTATTGAGTATGCGATAGGAGTGGTTGCACATCGGCTCAATCTCAAGTCCCTGAGATCGGAACCACCTCCCGCTCTTGAAGAGGTGTACAAACCGGAGGATTATCGTAAGTCTCAAGAATATGTTCGCACTAATACCCGTTTTGCTTTCGTAACCAGTACGTTCAGCCTGGCTGTTCTACTTTCTTTCTGGTTTGCTGGCGGCTTCAACTATCTTGACCAGATAGTCAGGTCCTGGGGCTTCGTTCCTATCTTGAACGGATTGTTTTACATCGGCATTCTGCTGATAGGCTATAGCCTTCTTACGCTGCCTTTCAGCATTTATCGCACCTTCGTAATTGAGGAGAGATTCGGTTTCAACAGGACTACCCCTCGCACTTTCCTGGTGGACAGGGTCAAGGGCCTGGGCCTTGCAACACTGCTTGGTGCTTCCTTGCTAGCTGGTATTTTGGCCTTATTTAAATATGCGGGCTACCATGCCTGGCTATATTGCTGGATTGCCTTCACTGGATTTTCCCTGATTTTGCAATATGTGGCTCCAACGTGGATTATGCCTCTCTTCAACAAGTTCACTCCAATGGAACCAGGGGAGTTGAAAGAGGCTATTCTCAACTATGCCCGCTCGGTCGATTTCCCCATCAAAAACGTTTTCGTGATGGATGGCTCCAAGCGCTCCAGTAAATCAAATGCCTTTTTTACCGGATTTGGCCGTAACAAACGAATTGCCCTATTTGATACCTTAATCAAAAGGCATACAGTGCCCGAACTAATAGCCGTGCTTGCCCACGAAATCGGTCATCACAAGAAGAAGCACATACTACAGGGCACAATAATCAATATTCTTCACGCAGGAGTGCTCTTTTTTGTGCTATCTATCTTCCTGAGCAGCCCGGGGCTCTACGATGCATTCTATATGGGGCAACAATCCATTTACAGCGGGATTTTGTTCTTCGGCTTGCTCTACACCCCACTGGAAATGGTGCTTTCGGTCATAATGCACGCGCTATCGCGTAGGAACGAGTACGAAGCTGACCGCTTCGCAGCCGAGACTATCCAGCATCCACAGCATCTGATAGAGGCGTTGAAGAAACTCTATGCAGGTAATCTGTCAAACTTGATGCCCCATCCCTTCTACGTTTTTCTCAACTATTCTCATCCGCCCCTGCTCCAGCGCATGCGTGCTATTCTGCGAGATGAGGCCTGACTTTCCGAGCAAGAGGGCTATCCGTCACAGGCATATAGGCAACGATGTCCTACAACGGTGTGCTATGCGCGTTGACAATTACACAAGGGACAGTTAGACTGAAGTCAGCGCATACTAAGTAACATTCGACGAGATAGCCTGAAGCATAAAAGGAAAGGAAACTGCAGGCGAGAAGTGAAAGGAGGCGGCAATGATAAAAGGTATCATAGGATATAGGGTATTGATTTATAAGGACCTAGAGCCCACATTGAGACAGCTCAGGTCGCATGCCATGCAATATCCGGGCTTCGTTAACGCTGAGAATCTCGTCAGCGAGGAGGATTTCTCTGTCGTCGTAATGTTAAGCACATGGGAGACGACTGAAAACTGGAGGACATGGGTGGAGTCAAAGAGAACGCGAGATTTGCTTCAACAAGCCAAAGCAATTGTGCTGGAAGCGGCCAGAATAACAACATACAGGACAATGCCCACAGCAGAGTGGCGCTAATAAGGCGTCAGTCTTTGTTGATAACGGCTCCTTTCAATTTTCTGGTTATCCCAGGCATGCCTGAAGTCACAATCTAGCGGATTGTGCGGTTTTTCACTTGCTTTGAGCGCTAAGGGACAAATTCAACCCCGCTCTGGCTTAAGTTTTCTTCCCCTCTTTAAGTCTTAAGAAGTCCCCAAAATTCCAGGGACACCATAACAATTAGGCCTACTACAAATTAGGTATTATGTCCCCAGAATACCCGGGGCGCCTCTGGTAATCTGGCTCAGAAGACGCCGAAGGGCAAAGAATTAAGAGGTGGTATAATTAGTCTATCTCGTTCTGGATTGACAAGTCATGGGCGATAGTAACACAGTGCAAGTACCAATGGCTAGTTCTAAAGGGCCACCCTCTGTATCGGTAGTCATACCAGCTTATAACGAAGAAAAATATCTGCCTCTGTGTTTAGAGTCAATAAAAAAGCAGGACTACGCCGCGGAGTATGAGGTCATCGTTGTTGATAATGCCAGCACGGATAATACTGCCAAGATAGCTCTAGATTGGGGAGCAAAGGTTGTCTATGAAAGTAAGCGAAGTCCCGCGTGCGCCAGGCAAAGAGGTGCTGAAGTAGCAACAGGAGAGGTTATCGCCTTCATCGATGCCGATACTCAGGCACCACCTTGCTGGCTTTCAGCCATCGTGTCGCGCTTTGTCCAGGAGCCAAAGACGGTGGTGATAAGCGGTCCCTATGCCTACTTCGATGCCGGCAGCATTGCCAGGATTGCCTCTTACATTGGTAATTTCATAAGCATTATCATAGACCAGGTTTTCCGGAAAGTTCTTAATAAGGGTAGTGCAGTATGGGGGTCTAACTTCGCCGTGCGCCGGTCAGCGCTCCTGGAGGTGGGCGGATTTGATACCAGCATCAGGTTTTACGGAGAGGAGTACGAACTTTCCTTGAGACTGAGGATAGCCGGTAAGGGAGGCATTATCCCCCGGCTCTTTGTCCTTACTTCAGCTCGCCGCCTGAAAAGGATTGGCGTAGTGACCCTATACTGGAACTGGGTTGTGGACTACTTCTCGGTACTTTTCTGGTATGAACCAATCTCCGAAAGGCTGGAAGACTTGCCGGCCAAAGCGTGGCAAACCGTGGTTGCCAGTTTTTCCTGGCAGAGAGCTAAAGTATCCTTGTGGTATGTTGCCCTTCTCTTTGTCTTACTCTGGTTGCATATCGGCCCCGCGATTGAGGCGGTGGGAAGGGCCATTTATGTCTTTGATATCGGCGTTCTGAGTACATTGTTTGCCTACCACGGGATCAACCCTCGCTCCTGGTTCTATGGCAAGGTGTTGTCTAATGGCAATCGCAACCATTCTCGGATTGCGCTGACATTTGATGACGGCCCGAATGAACCATATACCTCCCAGGTTCTCAGCATATTGGAGCAATATAAAATAAAAGCGACCTTCTTTATCATCGGGCAAAACGCTCGGCGCTATCCTGATATCTGCCGGCGGATAGTGACAGCAGGAAATGTGATTGGGAATCACTCCTATCATCACCGCAAGTCACTATGCCTGAGACGGGGCAAGGCAATTGCTCGTGAGATTGAGCTGGCTCATCAGGCAATCTATGACTCTACCGGATTTGAGCCCAAGCTTTTTCGCCCTCCCCACGGCTTCCGTACCCCCTGGCTGATGCGAACTGTTCGCCACCTCGGCTACACGGTAGTTACCTGGGACAACATGACCGGCGACTGGAAGGCAGATAAGTCTGGCGAGGAGATTGTACAGGCTATCGTTCAGCGGGTAAAGCCAGGGAGCGTAATTGTCCTGCATGATGGCCGCGACAGCAGACCAAGCTATGACCGCAGCCAGATGCTCCAGGCTCTGCCATTAGTCATTGAACCCCTAAAGAAGAGGGGTTTTGATTTTGTCACCATACCTGAGCTTCTTGAATCGGACGGGGAGCCCTCGGTTTAGCAAGCCCGGTTTCGGCATACGAGCGAACTCAGGGGTGTTTTGGGCCGTACCTGGTCAAAAGTGCTGCCCTGGAAAGCCAGATTTCTTTTAGCTCCCAAGGCTTTTCTCTGAGTTTAGGTGCCTCGCCCGCCCGTAAATGATAGATTTGCATTAACCCGGCCATATAGAAGCGGGCCCCTTTCTTCCACAAGCTATCGGGCAGTTCGTCAACCTGGAATCCCAGTCGTGTGGCGGCTACATGCTGGAGGGTGCTGCCGTGGAGCGCTGTAATATCGCCAAACATCCCGCTGGCTATTTGCTGAGCTAAAAGGTGGAGGTCCTGCGCGAAGCAACCAAGGAATTCCCGGGGCGATTGTGAGGCTCTGATATTGAGCTTGCGCCTTTTTTTAAACCAGGCGTTGTTCAAATGAAGCTCTATAATTGTGTCTCCAGTTTTTACTTCAGAGCTGTCATTTAGTACCCTGGTGGGGCCTTTGTAGTGGCGAAGGTTGAAGTTAATAATGCCGCTACCATCGGCTTTCAGAGGCCTGATGTGATGGATTACTCTCAAAAGTCTGTCCACCACAGGCCACAACAGCAGGACAAACCGAGGTGGCACACTCTTTGGCATTAGTTGTCTCCGTAAGTGGTATACCAGTATGAGTCCGTGTAACAACATTTTACCATACGGAGCTCGGCACGTCCTGAACGTGGAGCTACAGCCTATTGAGGCAATTTAATTGAGTTAACATCTTGACGGATTGTGCAGTTTTCCAGTCTCTTTTAAGCGCTACGAGTCCTTTTTCCAGCTTCCTAGTCGTGGACAACGGAGTTAACAATACGACGTTTTGTGTTGCTTCCCCCCAGGCAACAAATTACTTAGACCTTCCCTTGATATAGCCAGTGTTTGACAGGTATTATATGAGACTCGAACTTATCCTGTAATCGGGGCTCTAATGATTAAGCAGATAATGGTTATCTTAGCCAGCTACGCCGATACTGAGGAAGGCTATGGCTTGTTGGGTCCGCAGATGGCAGCCACCATTATCCAGAATAATACCGGCTATGAGTGTGTCGTAGTAGCAGTAGGTCACGATTTTGATAAGGAACTCATCAAGAAAAATGTAATTCAGCTCGTTGGCAGCGAAAGACCGATTATTGGCTTCAGCAGCCTCGGAGGTCGTCCTGAGCTCTGGGAGCTGGCTAAGGAACTGAAGGCGGAAGGGGCTATAACCATTGTGGGTGGTCCTCAAGCTGACGTCGATTATATAGGGGAGACAGGTTGGGAACAACATCCTCACCGATTTCCCGGAGTAAAGGATAGCTTCAGTCTTGCTCTCCAGGGACCTGCTGAGCAGCTAATCCCCTTTATTAATTCTCGGGGTAAAGAGGTGCCTGAGAAAATCTCGGGGGCGCTTTTCCCTCAGGATGGTAGATGCCGGATAAATGAGCGGGATAAGTGGAATGGAGATTTCCTGAGGAAGGTCAACTGGGGGAATCTGTACAGGCTGGGCTCATCGGGACTGGAGCCAGTGTCTGTAACCAGTGCTCAGGTGGTACAACAGATAGGGTGTCCCTACGCCGCCAGGACGGTGAGGGTCAGCATTGATTATCCAACTAACTTGAAAGACGCCCCCTTCAATAAGAGGGGCCAAATATCCCTTAGCCTCCGGGGTTGTAGCTTCTGTGATGTAGCTCGGGATAAAGGGTTTGGCGGTAAGCTATCACTTGATAATGTGCTGGCACAGATAATCAACTTGCCTGAGGATGCGGAGGGGAGAAAAATCCCCTTTGAATTGATAAACGAGGCACCCTTGACCACCCTGCCTGAATTGCTGTCAGCTATTAAACAGCAGGGGATCGAGATTTCTCAGATAGAGCTGGTCAGCCGGGCCGATTGGTTGATAATGGGCGAAGAGAAACTCCGGGTTGCTTTAAAGTTGGCTAAGGCCATGAAAGCGCATGTCCTCCTGTCAGCGGTAGGCTTTGAATCCTTCGCTAACTCTATCTTGAGGAATTTGAATAAAGGTTATACGGTCGATACAAACCTCTCTGCCATTAAGCTGATGAGGCAGCTAAAGGAAGAGTTCCCGGACAACTGGTTCTATACAACTGGCGACGGGGCAAGTCATGGCTTCATACACCCCACCCCCTGGGATTCTACGGAGACCGAGCGCGAGATGAGTAGCATCATATTCGCTTACGGCTTAAATCGGGATATTCTTCCCAAGCTTAGCACTCCGCTAATTATCCATCATGCCTGCGGGTTAGCCGATTGGGTAAGAGAACTGGAGATGACAGAAGGACTCACACTGAAGAGAAGGGCATCCACTATTGAGTGGTGGTAGGTGATAGATACCAACTAGGCCTATTACAAATCAGGTATTATGTCCCCAGAATATTTCGTTCAATGTCACATTAACTCATCTTGTTATCCACTATATTTTTGAGCTTTTCTATCTTCCACGAATAAGAGCCATCAATACCAACATCAAGACATCTAAAATTAAACTGCCGGTTTTTCCTTGTTCCAACTGCTTCTCTGACTGCTCCAATGGTAGCAAGGTGGCTCGATCAATTGGCATAGACAGAAATCCGCCAAGTTTTTCTAATGTATTACTGGCAGCTTCAGCATGATGCACTGACAATATGCGTTCAATATCCCCTTCCAGCTTCTTATCTTCAGAGCCTCTCTCTTTGGGTCGCTTTAGCTCTTGCCGGGCCTGTTGAAATTTTGTGAAGTCACCTCGGTTTAGCCAGATCCCATTACACGAAGGACAGCGCTCCAAAATAATGCCTTTAAGGAAGTACCGGTCTTTAAACCGGAAAAGCTCCGATTGATCTAATGGACATCTAAGGATTCGCTTTTCTATATTTGTAGGAGTCCAGAGGCTTTTCGAATCAAATACCTCGATTTTTTCTGCCTCTCCATGTCTTGCACTAAATAATTCCATCTTATCAAACCAAATCCCACCACATTCTTTGCATTGTTCAAGTAAGATTGGCTGACCGTAATGACCTTCGATTTTTACCTGATACATCTCGGTATTGTCATTCGGACATTTCATAGTTTCATTATAAGTTAAGAACCTAATGATGGGCAAAGATCACTTTCTATAGAACTTGCTTTACTACAGTGACTATCAGGGGCAACTAGAAGAAGCTCAATAAAACAATTCTTAAGTGCACGTTATTAAGTCCGATTGAACAACATAGCGAAATGTGCAATTTTCCAGTCGCCTTTTTCCTTTCACTGCTGCCAATCCCACGTAGAATCATTTGACTATCTAACCCAACGGGAACGAGGCTAAGCTGGCAAAAATCAGATTCTCCGAGTAAGCTCAGTTCGCATATGTCAACCGTCGGGCCTAGTTCTCCGCGCATCTTATTGGTGGCTCTTACCTGCGCCTTTTCATCTTTCATCAGCCCCACTCCCGTACCAGCTCCCAGCTTGGCTACCCGGGACAATATTATTTGCATGTTTTTTACAGGCTCTTAGCTATATGATATAATGACAGCTATACGAAAGTGATCGAATTGGGGGCTACTGTGAGTGAACAAGATAAAATAGAAGTCAGACCTATCAAACTAAAAGACATCGACGATATACTTTCCATTGACGGAGAAATAAGGGCAGTGGGAAATGTTATTACTTATCGTAACCTGACTACTGAATATATATTGTTTGCTGGGCGTGGAAAACCTCCTCAGCAAAGCCCGGCTAGTTACATACGGTCGCTTACCGGAGACGTAGCACCATTGCTGAACTTTAGCTTTGTAGCAGAAGTCAATGGTCAAGTTCGTGGCTTTATCCTAGGCCAAGTGGCGCGTCTGCGTGAGGGCGTCACCGAAATAGGCATAATCCAAATGATAGGGGTTCACCCAGATTATCACCGGAGGGGCATTGGCAGCAAACTTATCCGTGCTCTGGCTGATAAGTATCGGTCCGAAGGCATAAAGGTGATACGCATAGGAGTAGACCACCGAGACAAGAGCTTAATGGGTCTAGTTGAGCATGTTGGATTTGGCGTTGATCGGCTTGTAGTCTATTCCATGATGGTGTGAAACATGCTTTTGGCCTATATCTAAAAAGTTCCTTACTTACTGAGCATCTGAATTCCAGGGGCACGAGACCAATTAGGCCTACTACAAATCAGGTTTTATGTCCTCAGACTACCACAAATGGCCGCCTTTAAGCACTAAGTAATAAATTCAATTCCGCCCTTGGTAATCTGGCTCAGAAGACGCCGAAGGGCAAAGAGCTAAGATTCAAAGCATTCCTGAAATGGCTTAGCAACTGCCTGACCAACCCACGGGGTTCGAGATAGTTAAGCGAACAAACTGGCTAAGTGTTACACATCTCCAGAGTAATGAATATATCTTGCGTCTTGGGCGGAAATGAATGAGAGGGAGTTTAATATCTTCTCTGTTTTCCTCTACTAGGTCCACCAAGTCTTCTGTTGCCGTAAAACCCACCACCTCTGCTCTCAGAAGGTGGGCGAGCCGCGTTAACATTAAGCGTCTGGTCCTTCATTGCTTTACCATTGAGGCCAGCAATTGCGGCTTGACCTTCAGACACTGCTGCCATTTCAACAAACCCGAATCCCCGGGGGCGCCCAGTGTACTTGTCTGTTATAATATTTACAGACGTCACTTCTCCAAAAGTCCCGAATTCCTGACGTAATTCCTCTTCAGTTATCTCATCGGGTAAGTTACCCACATAAATCTTCATACTAGTGCTCCTTTCACTTAATCTCGTAATCCTTGCGGAGAAAATGGCGGTGGAACTTTGCCTCGCTCAGAATTCCACTCATTCGCATCACCATTTGAAAGCGACACAACAGGGAATCTTGAGAGTCACCTTCACGTATCGAGACTCCCATTGAGATGACACGTCACCACATGCTAGGGACATACACGGGCCGGGTATCCCCGGCCCGTGTATGTCCGTCAAACCGGCATTATCTACTCAGTCTGACTTTATTGTAGCAATCGCTACAATAGACCGGCCTGCCATTGGTAGGCTCAAAAGGCACTTCGGTGTCTTTGCCGCACTCGGCGCATATGGCAGGAAACATTTGGCGTGGGAGCCCGTAGCTGTTACCACGACTTCCATTCCGCTCTGTCTTCCTTGCCTGGCGGCATGGGGGACAGCGCTTGGGCTCATTAGTATAGCCCTTGGATTGAAAGAACTCTTGTTCCTCAGCGGTGAAGCTGAAGTCGGTCCCACAATCGGCACACTGGATCGTTTTGTCTTGAAAACTCATTGGATGACCTCCTTTCTCAAAATTTTTAGCTGGGGTTTGGGCCATCCAATACTTGATATGAATCTAGCAGAATCCTAAGAAGCTTGTAACAACCTAAACTTACACTATTAAATACATCATACACCAATTATTAAGATTGTCAAGTCCCGCCGTGGCTCTATTCGTGCTTTATCGCCTACTGTAGCACACTACGTCGCCTAAGTAATAACAACATGACGAACCCTGCAGTTTAGAACTGCTCAAGAATTGGGTATGTAATAGAGTTCAAGTCAGGTAAAGTGGGCGGTACTGGACGACAGACAGAACTTTATGCTATTGTTTAGCTTTAGTATATGGTCGAACCAAAATCGCATGATTTGTTTGCCTGGATTACAGAGGTTATCCACAATCAAGAGTGACCCAAGCCCGTAGTATCTTGGCGCTGCTAATTTCATGAGATAGTGCGCAGAAAAGACAGCTCGATAGAGGATAAAGAATGAAAACGAAGAAAAGAGAGCACAGATCGGCTTCGCTAGCTGAATCCCAACCTGCGGTCCCAGTAAGGAGAACCCTTGCCCAGGACCTGTTCGATGGTATTGCCCCCTCGTACGACACCTGGGCGCAAGTGCTAACTTTCTTTCAGTACCTTCGTTGGCGCGAGTTCTTAGTCTCGCGAATGGATCTTCGGCCGGGAAACCTTGTGCTTGACGTATGTACCGGTACAGCCGGTGTCGCCTTGGAGATTGCCGACCACCATGATGGCCAAATCGTGGGGCTCGATGTTAGCCACTTGATGCTAGAAGCTGGCCTCCGCGCCGTCGAGAAGCAAAGCCTAGACGGCAGGGTCCAACTTGTCCAGGGCCGCGCTGAGCATTTACCCTTTCCTGATGAGACCTTCGATGCGGTTGTCTTCACCTACCTGTTGCGTTATGTCCAAGACCCTGATGCAACAATACGGGAGCTGTCCCGCGTACTGAAACCAGGCGGGAAATTGCTCTCGCTTGAGTTCGGCATTCCAGAAGCCCTTTGGATGAGAGCTATATGGGAACTCTACAATAGAGTCGTCATGCCAGTAATGACCATCCCTGTTTCACGAGGTTGGCATCGTGTTGGCTGTTTCTTAGGTCCGAGTATCTCGGGCTTCTGTCACCGGTGTCCTGTTGAGCGCCTCGCCGCGATATGGCGTGAAAACGGAATTCCGCTGGTAGAAACGAGACGCCTGCTGCACGGTGTAGCCATTGTGATGTGGGGAACGAAACAAAGATAGAGACTGGTAGCGAGCCGTAGTAATTACCTTATGGTGGGCTTTCTCGAATTCCAGGGGCACCATACCAATTAGGCTTACTACAAATTAAGGATTATGTTCCCAGAATACCAAGCTAAGGCCCTATTCATTAGTGACTATAGGCATACCCTTATTAGTTTATTTAAGCTTTGCCTTCATACTTGAAGGAGATCCGCACCTTCGCACGATAAGCGACAACCTTGCCGTTCTCGAGACGCATGTCCAACTCTTCAACCTCAGCAATGCGCAGATCACGCAAACTCTTCGAGGCCTGTTCAATGGCGGCGGCGGCTGCCTTTTCCCAAGAATCAGTACTGGTGCCAATCAACGTTATTATTTTATAAACACTGTCAGTCATGATACCCTCCTTTCAAATTTGTTGTGTATTATACAGCCAATGCCCTCAATGAGGCAATTAACATTCTGACGAACTGTGTGATGTATCGAATTATCATTGAACAAAACTGACTAAAGTGCAATCTCCTTGAAGCCAAAGCCACTAGCGTCCCGTGGAGAATAGTTGCGACATAACTTTTCGTCGCCAAGAGATAGCTCCGCTCCGACCAGAACCGGTGAGAGATTCAAGAGACACGGGTAGAGCTCGTCTGCCGAGGGAGTGAACAATCTTCTCAAACTGCAAACGTTGTGCTACAATAAGAGCGACTGAGATGGGTTCTGGTCAAGGCAAGCAAGCCAAGGGTTGAATTTTCGCCAAACAAACTAACACAACCACAAATTCCGGGCAACAACTTCAGCAGGTCTTCCTCAAGAAAGAGAAATAACAATGGCTAAAGGAAGAAGCATCAACCTGGATAGTGATGATATATTGGCTGAAAGCTTACTCAGCGATGAAGCCGAAAGTAGTGACGTCAGCACCTTAGCCGAGGAAGCTGAAGAAAAAGAAGAAAGCGAAGAAGTCCCCGCTGAGGAACCTGAAGAGATCAAGCCTCCGGCAGCACCAGGGGAATACGAGGTAATTGACGACTCAACTCGTATGTATCTTCAGGAACTCGGCAGGGTGCCGCTGCTTACAGCTCACGAAGAGAAGGTACTATCCCGGAAGATAGAGCTGGGTAGATACGTAGAAAGGCTCAAGGATAACCACTTCAGGAAATACAAGAAATTCCCTTTACCCGTTGACATAGTTATTCACGTAATTTCTCAATTATCCAGGGCATATCCCGTTGTTCAGATTGTCGAAGAGCGTATTGGTATCGATCCCTCCAGCAATGTGGTAGAGACGATCAAGAATCCTGAATTTCGCTCCGCCATCGACGTTGTTATAGACCCAGCGTTAATAGCGACAATCGCTGAGGGAATAGACAAAGGAACCACTGCGGCCGACGAAGCCATAGTAAATCTTTCCATAAACAGTCAACTTTTGCCCCCGCAATTGCTAGAGCTCCTGGCTAGAGATAAACCTTCATGGCAAAAACTAAAGGCCCTCCTGACTAACAACAGGTTCTTGTCTCAACTCGATTCTCATAGCAGTGAGTTCAAAGCTTACTTTGAAAAGGTGAGTACCGAAGCAGAAGCAGCAGAAAGGCACCTCACTGAAGCAAACCTGCGCCTGGTGGTTAGCATAGCTAAGAAGTATATCGCGCATGGCATGTCCTTCCTTGACTTTATCCAGGAAGGGAATATTGGCCTCATCCGAGCTATAGATAAGTTTCAGTATAGAAGAGGCTACAAGTTCAGTACCTACGCCACCTGGTGGATCAGGCAAGGTATCACTCGATCTACAGCTGACCAATCCCGTACCATTCGCATTCCGGTACACATGGTAGACACAATGAACAAGCTATCACGCACAACACGACAGTTAATTCAAGAACTTGGACGCGAACCAAGTTACGAGGAAATTGGCAGCCTCCTAAATATATCCCCAGAAAAGGTGGAGGTGGGCATGGCTTTGTTTTTCCGTCAGCCAATGTCGCTAGACATGCCCATTGGCGAAGATGCTGATAGCCGTCTAGGTGACCTTGTTGAAGATCGCGGCAGTTTAGCACCAACTGAAGCCACTTCACAGCAGCTACTCAAAGAACAAATAGATAAAGTGCTCGATGAACTTACCGAACGAGAAAAAAAGGTGCTCCAGCTTAGGTTTGGCCTTAGAGACGGACGTGCTCGAACCCTTGAAGAGGTGGGCAGAGAATTCAATGTAACTCGCGAAAGAATACGACAGATTGAAGGCAAGGCCCTGCGCAAGTTACGTCATCCCTCCCGCAGTCGAAAGCTCAAGAGCTATCTAGACTGATTTACCTAAATGGCATGTCAAGCATAGTACCCATCTTTTTAGGCAACTTGCCTTTTTGTCCATAATAAGAGAGTACGGAGAGCAAGAATAATCGATTCCGAAATACAATGAGGAGAACAAGCAATGGGAATTAAAGCCAGAAGGAATGTGAAAAAACCCGAGCCAAAGGAAAGGTAGTAATAACTTTATAGAGGTAATACAATTGTCCAAATTGTATATCATTGCACATTAGCTTGCTTTGTTACCCAATTGCACATTCTGACGGATTGTGCGGTTTTCCAGTCGCCTTTAAGCACTAAGTAATAAATTCAATTCCGCCTCTGGTAATCTGGCTCAGAAGACGCCGAAGGGGGAAGAGCTAAGATTGCCAGCTAGCTTATTACGGTATTAAGGTCGGTTGTCTCGGTCAGTGCAAAACTAGGAACTAAACAGAATGGCTTTCTGTTAATCGAACCGCGTATCGGAAGAGCAGCGCCCTGTCAGACTTCGAATTGCTTTCTACGTTATTAGCAGATTGTCCAGCTTCTCAGGGTTGAGGTATTCGACGTGATGGGAGAGTGTTTTAATTACACACCTTAGAATCTTCACCCCCAATCGAACTATGGGTATTTCCTCTCCCTCAGCTAACTTAATAATCCTCTTTTTCTGGACCTTCTTTGAACCATGTATAACAGCACTCCTATAGTCGTAGATTTTCTTACAGTGTTTGAATACATCTTCAGGAGAAAGTTCCTCGAATTGTTCTATCATGGATAAGGCCGCTGCTCTCATTGCGAGCTTGTATGTAATCTCAGTCCGAGTGTCACTGGTTAGCAGCGTTTCCAGTCCCATGGTGACATCTAGGATAGAGTCCTCTTCGTTGGCTCGCAAAAAGGCTGCATTCAATCGCCGTGCAGCAAGAACAAGTCTATTATCCGGGGGATTCTTGAGCACATTGAATATTTTGGCGATATTCTTACCCGTATTCTTGTCTAATGTTGGTGGCGTTCTTGACCAGCCGAACTTCTCGAAATAGTCGGGATAGGCTCTGACGGTAACAACTTCGACATGAGGAAGATAAGCTTGCCAAGAATCAGCCCAGCCAATTGGGGTGGCAACTATTTGACTATAACCAGTCTCGACCGGAGTCTCTGCTCTCAAAGCGGCGAAGAACTTTTCAACTTCTAGAATAGGAAGGGCATATGACCCAATATCAGCCATAGACTTCCATCTTTGGATGAGGGGTTTATTTGCAATAGTCCAATCCCTAAGTACAAGTGAGTGAGTTGCCGCACCGATAACAGTTTCATGGGTTGAAACTGTACCGGTACTCCTGGTATTTCGGGCTAGCTGGAAAAGGTCTTCCATTCTCTCAACAGTAGTGTTATTACCTATTTCAAGTCGGTCGAAAGAAAACATTAAACCAAGAATAGGGACTACTATGTTGACGGGAAGTTTTTCCCAAAAAATACTTCGCTCCCACTCCTGATATATTGGTCGGAATAACTCCTCATCCATTTCTTTTTTACCCGAGACATGAATATAGCGGTCCACAAGCTTTGTTATGCTTCCATAAGCTGTTACGCTGCCGAGCCACTTCCTCTTGACGTGGGGTTCAATTTCCCAAAAACGGCTCAGGTGCTCGTCTTTTCGAGCAAAATCCCAGAACTGTTTCCAAGACGGGATACTTTCAGGAGCGTGATATCTTTCTTTTCCCCAACCTCCAAAAACGCTTTTATAATCCAGTGGAACATCATCCTCCATAAACGATTTTCTGAAAGTGGGGAATCCAGAGGGTAATTGACTCATTATTGGGAACTGAAAACACCGGTAAATGAGTTCCACATCCGCCTCAAACTGCCGTACGACAGCTAATCCGTCATTAACAGCTTCCTTAAACATTTCGTAAATATCTGCCCGGATTATCTCTTCAGTCATGTGTACGTCTCCATCCTATTCGGAACGTAACAATATAATATTATACCATCGGCAACCTGAAGGAATTGAACAAAGTGACGGATTGCGCAGTTTTCCAGTCGCCTTTAAGCGCTAAGTGATAAATTAAATTCGCTCTGGCTTAAGCTCTTTTCCCCTTATTGCTCAATTGGGGCGGCGCTGGGCTCGGTGGCGGGTTTGCGCCCGCTGAACACTCCGCCAGTAATGGCGAGGACGCCGGGAAGCAGCATAATACCGGTCAGTGCCATAATTACCCCTCCAGCCACGCCCCATTTAAGCCCGGATTCTCCCCTTCTCGTTTTTCTCCAGGCGACGAGGGCGAGAACCCAGCCGGGGAGCCCGAGAAAGACAACCGACACAAAAAGTATGCTGTACCACCAGAATGGCCCCGGCTGCTCTATTACAGGAAACCCTCTGACAACCACATTCATAAAGAACGCCACGGCCCCTGATGTCCACATTAATCCCCCCAGAATGAAGCTAACCAGCAATGCTGCCATGCTTTTCCTAGCCTCTGTCACCTTTTTCTCCCTGAGCTTATTCCATATGGCACCAACCAACGCGCCGAAGGCCATAGCGAATATAATGCTTACCAATGCCAGGCCAATCGATGACAGGCTAACAGTTATACCGGCCGTAGAAGTGTGACCCCCACCGGTAGGCCATCCAGGGGTTATGTAAATGAGTTGAACTGCACTGAGTATCCAGAGGAACGCCGAGAGCACCATTCCTTTCTTAACGCTGGTGGTACCGAGGAGGAAACTGTACAGGGCTGCAAAAACCGCCCCGAATACGATTCCGCGGACTATACGGCTGAGAATCGAGAGAGTCACACCTAAGGGGTCGAGGTGGATCCCGAGTCCTGCTGCGTGTATAAAGTTCCCGGGGTACCAAAACATCTGGCCAATTGCTGCAAGTATTACGGAGACGAGCAAGTAGACCGTCGCAGCAGCCACACCGGCTTTAATACCCCGTCGGAAATCAGCCATTTCCTAAATCCTTGACTATTAACATAATTCTTTTTACACTAAGGAAGTTATTATACCATGGGGTTAGCCGGGGGAGAGACTAAAATGAAGGGCAAAAATCCGATAGTTGTAATCGGCTTGGTTGGTCTCGCCATTATTGCCGCAACTAGCATCTATGCTCTTCTCAATCCGGAGCCCGCGCTCAAAATCCACTCTGCAACTTACGGTTATTATTTCCAAGAATCCAGAGTAGGGGAGCTACAATTCGCATCAATCGACAACAGGACTTATCAATTCGAAGGAGAGTTCGCCTTAAATATCACCGCCGGCGAAGTGAGAGTGGATTTTCATGGAGAGCTTGAAAATTTCAGGAATTCAGTGCCTCAATTCACGTCTTTGGCAGGGGGCCTCAAGGACTCTTCTCTGCCATTTCCGACGCCAATAGATGCAGCTATTTTTGTTGATGTAACCAAAAAGATGACGTTACTACTACCACCAGAACGCTGGGAGGGCATTGATGCGGGGTACTCAGAGCAGTTCACCTCCACGCTTCCTTTGGATGGTGTACCGGAGGTAACCGTGGAGATGACCGTCATTGGAAAAGAGGACGTTGTGGTCCCCTCAGGCACCTATGAAAATTGTTTCGTGGTGAATGGAACACAACCTGATATAGATCTGGAATTGACATTTTGGGTAACTGAGCAATGTGTTGTGCCCCAGGCGGAAGTTACAATGGCCGTGCAGGGCGTTGACCCTCTTAAGTTAACAATAAAACTTGAGCATTATGAATAAAAGAATGATAGAATGCCTTAGCTTCGTTCCCAAAACGGGTACCACCAATTTAACCGTGGACGAAAGCTAAAATTCCCAGATAGCTCATTAAGGTCGTTAAATCTCGCTCAGGCCTAAGTTCTTTTTCCCTCTTTGAGGCTTAAGAAGTCCGAGTTATATTCCTCGATGAGCCCGGCATCGGCAAAGCTGAAATAGCGATTCTCGCCTATAAAAATTAGATATTATGTTCCAGAATACGAAGCTAAAGCTCCAAAAACTCATTGATCGACAGTCCTGCTTGTTTGATAATGGCCCTCACCGTTCCTTCGGGCAGGTCCCCAGGAGGACGAGGAACAGTGGTGCGTGCTCCAGTTGTTGGATTCCTCCAGATTTGATGACTGCTTTTTCTCTGCCGGTCGAAGACAAATCCTGCCCGTCGCAACCTCCGGACCACTTCATCGGTGCTGAAGCCAGCAAGCCTTCCCATCAGGATATCGTCACCGGGATGTGCGCCTCTCCCAGAGGGGCCGTGGCTTCCCTGAGCCTGGGTGGAAGCTCGTCGCCATGCTCAATGTAGGACTCAACGAGCCCGGCGGCGACATCCTGCGCAATTTCCAGAGTCTCAGCTACAGTGCGCCCCTGGGCCACCAGCCCCGGCAATTCTTTACTGGTAGCCAGGAATCCCCCTTCAGGCAGTGCCTCTATTTGGATTGAAAGTAATACTTCTTTCACACCTTCACCTCCAGCGGTTGCGTCGTGTCGTTACTGCATCCTCCTCTTGAAAGGCTGAGCAGAGTTCGCCATAAATTCACACTAATTCCTATAGCCAAAGTATAGCATATTTTCCCCTTGCCACAGGGATTTCCTTGTGGTAGAGCCTTCACCGCAACTCTTGAGAAAAGATTTGGCTCTGGCTAGAAATAATTATCCACCAGTTAAACCGGGGCCTCAACAAATATTTTGGTGCCTTTACCCGGTTTAGACTCCAGCTTTAACCTACCACCAAGCAACTGCACCCGCTCCTGCATTCCAGCCAGGCCCAGTTTACCTGTGGGTGGCAGTACTCCGAGGCTTTCCGGGGGCTCAAAGCCTTTACCGTTGTCTTTTATAGTAACCGTTATCTTGTCCTCGTCGAACTTGACTTTGACTTCAGCCTTGGCGGCTTCAGCATGCTTGGCAATATTTCTAAGCGCCTCCTGAACAATGCGGAAGAGTAATAGTTCTGTTTCCGGGAATAACCTCCGCTCATTCCCAAGCACTTTCAAATTAACCTCTATCCAATATGTATTTTTCAGGTCCTCGGTTACCCATTCCAATGCCGGGAGCAGACCTAAATCGTCAAGGATGGACGGTCTCAGGTCACTGCTGAACCGACGCACCTCCTGGAGTGTATCCCTTATTTGCTCATAGAAACCCCATAGTGCCTTAGCCTCACTCACCGGCAGCTTTGCCTTGTCATTTAGCAAGTTGTCCAACTGGTGAAGCAGAGCGATAAGATTTTGAGCACTGCTGTCATGAAGTTCACGCGCAATACGTTTCCTCTCCTCTTCTTGAGCCTTGGTAATCTCCCGCAAATAGTAGCGTAGATTCTCTTCTGCTTTCTTTCGCTCAGTGATGTTTTCCAGTGTTTCTATTGCGCCCGTTATTTCTCCGTTGTTATTTCGGATAGGACTTGCCGTAAAGTGGAGATACTTTCCATCCTTGCCAAGAGCTGAAAACCAACCTTCGGCTTCATAAGCACCATCGATCAGCCGACTTCTCTTGTATCCATTTTTATAATACGTCTCTATTTCGTTTTCCGCTGCCCCATCTACTATTAAATCAGCCATAACCGGCCGTTTCTCAGTGTAAAATGCCCGCCACTGCTCATCCGTCCCGATTATCTCCTCTCTCTTTATACCGGTAAGCGCCTCAATAGCTGTGTTCCAGTGAGTTACTTTATGTTG
>JAUWGZ010000052.1 GCA_030606165.1 Dehalococcoidia bacterium
ATATTCGTTGTCAAAGCCGACTGCTCGCACGGACCACTTAACCTTGGGCGGGCTCTTGGACATCATCACAGGAAATTCATATTCATCGTAGGGACCAAGGAAAGGATCATCGATTTTGGTCATGAAGCCTCGCTCCCGGAAATGAGCATCCTCCACGACATTCTTGCTACTATACACGCGAGATGCAGCGAATCCATACTCCTCGGCTAATGCCTCGATCTCCTCAGGTTTCTTGGTTCTGACCCAAGCAGCAATAATTTTGAGGATGGCAGTGGCGTTTTCTTCCTCTAGTCGGGTCAAGTGGTCTTTAAATCGGGGGTCTTCAGCCAGTTCCGGCTTGCCCATAGCGGCACACAGTCCCTTAAACTCCTCCGGAGTCGGTGCTGCAATAGCCACGAAGGTATCATCAGCGCAGCAGAAAGTATCGGCAGGACAGATTGATACGTCCCTGTTTCCCGTGGGCGTGGCCACTTTGCCCGTAATTTGCTGGTAGGGCCAGACCCACGACATTGTGCGCATGATATTCTCGGTTTGTGACAATTCAATGTACTGTCCTTTGCCTGTCTTGCCCCGATAATGAAGCGCTGCCAGCACTGCCACTTCACCCATCAAGGCACCGTAAGTGTCACAGACATACAACCGACTCTTTAGAGGTGGCCGGCCGGGAAAACTCGACATCCAAGCATAGCCGGAAAGTGCTTGGGCAGCACCATCGTTGGAGGGCCTGTTCTCTTCAGCATATTGCCCCCACTGTCCAAAGCCATTCTTTGAGATATAAATAATACTCGGATTAATTTCCTTGAGCTGTCGGTAGCCTATGTTCCATTTTTCCATCGTACCCGGTCTCAAATTATCTTCTACAATGTCAGATTTAGCTGCCAGTTCGCAGAATATCTTCTGCGCTTCTGGTTTATGCAAATCTAGCCCCAGCCAGTATTTGTTGGTGTTGATGTGCACCGCTGCTGGTGACTGATCCCTGAAAAAGTGGCCAAAGGGAACCATCTGACGAACTGTGTCACCCGTGGGTGGTAATTCGCACTTAATGACCTCAGCGCCCATCGCTCCGAGAAAGGCTGGCCCTGCAGGACCAAGTAAAATAGTGCAAGCCTCGAGCACGCGTATACCCTTTAGAGGGGATGGTTTGAAATATTTATTTTCCCGGTAATTTTTCCACGTCTCTTGTGCCATAACAGTCCGCTTTAACAGAAATTGATTAGTTAATCGAGCTTCCAACCGAGTCTTGAGTATAAGATCGTACCGACAAAGAGAAGTGCAAAAGAAAGAGCTATAGTAAGAGTTATCTGGCTGGAAGTTAAAGGATTATACGCAATCATCTCTGGTCCGGCCAGTAAGTGTACGATTGATGCCTGTGCTGAGGAAATGGGATAGACTCGAGAAAATACTTGAAGTGGCACTGGCAGAACCTCGTATGGAGCAAATAGGCCTGATACGAAAGATGTTATTACTGCAATGCCGACCCCTGTCATGATCGCGCCCTGAAGATTCTTTATCAATGTGCCGATAATGAGTCCCACTCCGGCAGAGGCACAAATTACCAGAAAGACAAAGCCAACAACCTGCAGTATCTCGACTCCAGCTCCTGTGAAACGTGCACCGACTGCGATACCAATTACTATAACCAGAGCTGCTGCCAGCAAAGAAAGGGTAGTAACAGCAGAGATTCTACCAATGAAATCTCTGTAAGGTTTTATGGGCATTGATATGAGTTTGGAAAGTAAACCGTTCGCTCTATCGCCGGCAATACTGGCGGGAAGGTTAGACATGCCGGCTATCATCAGCGCGAAAACCATCATTGAAATGGCAATAGAACCCTTGATATAGGGAACCACTTCTTGAGGGGCACTACCTGTAAATATGTAGCTTCCAATGATTACCCAGATTATCGGCCAGGCTATGGTCCAAAACAGTGCCGACTTCTCCCTGAGTAGCTCCTTGACTGCCTTGGTATAGGCTGCAGATATCTGCCTCAATTATCCGGTTGCCTCCTGTAAGTGCCTTTCGGTAAGTCTGAAGAAGACGTCTTCGAGGGTGGGCCTCGCCATTTCGATACGCATCACCTTATGTCCGGCTTGGTCAAGACTCTTTACCACATCTGCCAGTGCTCTGTCCCCGTTTCTTGCGTAAATCTTGTAGCCAGCCTCCGATTCCGCTACCTTTCCATTGATGCTATAACCCTTTAACACTGAGAGCACACTATCAGTCTTCACAGCCGTCTCCACGGTTATCACATCCTCGACAGCATGTTTCCTCTTGAGCTCATCAGGAGTGCCTTCAGCTATCATTTTACCATTGTCTATTAAACCCACTCTTGAGGCTAGCTCGGCGTCACTCCCGATATGAGTAATCAGAATAATACTGGTTTTCCTGTCCATAATCTCTTGAATCATACTGAAAAAGGATCTTCTGGCAGCAGGGTCGAGTCCAGTCGTCGGCTCATCCAGGATAAGGACCTTTATACCGGGGAAAATCGCTGTCGCAACTTCTAACCTTTTCCTCATCCCACCAGAGTACTTGGCGACTCTCTTATCCACTTCTTCAGAAAGTCCAAGTTTGTTTAGCATTCCAGCCGCCAGTTGATTTGCCTGACTCCGGGAATATCCCAGGAGACCAGCGAAATAGATGAGATTTTCTTTTCCTGAAAGCTTGGGAGATGAGAAATTTTCCTGCGGCACATAGCCAATAGATTCCTTAGCCTGTGCCGGCTTTTTACCATAGACTTCAACAACACCGCTATCTTGCGTTTTCACCGCAGCAATTATTGAAGCAAGTGTAGTCTTGCCAGAACCATTTGGCCCCATCAGAGCATAGAACTCGCCTTCTGGCACATCAAGGTTAACTCCGTCAAGCACACGTCGGCTATCATATGTCTTGACTAGATTCTCTACATGTATCGCAAACACTTAGAAATGCCTCGATTCTGTAATCGGATTCGGTGGAATATTCATAGAATCTCCACTGACACAGCTAAAAAGTATTATACCTCGTGAGTCGACTTATTTATATAGCCAGTTGTTTACGAGCTCTGTGGCGTGGTGGAAAGTGAGGAGTTAAAGTAAGCTCAGTGCAGAACTCAAGACATAGGGATTTTGGGGTGGTGTGATGTAGTGTGCGGAAATGTGTGCCCTGGACTGGCTGGCCAATGCCAGCTATAGGTATCCTCTCTACTTTATCCCAGAATCTTCTCTGCCTCTTCCTTATCTGCCTCCATCACGTGGGGTATGCCGGAGACCCCCGCTGCCTCATGAGTGAGGGCAACAATATCGCTACGGTCGAGGAACTCGACGGCAAACTTGCGGCTTCCAGCCATGAGCTGGCGTAAACCCTGGGCGAGCCGCTCGTAATAAGTGTAGAGCCCGATAGCCGAAGTTGGAATCCTCTCATAATCTTTGCCATACTCTCTTTTCAGCCCCTCAGCAGTAACAAAGATAGCTTCCCTCGTTTTGCCAAATCGCTGGAGATAAATAGGAAGTTGTCCGCTGTTTATCGATTCACCGATAGTCTTGCCAACCATAACCGCCGCGAGAGGTGCTCGTGCCATACCTATCGCTTTCACATAGGGAGAACATAGTGCCAAGCCCTTAAATAGCTGGTCTTCCAAAGTAAACCCACCTGCAATTACAAGGTCAGGCACATATTCGCCTTTCTGGGCCAAACGGCTACAATATTTATAGAGCAGCGACCATAGTTCTATACCAGGTACACCCCACTCATTCATCATACGCCACGGGCTCATGCCGGTACCCCCACCTGCAGCATCAACGGTGATATAGTCAATCTTTGCCCTGGAGGAAAACTTGACTGCACGCGCAAGGTCTGCGGGTCTGTAGGCGCCAGTTTTCAACGATACATGTTTGGCACCAGCCTTCCGCAATTGAGTAACAGTCTCAAGGAAGCCCTCTTCAGTAACCATACCAACCCGTGAATGCCTCTCAAACTCAGTAAAAATGCCATTCTTGAACTCCTCTATCGTAGCAGGATCAAGCGGGTCAGGAAGGACAATGTAGCCCCGTTTCTTGAGGAGCTGTGCCTTTTCAAGGCTCTTGATTTTTACCTCACCACCAATATCCTTGGCTCCTTGTCCCCATTTCAATTCTACCGCATTGACCCCGAGTCTCTCTATGGCATACTTCAGTACACCAAGGCGACTGTCTTCGACATTTGCCTGTACAACAATAGCACCATAGCCATCGCGCTGCCATTGCTGGTAAAGCTTTACACGCCTCTCGAGGTCAGGTGAGTGAATCACCCTTCCATTCTGTATTTTCGCGTCCACATCCATGCCACAGACATTCTCGCCGATGGTGAGCGGTATCCCAGTAAGTGCAGCACCAATGGCTAAACCTTCCCAGTTCTGAGTGGCGATATTTGTGGAACCCAGACCCGGAATGAGTAGAGGCAGGCGCAACTTGATTCCTTTATCCTGACCTAATCTCGTCTCAAGGCTAACATTTGGGAAGATAGCCCTATCCGAGTCTGCTTCTATGCCAACAGCGCCAACAGCTGTTCCCATTATGTTGAAATGCGATAAATCAACAGGGTATGCCTTTTGTGATGCGGTTGTTATTATTCCGAATGGCTGCGGGTAAATAACCTCGTGACCCCGGTAAGCGCTCTTACCAACTTCGCACATACCGATACAGCCTTCCACGCAGGTGACGCACATTCCACTTATCGGGCACCAGTCACCACCCGTCCTGTTCTTGCTCAACGTAGCAGCTGTTGCGTTATACCTGGTTAATGTCATTTCTAACCTCCTCTTAAGTTAACCTTTACTGTTTTCTTAATTTCTTAGCTAATAAACCTTGTGACCTGATGGACCAACACTTTGTGAACATTCTGTGCAAACAGGACAAGTCTCTACAGGTTTAAGGTTCTGACATGCCCCACAAAGACCGTCTATCAAGTTGCCCGCCATACAGGCTCTCTCATTGACTGGACATATCCATTCGCAGCCACCGCAATTGCGGCACTCTTCGGGAGCGAGATCAAAAGCGGTTGCTACCCTCCGTGATGTGCCGCGGCCAACAAATCCAATGCCGCCAGATTTCATCTGTTCTTTGCAGTAGCGCACACAACGTCCACAGAGAATACAGCCCCTGTCCTTTATCTTGAAACGAACCTTGTTAATACCCATATTTGCAGCCATGTCTTGCAGCGTTTTGGAGTTTGGACAGGAAGCGAGCAACAGTTCGATGATCAGCTTGCGCGCTTTCGTTACTTTCTCCGAACTCGTAAAGATCACTTGTCCCTGCTCCACTGGTAGAGTACAGGACGCTTCCAGTGATGAACGAATGTCTTCAACCACCTCAACTATACAGACACGGCAGGCGCCATAAGGGCTCAGGCTAGGATGATAGCAGAGAGTCGGAATGATAATACCCATCTCTCTTGCTGCTTCAAGAACTGTAGTCCCCTCCGGCACTCTTGTCTTTATCCCATCAATAGTTAGTTCAACCATGCTTTTCCCTCTCTATAAGACTGTGACTGCCTCGAACTTGCAGTTGTCGCGGCAAAGCCCGCACTTGATACACTTATCCTGATCGATCTTGTACGGCTCCTTCCTCTTACCTGATATTGCTCCCTGCGGACACTCTGTGGCGCATACTCCGCAGCCGGTGCATTTCTCCTCGTCAATGGTAAAGGTAATAAGTGCCTTGCAGACGCCTGCCGGGCAGTGTTTCTCTATTATATGAGCCGTATATTCATCGCGAAAATATCTGATAGTCGAGAGAACAGGGTTGGGGGCTGTGCCACCAAGAGCACAAAGAGAAGTCTCTTTTATGACCCACCCGAGCTCCTCCAGAAGTTCGATATCCTCTTCCTTACCTCTTCCTTCCGTTATGTCAGTTAGAATATCGAGCATCCTATCTAATCCCTCACGACAGGGCACGCATTTGCCGCAGGATTCTTCAGTGAGGAACTTAATGAAATATCTTGCTAAATCCACCATACACGTATCCTCATCCATGACTATCATTCCACCTGAGCCCATCATTGATCCCACCTCGGTAAGCCTATCAAAATCAACAGGCAGGTTAATCAAGCTCTCAGGAATACAACCACCTGAGGGGCCTCCTGTTTGGACAGCTTTTAATCTCTTGCCATCGGGGATTCCGCCACCGATGTCGTAAATTATCTCTCTGAGCGTGATGCCCATTGGCACCTCAACCAATCCTGTATTGTTTATCTTCCCCACCAGAGAAAATATCTTGGTGCCCTTGCTTCCCTCTGTGCCGATTTGCGAGTACCAGTCCGCCCCGCGCTTGATTATGAGCGGCACATTGGCCCAGGTTTCCACGTTATTGAGATTGGAGGGCTTGCCATTAAGTCCGCTCACAATGGTGTGAATGTGCTTGGGACGTGGTTCACCTATCTTGCCTTCTAGGGAGGCCATAAGTGCAGTCGATTCGCCGCAGACAAACGCACCTCCACCTCGTGAAATCTTGATATCAAAGTCAAAACCAGAGCTGAGGATATTCTCACCGAGAAGACGGTATTCCCTCGCCTGCTCTAGCGCTACGCTCAGGTTCTTCACGGCCAGCGGATATTCGTGCCGAACATAAACGTATCCGTAGTGTGAGCCTATTGCGTACGCGCCGATTATCATCCCTTCTATGACGCTCTGGGGATTCCCTTCAAGCAGGCTCCTGTCCATATAAGCACCGGGGTCACCCTCATCAGCGTTACAGATGACATAGCGGATGCCGTCTGATGACGGACCATTGCGGCAGGCTTCCCACTTTCTGGCTGTGGGGAATCCCCCACCACCACGCCCACGTAAGCCGGATTTCTTGATTTCCTCAATTACCTCCTCCGGCTGCATATTGAAGAGGACTTTAGACAGAGCCGAGTAACCGCCTATAGCAAGGTAGTCCTCTATGTTTGTGGGATCGATGACACCGTTATTGCCAAAGACAAGCCTTTCCTGCTTCTTGTAAAAGGGAACGTCATTTTCAAAATGTGCTTTCTTTCTGCTCATCGGGTCAACATAAAGGAGCCTATCGATGATATTGCCTCTCATGACCGTTTCTGTGATTATTTCAGAAACGTCGTTTGGACTAACGCGCTGGTAGAATATCTTTTGGGGATAGAGTACCATTAGCGGACCACGCTCGCAGAAACCGTGGCAGCCTGTTACTTTCAATTCGACCTGTTTGCTTAACCCTTGCCGCTTTATCTCGTTCTTGAGTGCTTTGACAACGTCGTCGCACCTATACGCATGACAGCCAGTGCCACCACAGATTGAGATACAGGACTTTTCCGGCTTGCGCTGCTTCAGTATCTTGGCCCGCAATTGTTCTAGTTCAACCGCTGCTCTCAACCTCTTCATACTTCCTATCCTTCCGGGGGTTCCTTCTTCTGTTTCTTGAGGACTTTCTTGACCTTTCCAGGACTCATTTGTCCATGGTATTTGCCATTCACAACCACAATAGGACCCAAGGCACATGCCCCTAGACAATTCACCGTCTCCAGTGTAAACCGCATGTCTTCAGTTGTCTCGCCACGCTCGATGCCAAGTCGTCTTTTCACTTCATCGAGCACAGCAGAGGCACCTCGCACGTGGCAGGCAGTACCAAGACAAACGCTGACCATGTGCTCACCGCGTGGCTTCAAACTGAATGCCTTGAAAAAGGTGGCCACCCCACAGACCTGTATCAAGGGAAGACCCAACTGGCTCGCTACTACCCTTAGAGCATGTTCTGGCAGATAGTGATATTCCGATTGCACATCCTGAAGTATTGCGATGACACTATCGTGTTTGCCATCGTATCTATCCACTATGGTCTTCACTTTTTCATAATCGCTTACCATTGCACAAGCACCTCTCGCCGTACCTTTCCTGACCTTTTCCTTCCTACATTTTTACAGATATCCCTTTCTCAGCCAAATATTCTTTTGCCTGAGAGATGGATATTTCGCCAAAGTGGAAGATAGAAGCGGCTAAGACTGCCGACGCTTTGCCAATCGTTACAGCCTCATAAAGATGCTCAAGCTTGCCTGCTCCTCCCGAGGCAATGACTGGAATCTTGACAGCTTCAGCCACAGCTTTGGTCATCTCCAAATCGTATCCTTTCTTTGTTCCGTCAGCATCCTTACTAGTGAGTAAAATCTCACCGGCACCTAGTGCTTCCACCCTCTTTGCCCAGTCAACGATATCGATACCAGTAGCCTCATTGCCACTCTTCACCACCACCTCCAGCCGTGGCAGACCGCTACCCTCAGGGTTCTTCCGTCCATCAATGGCAACAACGAGCCTTCCTTTGCCAAACTTGTTCGAGGCTGCTCTTATCAGTTCAGGATTTCTAACCGCAGCCGTATTTATCGAAACTTTGCTCACCCCAAGGTCAAACAAGGTCTGCATGTCCTCAAGGCTAGCGATACCACCTCCCACGGCAAAGGGGGCCGTAACCACTTCACAAACCCTTTTCACCCATTCAAAACGTGTCTTTCTACTCTCCACGGTGGCGAAGATATCAAGGAATACCAGTTCATCAGCTCCTTCCCGGCAATAGGCCTCCGCCGCCTCTACAGGGTCTCGGGCATCCCTCAGATTCACGAAGTTTACTCCCTTGACCACTCTGCCATCCTTCACATCTAAGCATGGTATGATTCTTACTACATTCATTTCATAACTCCCGGAACTTAACTAGGTCTTGGTATTCCATCACGGTACTCATAGCATGATTTTCCACTTCTATACCGGATTCAACAGCAGCAGCTACAGGGTTAAGCCCCCCTGTGAGTATCATTCCTACCTTATTTACCTCTACAGGAGCTTCACACACAGACTTGCTCACCTTGCCCATCATAAGCA
>JAUWGZ010000083.1 GCA_030606165.1 Dehalococcoidia bacterium
TCTAAAGCTGGGGTACAGGGTAATATATGTAGGGAATGGCGATTCCGATTTTGCTCCAGCAAAATACGCTCACCATGTTTTTGCTACAGGCGAGCTGCTGGCATACTGCAGAGAGAACAACCTTAATTATAAGCCTTTTGAAAACTTCATTGCCGTCGTCAGGGATATAGACATTCTGTAGCCGTGCTCATTGAATTTCTACGATTCCACATAGACTTAAATTCCCCGCTTTCAATCATCGGCAGCATCACATCTATTACACTGGCATCGTACTTTGTTCCCCTGCCGCCTTTGAGCTCTTTTAGAATATCCGTCGTGGTCCTTGCTGGCCGATAAGGACGATGGGAACTCATAGCTTCCACCACATCGCAGACGGCGAGAATGCTGACTTCCAGACTTAGCTTATCCCCTGTGATACCGTCAGGATAACCCGAGCCATCTAGGCGTTCGTGGTGTTGCAATGCTACGTCGGCTACTGGCCAGGGAAGATTTGCATCCTTCAATATGTTATAACCCTGTTTCGTATGGGCACGGATAAGAGCCCATTCTTCCTCAGATAGTTCACCTGGCTTGGTCAGAATACTCGTCGGGATGGAAATCTTGCCGATGTCGTGGAGCAATCCGTCGAGGTAGAGCCTCTCAACCATATCCTCGGCCAAACCAATATTCTCACCTACAAGACGAGCCAGTTCAGCTACTCTTTGCTGATGCCCTGCCGTATAAGGGTCACAAGATTCAATCACTCGAGAAACGATTTTTGCCAGGTTGATAAGGGAACTCTTTAATTGTTCTGCCGTTTTATTGCGTTCAGCGATGTCTCTGTAAGACCCTTGAAATTCTACGATTGTGCCTTTTCTCTTGATGAAATTTAAATACTGCTCTATCAGTATCCTTTTGCCATCTTTCCTGAAAATTTCATGCACTATGCTGGATATAGGTTCATCTGCGCTCAGCATCTTCTCTACATGTTTGGAAATATATTCCCTACCTTCTGGAGGGAGAATGTTTGTTGGATGCATCTCGGTTAATTCTTCCAGACAGCAGCCACGCAGTTTCTCAAGCGCCTTATTACCCACTAAAATATCGTCTTCGATGTCCGCAGAAAGAACTGCTTCCAAGGAATTCGCAAAGAGATTGCAATAACGTTCTGCGCTTTCCATGAGTGCCTGCTCCATTTGTTTGCGCTCGGTGATGTCCCTTCCGATGGCAAGTCCCACAAATTTGCCGTTTTGCTGCTCAATAGATAAAGACAATTCAACGAGGAATGTAGAGCCGTCTTTCCTCAATGCTTCAAATTCGATGATCCCTGTTTCCCCGCAATTTCCGCTCAAGCAAGCCCTCAGTTCTTTTGTGTGATCCTCTCTGTGTTTCTCCGACATCAACTTGGTTACTGGCTGGCCCAGTATCTCGTCGGTTGAGTAGCCAAAAATTTGCTCTGCACCTTTATTCCAGAATATTATTGTCCCTTTGCGATTCACCCCCAGTATGGCATCCCAGGAGGATGCTACGAGGGCCCTGTATATCTCCCCAGTTCTAGGTGGTGCTTCTAACTCTTTGTGCGGTGGTTCTGTCTCTTTCATGAGCGATTTTTCTTCTTACTACCATACCTGCTTCCTTCCCTACGCCGGCTAAAAAATTCAGGCTCCACTTATAACCAAATATGGTCAACTATACCAAATACATCAATCCGTTTGCAATAGGAATTTGGTCGTGAAGATGATGAAAGGTTAGGCTCAGCTTAAACGTCTATGCTATCCGGGTAATTGGGCATATGCTAAACCTGAGATACTAATCACAGGAATCCTGCTTCCAAGCAAAGGATATTCAAAAATGTAGTACGAGGCTAAGACCTCGTATTGCGCGACTCTAAAGGGTCGCACTACAAAATTTGCCAAAATTCAAGGATGTTACAATAGCAAATCTGAGGCGATTTCTTTCATGGCCTCGATTCCCAGGCCGATGAACTCTTCCAGCTCCAGTCCGATTTCCTGGCACTGAGCCACTTGCTCCCGATTGACTCCGGCAGCAAAGCTTTTTTCGCGAAAGCGTTTCATTACCGATTTAGTGGTCAATCCGCTTAGTTTATCGGGGCGAACCAGAGCAGCCGCGGTGATAAGCCCGCTCAGGGGGTCAGCACAGAAAAGGGCCTTATCCAATTTCGTTTCCCGGGGAATGCCATGAGCTTCGTTATGGCACAAAATAGCATGGGCCATAGTCTCACTAGCTCCAAGCTCCTGGGCAATGTCAGCGCCCAATTTGCTATGGCTACTCATATCACCCTCAACCAGTTCCATATCTATATCGTGGATGAGCCCGGTAATGCCCCACTCCTCTTCATCCTCTCCTAACTTCCTGGCCAAAGCCCTCATAATAGCCTCGGTGGCTAACATATGCTTAATTATATTCTTATCCTGGACATTGCCATGGATGGAAGCAAGAATTTCGTCCCTGTTGAGCTTTGATGTCATGTCAATACCTTTTCCCGCTGCGTTAATAATATACCACGTAGATATTGCCCAGTGGAAGAGGCATCGTTTTGGGTCAATTCCTCAGGCATGCCGGCATCCACAAGATAACCACCCTCGTCACCAGCTCCAGGACCAAGGTCAATGACCCAATCGGCATTTTTGACCACATCCAGGTGGTGCTCAATGACAATTACCGTGTTTCCGTAATCCACCAGGCGCTGTAGCACCTTTAGTAGATAAGCAATATCTGAGAAGGAAAGGCCGGTAGTCGGCTCATCCAGTATATAAAGCGTTTTGCCTGTGGAGCGGCGGGATAGCTCAGTAGCTAATTTTACTCGCTGGGCCTCGCCTCCAGAAAGGGTCGGTGCTGGCTGCCCCAGGCAAATATACCCCAAACCTACATCCCGGAGGGTTTCCAGCTTGTTTTTGATTTTAGGGAAGTGGTCAAAGAAGAGCAAGGCTTCGTCCACTGTCATGTCCAGGATTTCGGCGATGTTTTTCCCTTTAAAGTGGATTTCCAGCGCTTCACGGTTATATCTTTTCCCCTTACATACCTCGCAGGGGACGGTGACATTGGGCAGAAATTGCATCTCAATCTGAACATAGCCCGCCCCCTGACAGGCTTCGCACCTCCCCCCCCTTACGTTGAAGGAAAAGCGTCCCTGGGGGTAACCACGCATTCTAGCTTCGGGAACAGCGGCGAAAAGTTCTCGAATAGGGGTGAATGTCCCGGTATAAGTGGCAGGGTTGCTTCTCGGGGTACGACCAATCGGTGATTGGTCAATATTAACCACCTTATCAATGTATTCAGTGCCAATAATACCATCGCACTCGCCTGGTCTCTCCTTAGCCCGGTAGAAAAGGCGGGCCAGTCTTTTATACAGGACTTCGTTAATGAGAGAGCTTTTACCGCTTCCAGAAACGCCAGTGACGCCAACAAACTTGCCCAGGGGAATAGGGACATCGATGTTTTTCAAGTTATTCTCCCTGGCACCCTGGACCACCAGCTCTTTTCCCGAGCCGGAGCGACGCTCGGCTGGCAGGGGAATTTGCCTCGTCCTACTAAGGTACTGCCCCGTTATCGATTGAGGGCAATCCATTATGTCTTGAATTGTCCCTGTGGCAACAATTTCTCCCCCCTGTTTACCAGCCCCAGGCCCCATATCAATGATGTGGTCGGCAGCTCTCATCATAGCTTCATCGTGCTCTACGATGATTATGGTATTATCCAGGTCTCTGAGGCGCTTCAGCGTGGCTATAAGCCGGGAACCATCGGCAGGATGCAAACCGACTGTGGGCTCGTCACAAATATAAAGGACACCGCTAAGCCCGCTGCCAATCTGGGTAGCCAAACGAATTCTCTGGGCCTCACCGCCGCTCAATGTCGCTGAAGGACGGTCCAGGGTTAAGTAGCTCAGACCTATATCTCTGAGAAATCCCAACCGGGCTTGAATCTCTTTGATAATTTGCTTAGCTATGGTAAGTTCCCGAGGACTGATTTTATCACCTAGCTGCTCCACCCAATTTAAAGACTGTGTGACAGGCAGAGCGGTAACATCCATGATATTTTTGTCCACAATAGTGACAGCTAAAGACTCCGGTTTCAGTCTCTTTCCCTGACAGGCCGGGCAGGGGTTTGATGCCATATAGCGCTCGATATCCGCTCTGACACTGTCGGAACTCGTCTCTCGATAGCGGCGCTCCAGGTATGGTATGACACCTTCGAAATTCGTGTAGTACTGACGCATTCTGCCATAACGGTCTTCATATGTGGCGGAAACCAGTTCGCCCCCCTCACCATAAAGAATCAAATGCACCAGTTCCTCACTCAGTTCCCTGACCGGCGTGGACAGAGAAAAACCGTGGCGGCGACCCAGGGACTGTAGTATGCTGCTGTACCAGGTGCTGACCTGTCCATTTCTTACCCATGGCTCTATAGCTCCCTGAGCCAGGCTCAATCCCTTGTCGGGGATGACTAAATTAGGGTCGATTTCCAATTTACAGCCCAGTCCCGTGCAAGCCGGGCAGGCGCCGTAGGGGCTGTTAAAGCTAAATGTTCTGGGAGCAATTTCTCCCAGGCTTATGCCACAATAGACACAGGCAAAATGCTCCGAGAAAAGCAACTCCTCCCCGTCCAGGACCTTAACCAGCACCACGCCCGACCCCAGCTTTAATGCTGTCTCGATGGAGTCAGCAAGGCGAGTGGCATTTTCGTTTTGCTCTATCTGAAGTCGATCAACTACTACCTCTATGGTATGCCTCTTATTCTTATCTAGCTGAAATTCCTCGGAGAGGTCATAAATTTCCCCATCGACTCGAACCCTGACGAACCCGGCCTTTTGCAAATCCTTAAGTATCGTTTGATGCTCACCTTTGCGGTCCCTGACCAGCGGTGCCAGAATCATGATGCGGCTGCCCTGGGGTATTGCCTGAACGGCGTCGACAATTTGCTGCACCGTCTGACGCGAGATTTCCCTTCCGCACTGGGGGCAATGGGGATGCCCGATGCGAGCGAAAAGAAGGCGCAAATAATCATAGATTTCAGTCACCGTGCCCACAATAGACCTGGGATTATGGGGCGGCCCTTTCTGGTCAATGGATATGGCCGGGCTGAGTCCTTCAATGTAATCGACGTCCGGTTTCTCCATCTGCCCCAGGAACTGGCGGGCATAAGCAGAAAGAGACTCTACATAGCGGCGCTGCCCCTCGGCATATATGGTATCGAAGGCTAAAGAGCTTTTTCCTGAGCCGGAAACACCGGTGATAACCACCAG
>JAUWGZ010000103.1 GCA_030606165.1 Dehalococcoidia bacterium
CTTTGTGTCTTCATAAACCCGGGACAGAATTCTCTCTCCTTCCGGGTCATCGGCGGCCAAGCCACCTGCCAATATAAGCTGGCATTTTCTTTCCTTCCTCACCCGGCGGTAGGTGGCAATAGTCCTGTCTATTCCCTTCCAGGGGTCAAATCTCCCAATCTGAGCAATGATTGGGACCTTCGGGTCTATGTGGTATTTAGTGAGAACCCTATCTATCTCCCCCTGGCTCAATTCCCTATTCTTCTCAGAAAGAGGGTCAATGAAGGGAGGGATTATGAACTTGGGCAACGGCCACCGTGGGATAATATATTGAGCCGCCGAAAATATGGCGGCCTCATATCGCCCAGCCCAGTCGGTAAAGAACTTCCACAAACCAGGGTTGCCCTCTATAGTCTCTTTATCAATATCTATGTGACATCTCCAGAGCCAGGTTTCCCCCGGTCTTCTGAGATAGTAATTCAAGCCCAGTGGCTGTGGGTCATGCACATCTATCACGTCAGGTTCGTAGTCAATAATATTCTGCCTGGCGCACTCCTCGAGGGCACATAGGTAAGTATGTCGACGCTCTGGACTGAAGGAGCCTGCCTTGCCCTGTAGTAAGTTGTGTAGCTCCTTCGTGGACTCGAAATACTCCCTGGAACCACGAATAACCTTCCACTCATTTTCCACACCCAGCATATTCAGGAACGGGACAGCGCTGTAAAGCATCTCAGCGACACCACCACCTTGGGCGCTAGCATTCAGGGTTAGCATTTTTAAGCCTTTCACCCGCTGAGCTATCTTCTGCAGTCTCTCCAGTCTCTTCAATCCCTTCTCCCCCAAGATAGGGACATAAGCCTCCAGAGGAGACGTGGAGAAAGGGCAAAAGTTCTTTCTCTTACTGTAGACGGTCCCGTCTGCCAGGATGGAAGAGTTGCCTGCTTTCGTCATTCAAAATCCTCGCTTTCCAAGTTACACCAAACCGAAGCTACCTTACAGCACATAATTGACTGATTTTACACCTGATAACGCACGCTGACAAGCCTTCGATTTAAATCATCTAAAATCTAATCGAGATATCGGACGAGGTAGCTTTGAAATTGAAGATGGTACGCCCAGCTACAATTGATAAGTTCCACTATTCTGCCTGGAGCTTTAACCTCCCTAGCCAGTTTAACTAAATCGTATGTTATCAGCACTTGCTGAACTCAGAAATATAGATAGCTTTCAAGCAGGTTTAGGTGCAATTAGAACTTAGTATCTCTTCCAATACCTCTGTCCATCTGTCCCCCAGGAGCCTGGTGTCTAACTTGATTTGCGTGGCGCCTATTTTAACTGCGGCATCAAGATATTTACTCATAACTCCCCTTTCCCCTCTTATCTTAAGAGGGGAATTAACGGTTTGGGGTTTTATTACAATTTGCCTTCCCTGTGTGGAAACAGAGCTTACCTCGGCCCGCCTAGCCAGAACCTTGATTTTTACCGTATAAAGAAGGTTTTCCACAGGCCGGGGCAAAGCGCCAAACCTATCTTTAAATTCTTGAGCCACGTCCTCTACTTCCTCGATATGCTCCACCCTGGCCAGTCTGTGGTAAAGGCTTAATCGAGTATTTAGGTTGGGAACATACTCCTCCGGTATGTGGGCGTCTAAGGGCAGGACTATGCTGGGCAATTCCTTCGCTTCCCCGGCAACGACGCTCTTCCTCACTTCGCCAGCTTGCTTTGCTTTTAACTCCTCCACTGCCTCAGCCAGCAACTGGCAATAAAGGTCAAAGCCCAGGGCAGCGATATGCCCGCTTTGCTTGACACCTAAAAGATTGCCCGCTCCCCGAATTTCCAGGTCCTTCATAGCGATACCAAAACCCGAACCCAGTTCGGTAGCCTCGAAGATAGTCCTGAGCCTCTTATGAGCCTGGGGGGTTAGCTGCCTCCCCTCATCAAAGAAGAAATAAGCATAAGCCTGGTTGATACCGCGACCCACCCTACCCCTCAACTGATAAAGCTGAGCCAGGCCGAACCTGTCAGCCCGGTCGATAATCAACGTATTGACATTAGGCATATCCAGACCTAACTGGATAATAGTGGTGGTCACCAGGATGTCATACTTGCCAGCGATAAAATCCGTCATCACCTTTTCCAATTGCTCTTCAGGCATTCGCCCGTGGGCTATGGCTATTCGGGCCTCGGGCACTAAATCCTGTAATTTGCTGGCAGCCCAGGCAATGCTCTGAACGCGGTTATGGACAAAGAAGACCTGACCATTCCTCTCCAGTTCACGCAATACCACCTGCCTGACCAGAGTGCCATCGTAAACCCCCACATAGGTCTGGACAGACAGGCGTTCTTCGGGAGGCGTTTCCACGATGCTCATATCCCGGATTCCGGTTAAAGACATGTGAAGGGTGCGCGGGATAGGAGTAGCACTAAGAGCCAGAGTGTCCACTTCCTTCCTTATCTGCTTGAGTTTTTCCTTCTGCACCACGCCAAACTGTTGTTCCTCATCGATTATTACCACTCCCAGGTCTTTGAATGTGACGTCTTTTTGCAACAGGCGATGAGTGCCAATGCATATATCTACAGTGCCATTGACCAAGCCTTCCAGGACTTCCCTTTCTTTTTCCGGGGGACAGAAGCGGCTCAGCATTTCCACCCTTAAGGGAAAAGTTTGCAACCTCTCGGTAAAGGTGATGAAATGCTGCTGGGCCAGCACGGTGGTCGGGACCAGAATAGCCACTTGTTTATTATCCATAACCGCCTTAAAGGCAGCACGCAATGCTATCTCGGTTTTGCCATAGCCCACGTCTCCACAGATGAGCCGGTCCATGGGCTTGGCTTTTTCCATGTCCTCTTTAACTGTCATGATTGCCTCAATCTGGTCTGGTGTTTCCACATAAGGAAATGATGCCTCCAGCTCCTGTTGCCACAGTGAATCTTCAGAGAAAGCGAAGCCGGGAGCTACCTCCCGGGCAGCATAAAGGTCAAGCAGCTCCCGAGCAATTTCCGCCACTGATTCTTTAACCCTTTTCTTCGTCCTCTGCCATTCCGGGGTTCTCAAACGGCTCAAGCGTGGTGCCTGGTCGCCAGCACCGACCCGCCTGCCAAGCCCTGGCGGGCAGGTATAGCGGCTGACGCGGTCTATCCGTTCCGTAGGCACATAGAGCTTGTCACCAGCGGCATACTCCAAAACAAGGTATTCTCTCTCCATTCCATCGGAGGACATCCTGGCCAGACCGTGGAACCTGGCGATGCCATGGTCAACATGGACGACATAATCGCCAGGAGCTAACTGAGGAAGAAACCATTGGTGAGGTATCGGCCTCTTCTTCCCAGCACTCAACCTCTGTTGAGTGCTGGGTCGCGGCTGCTTCACGAAACCGAAGAGCTCGACATCAGTAATAAGGGCCAGTCTGTCATCCAGTAGCCAGCCCCCATCCAGTGAGCCCTGGAGCACGGTGATTGAACCGAGCGGAGGTATCTGCTCCATCTGTGATGCCGGCGAAGCATGAATGTCCTCTTTCTGGAGAAGTTCCGCCAACCGATTCGCCTGATGGCTGACTACGAACACGCGTTGTCTTTGTTCCAGCATTTGCCTGGCTGTTTTGAGGAACCTTTCCAGTTGGCTTCCATAACTCTGGGCTCTGATGAAGGGCAAAGCCTGTCCATCACCGGTAGCTGACGGCTGACAGCTGACAGCTGACAGCAGCGCCAGGCGATGCCTTTCTTTCATCTGCGACTCTAATTCTTCCCAGGTGAAGTAAGGAGGGGGAAAGTCCTCAGGCAGCTCACCTCTTTCCATCTTTGTGGCTCTTAATTCTTGGATTTCCTCGTTTAGCCTGGTGATGGTAAGTTCAATTCCTTCAGGGTCATCGAGAACAAGCAAGGCATCACCGCCAAGGTAATC
>JAUWGZ010000070.1 GCA_030606165.1 Dehalococcoidia bacterium
TGGTAGGTCTTTTATCCCCATGATTTTAGGTTTTGGTTGCAATATTCCTGGTATTATGGCTACCAGAACCATAGAGAACCCTAAAGACAGGCTTACTACTATTTTAATTAATCCTTTTATGTCCTGCGGCGCCAGGCTTCCTATTTTTGTTCTGCTGGCTGGCTATTTCTTTGCTGCCCACGCAGGGCTGGTGGTTTTCTCCATGTATATCATAGGCATAATAGTGGCTATCATCATGGCTTTAGTATTCCGCAAAACACTCTTTCGTGGGCAGGAATCTGGTCACTTTGTAATGGAGCTTCCCCCATATCGCGCGCCCACCATAAAAGGGGTTTTAATTCACATGTGGGAACGAGGCAGGCTTTTCCTGAGGAGGGCGGGAACTATTATCTTTGGCGTAGTGGTTCTCATCTGGCTGCTGGGTTACACTGGCGCTCTGGAGCCTATAGGAAATGCCATTGCTCCCATATTCAGCCCAGCGGGCTTTGGCCAATGGCAGGCAGCAGTGAGTCTTGTCTTTGGTTTCTTGGCTAAGGAGGTCGTGGTGGGAACTATGGGAACTCTTTTTGCCGCTGAGGAGGGGGTTTTAGGGGGCGCCATAGCTGCTCAGCTTGGCTGGACGCCTCTTGTTGCCTTCGCCTTTATGGTCTTCTGTCTGCTCTATGTTCCCTGTGTAGCTGCCCTTGGTGCTATCAGGGGTGAGACTAATTCCTGGAAGTGGCCTCTGTTTAGCTTATTCTATACTACGGCAATAGCCTGGATCGTGGCCACTCTCATCTTTCAGATTGGGAGTCTATTTACAGGCTAGCGCTATCTTTTGCGGAAAGCCTTGCCCATAGTTCTCGGCACCGTGTTAGTGGTAAACATCCTATACACTTTAGGAGTTTTTGATGCCATTGCTGATATTACCGCCCCAGTATTGACCGGGCTGTGGGGGTTGCCTAAAGAGACAATTACAGCTCTGGCCGTTGGCTTTCTGCGTAAAGATGTGGCCATGGGCATGCTAGCTCCCCTAGCACTAACTGCCAAGCAACTGGTTATCAGCAGCACGGTTCTGGCTATGTTTTTCCCTTGTGTAGCTACCTTTGTGATATTGGCTCGGGAGTTGGGGGTACGAGACTTGCTTAAAGCTGTTGGAATAATGATAGCAGCAGCACTAATAATGGGTAGCTTGCAGAACCTGGTCCTGTAGGGTGGGATGCTTAAGGGCTACACTATGTCATAGCCCGATTTCCTGCCTCTGTAAATACTATTTGAGCTTGTCCAATTATATAGTGTATTGTATTATAGGCTAACACCTGATTGCCCGGGATAGTTTAGTGCAGACATTCAACTTAGCGACAAAGGAAAAACAGTCAAGCCGGAGATGGTGCAGAGGTCGGAGATGGAGATAATCCCAGCTATTGACATCAGGGGCGGCAGGTGTGTCAGGCTATATCAGGGTGATTATAACCAGGAAACTGTTTTTGATGAGGACCCTGTGACAGCAGCCTTGACCTGGTATTCCCAGGGAGCACGATGGCTACATATTGTGGATTTGGATGGGGCGGCTGCTGGTGAGCCCCAAAATATGGAGGTGGTCGAAGAGATAATAAAAGAGAGCGGCTTATTAATAGAATTAGGCGGCGGTATCAGACAAGAAGAGGTGGCAGAAAAAATGTTGCGTCAGAGGGTAAGCCGGATAATTTTGGGAACTGCGGCGATAGAGAATAGAGAACTGGTAAAAAAGCTATGCCAGCAATTTGGCGAGGCTATTGCAGTTAGCCTTGATGCCAGAGATGGCAAGATAGCCATACACGGCTGGCGGAAAGACACGGTTTTTGAGGTCCTCCAGTTAAGCCGAGAGATGGTCGATGCCGGAGTGAGGCGCTTAATTTATACTGATATAAAAAAGGATGGCACCCTCACCGAGCCTAACTTTGACATGATAAATAGATTGCTTGCTGAAGCAAATGTCCCCGTCATTGCGGCCGGGGGGATTTCCAGGCTGGAGCACTTACGGAGGCTTAAGGAGCTTGGCGTGGAAGGAGCCATTATAGGTAAAGCTCTTTATACCAAAGACATCGATTTAGGGGAAGCTATAATCAATTTCGGAAGTTAAACCAACTAAGAAGATCCTGCGATTTCCTTGGATGCCCAGTTAATATTTAAAGCAAATTTAGCGGGGCTCCTAAAAGTCGTAAGACTTTTGGGGGTTAGCTTAGGAGGCAAATGCTAAAGTTTGATGATAAAGGCTTGATTCCAGCTATTGTCCAAGATGCCAGGAATGGTGAAGTCCTGATGCTGGGCTATATGAACGAAGAGTCGCTAAAGCGCACATTAGCCAGCGGAGACGTCTGGTTCTATAGCCGCAGTCGGCAGGAATTGTGGCACAAGGGAGAAACTTCGGGCAATTTCCTCAGGCTGAAGTCCATCATCAAGGACTGCGACAGCGATACTTTACTTATAAAGGCTGAGCCTACGGGGCCAGTATGTCACACCGGTAATCGGACTTGCTTCTTCCAGCAATTGGAGAGCGAAGATACAGCATAAACCTGCGACCCCTTCATCTCTTTATTATGTACTGCCGCTTGAATCAGCAGCCCTGTCGATCTCGATGACCTCGTTTAGTGCCGATATAGCAGTCTCTAGTTGGCTATCGTCAGGTTCCCTGGTGGTTATAGCTTGCAACATCAGCCCGGGGGCCAAGAGGATTCGGACTATCTTGTTATTGATGTGGCCTGCCCCGAATTTCATGATTTCATAGCTAATAACAGCGATAACCGGGATGAGGGCTATGCGGGACAGTATACGTATCCATAGGGTTGGCTGACCAACCAAGGCAAAGACAAAGATAGCTACGATTAGAACGATAAATAAAAAGGCGGTGCCACAGCGAGCATGGGCAGTAGAATAATTCTTAACCGCCTCCACTTCCAAAGGAACGCCTGCCTCATAGGCATTCACTACTTTATGCTCGGCTCCGTGGTAAGCAAAGACCCTCTTAATATCAGGTATTAAACTTATCAACTTGAGGTAAGCGATGAAAATGCCAATACGGATAAGTCCCTCAAAGACATTGCTCAATAAGGCAGAATCGATGTAAGGGTCGATAAGGTAGCGGGTGGCGAAGAGAGGAACCATGAAGAAAAGAGCTACACCCAAAGCAAGGCTCACGGCTACGGTCCCCCATAAAAGCGCTGTAGGTATTTTTTCTCCTACTTCCTCTGCTGCGGCAACTTGAGCAGAGTGAAGTAATGACTGTGTGCCCAAAACCAGGGTTTCAATGAGAGCGATGATTCCTCTTATTAAAGGCATTTCTCGGAGACGCCCTTTGTATATGCTGGCCAGGGGCTGCCTCACTGTGTTCAATTCTCCATTTGGCTGGCGTACAGATATAGCCACGCCTTCCTTCCCCCGTATCATCACCCCCTCAAAGACTGCCTGGCCACCGTAATGAAAAGATTTTTCCATTAGTGCCTCAATCTCTGTAGCTGCCTAAAGCTAAGGTTGCAATCTTGTTTCATCATGAAAAATCCCTAATCGTATTATGATAGAAATGGCTGAAAATATAAAGTTTATCTCCTAAAATAGCAGCGATGAATGAATTTCTAGTTTCCCAAGGTAAGCTTAAAGGTAAACACCGCCCGCGGTCAAACAGCCGCTGTCACAACAAGAAATAACAGGCCCCCAAGCCTCCAACCTGACATAAAAAAATAGAGAGTTGAATGTATTCCATCATTTCATCTTGTATCGCTTCTTAAAGCGCTCCACCCTTCCCATGGAGTCGACTATCCTTTGTTCGCCCGTATAAAAGGGGTGGCATTTACCACATACTTCTACTCTGATTTCTGCCTTAGTTGAACCAATGGTGAAGGTATTACCACAAAGGCAAGTCACTTTAGCACTATCATAATACTTAGGATGGATTTTATCCTTCATTTGTAAACGCTCACCTTCTTTTTATATCTGGTTGCCGGCTCATATTTAACATAGCCGTCTATTAAGGCAAAGATGGTATAATCTCTCCCCAGACCAACATTGTTTCCCGGCAGTATACGGGTCCCGCGTTGCCGAACCAAGATATTCCCAGCGCGAACTTGTTCTCCCCCGTACTTCTTCACTCCCAAGCGCTTAGATACACTATCCCGCCCATAAGTTGTGCTGCCACCGCCCTTTTTATGTGCCATGCCTATTTTCCTTTACCCTTAACAATTTCGTTTACCAATATTTTAGTATAAGTCTGGCGGTGTCCCCTCTTGCTTCGGTAGCGAACTTTGGACTTATATCTAAATACAATAACCTTTTCTCCCTTAGTTTCCCCTAAAGAAGTAGCCACAACCTTAGCCCCCTTAATAATAGGATTTCCTACAAGGGTATTTTTATCTCCCCCAATAAATAATACTTTATCGAGCTCAACTATGTCGCCTTCAGGGACATCTAAACGCTCAACCTCTAGTGTTTGCTTTGGGGCTACCTTGTATTGCTTGCCACCTATTTCAATAATAGCGTAAATCTTTTCACCCCCATACAGAAAATGGAATCTTAGCACTCCAAATTGCCCAGTGTCAAGCTAGCGCTTTGACGTAGAAGCACCCCGCCTTTCAAATTGGCACTATATAGGTAATTATTCCCCCTAAATTTAGGGGTTCACAGATTTTTGGGTTAATTTCGCAATGCAGCTGTCTCTTCGCTTTATATACTTTTTCCTCCCATCGGTGTACGAGGGAAGAACCCATTTCATTTGCTTCAGGTTTTGCGTTACAGTCGGTATCCAGTCCCAAGGGATAGATATAAGTATCCCGCCCTCCGGGAATCGTTGGAGTGCTTTCCCGCAGAAGGTCATCCCGGTAGGCACGTAATTGATTTTGCCGCTTTGATATGGATAAACGAAAATCCAGGCACATCCCAACACCCCTGTTGTCTTGCTCTCCCATATCTCGCCAGTCGAATAGGACATCGCCCTCAGCACGATTTCTGCCTGGGCGGGAGTAGCCACAAGAATTAAGAGGTCTGGATCGAATGTCAGTTTGTCCAGCGAGGACACAGCGACATAGTTCACCGTACCCTCCGGAAATTTGGGAATGTATTGATAGATTCTGGCGTTAGCCCTTGGTTCCTGAAAGATTTCCAATGCAGCTCCAAATTCTCCGCCTTTTCCCCATGAGGACATCGGCTCCATCCCCAGTGATACTTTCCCGAAGCAATCCTCATTCTCTTTAGCGAAATAAAACGGGGATTCTCTTTGCTGTGCTTCTTTGATCATTTCGCAGAAAGCCAGACTTTTGTCTAGTTGCTGTGTTCCTTCTGGTTTGAAGTACAGGAACTTGACGCCTACAGGTGGCTTCTCAAATTTAAGTTTGTTGAATATGGACAAATCAGTTTGAAGCGGTCTCATATTAACCTCCTTAAAAATATATTTCCCACAGTAGAGGTCACTGTGAAAGGCTTTGGTAATAGCTTAGTTTTCCAAAATCCTAGCCTATACTATATCATCCTCCGCACTTTCAAGCATGTTTGGCGTGTGAGCCAAGCCACCCAGAATTTTACGGCGTCTCTCACCCCATATCAACCCTCACCTGCTAAAAATTTACAGCAATGGGAGCCAAACCGTGCTTGACAGACTGATTAAAATTATGGTAAAACACATTCGGATTTTGGGAAAACCAAACTGGCGCTAGTGGGGAGGTGATGAACCTGCTAAATGTGAAGGGTCGAGCTTTGTCTTTTGGATTTATCAACAGACTGTAGAGTAAGGAGTGAGAATTATGGCAAAAATACCGGACAAAATTGAAACCTGGCAGATGGTAGAGCCGGGCAAACTGAAGAGGGTAAGCATTGACGTCCCTGAGCTTAAACCCGGCGAAGTGCTGGTTGAAATTGCTGGCTGCGGGGTATGCCATACCGACCTGGGCTATTTCTATGATGGTGTGCCCACGGTCAACAAACCGCCACTGACCCTGGGGCATGAAATCAGCGGCACGGTAATAGCCGGCGATGAAAAATGGCTAGGCAAGGAAGTAATTATACCGGCGGTGATGCCGTGCAATAACTGTCCCATTTGTGCTGCTGGAAGGGGCAACCGCTGCCTGGCGCAGAAGATGCCGGGGAATAGCATGGGGATTTACGGCGGTTTTTCCAGCCATATTGTCGTCCCTGCCCAAGATTTTTGTCAGATTCCGGATAGGAAGGGGATAGACCTTTCGCATTTCGCAGTGATTGCCGATGCGGTAACCTCCCCATATCAGGCAGCAATGAGGGCTGAGGTTAAACCCGGGGATTTAACCATCATTGTCGGGGTTACCGGCGGTCTTGGTGTATATGCCAC
>JAUWGZ010000024.1 GCA_030606165.1 Dehalococcoidia bacterium
GAGTAAAACGCCAGGAATAAGCTGATGCCACCAGCGACCCCGGGGAAAACCATCCCCGGGTTGGAAATCTCAGTAATTAACCCTATGGTAGCCAGAGTAAACAGGATGTAGGCAATGTTGGGGTCGCTGATGGTTTGCAGGAATTTTTCAATGTCATTCATTTCGTTTCTAGTCGGAACATAGTCCATAGTATCAATGGTAACTTCCTCGCCATTGGCTAAAGTAACTTCCCAGCCATTGATTTGGGAAATAAGGCTTTCCAAATTGTCAGCTCGCAGGTTGATAAGGTTACATTCCAATGCATCAACATCGGTGAATGATTTGCTTTCCGTAACTGCCAGCTCGGCTTCTTCCATATTGCGGCCACGCTCCTCAGCTATAGTCTTCATCCACTTAGCCGAGAACTCGACTATTTTTTTCATCTGGTCTTCTGGTATTTCCTCTCCGCCAGCAGCTACAGGGTGGGCAGCGCCGATAGTCGTGGCCGGTGCCATCGCCGCTATGTGAGCAGATAGAGTAATGAAAGTTCCCGCTGAGGCAGCCCAGGCGCCTTGGGGTGAGACGTAAACCACGATGGGCACGTCGGCATTCATAATCCTTTTGACTATCTTATCGGTTGAGCCAAGAAGCCCACCGGGGGTATCTAGCTCAATTATGCAGACGGTAGCGTCGTTCTCCTCCGCCTGGCTGATACCCCGATCAATATAGTCAGCTATCACGGGCACAATGGTGCCATCTACGGTAAGGACTTCCACATTAGTAGGGCTGGCGGCAGAGATGAAGCTGCCTCCTAAACACGCAACTACGGGAATCACAAGCAAAGCAATGAAGAAAACCTTAAGCCCGGTTCTAAGCATCGCGCATTATCCTCAAGTTTATGGGAATTTAGATTCCTCTGCCTCCCCTTCAGACATTATAGCCTATTCTGCTGAAACCAAACAAATGTTCCTCATCTTAAACAGCAAGCTTGATTACATCATTCACCTGCTTACTGGAAACGGGCACAAGCCAGTTAGTGAACTAGCAAACACTGAAGAATTGGTCAGAGACGAGTTGCTGACAAGATTGGGAACGGGATGTGAGTCATAAAGAGGATAACACCAAATTTGCCCCAAACTTTTTCTTCTTTCGTCCAAGCGGAAAGAATAACTATTATTAGGTATTAAAAAAGTAGGGAAAACTTCGGGTATTTCGGGTAATTCAGGCCAATTGGCAAGGTTGGTGCCTTTCCACCACGCCACTATTTTTGGCTAACAAGCTGAGAGGCCGATCCTATGTTTTCAGGTACTTGACGATAGCTTTAACTATACGCCTCAGCTCAGGCAGCGCCTGACGGAAAATCCAGACGCCCCAAACAACCCCTATGACCAATAAAGCAATACCTATAGATAGCGCAATAATCAGTCCCCAATCTAATTCAAAATTAATCATTCAACTACCATTTCAGTCCAGCCTTTTTCCTGACGCCAAAGAGCAATAGGCACACGAATAGCATTCCAATTGGAACAAGGACAGCTTGGGTTACCTCTCCCGCCAGTATAAGTCGGATAAACACGGGCACACCGCCCACCAACATCAAGATCAGCAAATAGCGCACACGCTTGAGCATAAATTCCTTTCCGGTCCTCCTCCTCACCACGACTAAAACTGAAAACATAACCGCTGAGACTCCACCACTAGCAGCAAGCAAACTTGAGATAGAGGCAGCAAGCACGTCCTTGTTCCGAAGGTACACAAAGCCCGACATCAAAAGTGCGAAGACTACACCAGCTCTTATAAGCTCCTGCACAATTATCTTTCTCATTCTAATTATAGTCTCCTCGATTCCCTAAGTTGTGAATACTGCATATGTAATAAGTGCGCCAGCAATCATAACCGTCATAGCTATCCTTATAGCAGTGATGTGCCCCTTAGCAACACCGAGCCTGCTGTAGGGAATGAGAAGGGAAATTATCCATATGATTCCTGCTACAATGAGAATAATCCTGGCAGTGCTAAAAGACATCCCACCCTCAAGTTAATTATAAACTAAGCAATTAAAAGCAACAAACTTAGGGATCATAGGGATATGCGAAACTCTTCCCAAAGCTGATTCTACATAGCTCCGTTACTGTTCCCAGAATTCTGTATCCCAAGCTACACTAAAGGTTTCAATAAGTGCTATAATGTTAGTTGGAAAGCAGAAATTTAGTGGCGGGATTGATGAAAGGGCCTAGAGGGATTAGGTAATGGATTCTATCTTTATGGGATACATCGCAATAGCTATTGGGATATTTCTTGGTTTCACAGGAATAGCTGTTGCCATATTCTTTGGTTTGCGAGCGTTCCGAACAGATATCAAGGGTGAATTATCCACTATCAAGGAGAAAAGCCATACAGGAAACAGTGGGAAATGTTTGGGATGTGGTTAAGAGGAGCCCCATTTTTGGAGCGACCGGCACAGTGGAAAGAAACCTAAAAAATCTGGGTAAAATCAAGATTACGGCGGAACCACACTTGGCCCACTACTAATTACTTCCTCGCGGCGGAGAAACCAGTCTTGGATGACGCATGCATCGGTGCATTATCTAAGCAGCCGGAACTAGAGCGAAAGGAAGTGGAGTTTCCGTTAGGAAACTGGTTGGGCTCTTACTCCTGGCAATTGCACTAGCATTTCAACCATGGGAGTATCAGCAAACCAAGATAGCGAGAAGGAGGCACACATGGCACATGGGAACACATCACAGGCGCTAGAACTTTTTCCCCTGGATATGACTAGGGAGAAGTCCCTGCGGGCAGAGATAACCATTGATGTAGTCATTCCTGCGTTCAATGAAGAAAGCTGTATTGAACGCTTGCTGCATGATGTGATGATGGCAATGCAGCATGACTGGTTTCAAATCCAGAATATCTACGTGATTTCGGATGCATCGACGGATCAAACAGATGACATCGTGCAACAAATAGCTGCCAGAGACCGAAGGGTAAAGCTAATCACTAAAGCGGAAAGAAAGGGCAAGAACGACTCAATAAACTTGGCCTTCTCAATCACCAACGCCGAACTTATTGTTTTTATTGATGCCGATGTCCGGTTAGCGAATGAACATAGCATAGCCAAGCTAGTACAGCATCTTCGTGATGGTAAGGCTGCAATGGCTCAGGGTGGCCTTGTCCGCCCCTGCCCTGGCTTTATCCTCAATCCGGCGAAGCAGGCGGCATATTTTGACTGGATTTTGGTAGACAAGATCAGAAGCAGAAAAGCTATCTCCTGGTGGAGCATAGATGGGCGGGTAATGGCCCTATCAAGAGACTTTTACCAACAGCTTGTTTTGCCACTCTCTCTCGCCGATGACCAGTTTATCTTCTATTCCTGCATTCAACAGGGTCGCAAGTTTGTATGGGCTGACGACGCTATATTCTACTATGGGCCGCCCGAGTCGATTGCAGACTTCAGTCACCAGTGGAGCAGGTACTTCTTCTACACCAATAAATCGCATCAATACTTCGGCAAAGAATTGATAGGCAGGGATATGAGTGTTCCCGGTCTGTGGCGAACGATCATGTCGAGCCTTCTTCGCCATCCTTTCTGCGGACTGATGTGGGTCTTATGCTACGCAATAAGTAAGATTGAATTTGTGTTCAGGCTTGATTTTGAGAGATACGAACGCGGTTTCTTCTGGACGAAATCCAGACCCCTGAAAATCCAGACCAAAGATGTTGTTGGCGCAAAAGTACCGGGAAATCCAAGGCAAAGCGGAAAGTAGGCATAACTGGTCTTCAGATGGGTATCCTGAGTTGAGCGGGTTGAAATGGGAAATCCTGGACAATAGCATGCCATCTTTACCATCCATTCTTACCATCATCGGAGCTTTTTCTGTTGCGGTAGCCATTTTTACTTCCTCCTCCCAGCCCTTAATACGTTTTGAAAGATTCCTTTAACAGCACTTTTAAGAATGAACAACCCTTACACCAAGAATATCAGCTCATCTGTAGTGCTATTGAACAAATTTGTCCCCAACTGCAACCGAATTCGGGCTTACATGTATAACACTGGAGAGAAATCTGCCTATCTTTCTGTGTTCGCCCCTACATTCATATATAACATTACAATGGCATAAAACTATGAAAGGCGGTGTAACACTAAGATATTGGACGAGTACACACCATTGAAGCTGGACACAGCTTAGTGTAGAATAGGCTAAGGATGAAAAACCAAAAATGTAAGGGAATGCAGGACTTGCTCCCCGAGGACATGTTACGCTTTCGCCGCATTGAAGATGTCTTCCGGACTTGTTGTCGTAGCTGGGGCTACCAGGAGGTGAGGACGCCAACCTTAGAATACCTCCACTTGTTTACCGCTACGGGAACACTGACTCCGAGCATGTTAAGCAAGGTATATTCCTTTCTCGATTGGGATGGCTGGAGTGGTGAGCGGGTCGTCTTGAGGCCAGATGGCACTATTCCTGTAGCCAGACTCTACATCGACAAGCTAAGTGGGCAAGAATTAGCCAGGCTTTTCTATGTGACTAATATCTTCGCTTTCGAGGGAACAGGGAAAGAGAACAGGGAGCGATGGCAATGTGGTGCTGAGTTTTTCGGTGGTGCCAAATCTGCTCCGGATGTGGAGATAATTCTGCTGGCTGAAGAGATTATCCGCAGACTTGGCATCAGCAATGTCGGGCTGCAACTGTCCCATGCTGGCTTGGTGAAGGCATTGCTCAAAGAGTTTAAGCTCAGCCCCGGTGAGGAAGCTAAGATGACAAACCGCATTTTAGAAGGCAATTGGCAGGCATTGACCAAGGCGAAATCTGCTACCCCCGAAATCGACAGGCTCATAGCTGCGCTGTTGGGCCTCAAGGGAAAATCGAGCAGCTTTCTACACAATTTAAAAGCTTCATTCCCCAAAGCTTCGCAGGACTTTAAGTCCAGCCTGGAGGACCTCATAAACGTTACCACATTACTGGATAACCTGGGTTGCAGCTATAAAATCGATATCGCAGCGATACATGGTTTTGAGTATTATACTGGAGTCTGTTTTCAGTTCCTGGCTGCTGGTGAAAAGATAGGTGGCGGAGGAAGATATGACAACCTTGTGCCCCTTATGAATGGAGAGGACATCCCCGCCTGCGGATTTGCCCTATATGTGGACCCTATAATGGAATTACTTCCGCTGGAGAAAGAGAAAAAGGGCGAATCTGGAATCCTGGTTAAAGGTAAGGAATTGACTCCGGAAATAGTAAAGACGTGCTTTGCTGTGGCGGAATCGCTTCGTGACGCCGGATACCCAGCAGAGCTTGACTTCACGGGTCGAGAAGAATCTAATTACAGGTGGGTCGTCTTAGTTTCTGGAAAGGAGCCCTCTCCATTTATGCTCACGGATTGTGTACAAGGGCGACAGCGTGATGCCGCTTCTATGGCGGAGATTCTTAAAGTGGTAAGTGAGGGATGAAGGACTACCAAGCCGGCTACATAAAACTCGCCCTCCCTAAAGGCAGGTTTCTATCGCCTACAGCTAGCGTGCTTGCCGAGATAGACCTGGGATTCCAGGATTATAGCGATAAAACAAAGCAATATCGCCTTCGCTCGGCAAAGTTTCCCGGTCTTTCCGCTAAAATACTCCAGGAGAAAGATATTTCCATACAGGTGGCTGTCGGGAATTACGACCTGGGTATTTGTGGTTCGGATTGGATTGAAGAATTCCTGGTGAAATATCCCGCAGGAGCTCTGGTAAAAATATCGAGTCTAAATTATGGTGAAGGCAGTATACACGTGGTTGCCAGTACTCAAGCGGGAATAGCCAATCTCGATGAGTTATCAGCCCGGGGAAATGATTATCGTATAGTAAGTGAGTATCCTAATCTGGCTGAGGCTTTTGCCTTAAATCTCAGAATGAGAAGGTTCAGGATTTTCCCGGTGTGGGGAGCTGCTGAAGCTTACCCCCCGGAAAATGCCGACCTGGCCGTGCTCTGGGGAAAGAGTGGAGCGGATATAGCGACTCAAGGCTTAATTCCCCTCAAAAGATTACTCCCCGTTACTGCTTTTCTAATAGCCAATCGAGAAAGCCTGGAGAACAAGGATTTGAGCCGGATATTAACGTGTTTTAGCTCCAAGCTTACCGCTGACCTGCCCGCCTGCTCGCCGTACGACTTCGGCAGGCGAGCCGAGGCTTGGCAGGCGGGGCCGCAGACATCAATAGAAAATGGGCTTGACATCTCCGAGGAACTAAAGGGGACTCGTCCCTTGTGGCAGGCAAAGGAAATCAACCTGGCTTTGCCTGATGGACACCAGCAAGCACCTACTTCGCAGTTTTTGAAGCGAACCGGGCTGGCACTTCAAGGGTATTCTGAAGAGGTAGTAAGCCGCCGACCCTCCGCTGATTTAGACTGGCTTGGCATTAAAGTAATCAGGCCCCAGGATATGCCTCTGCAAGTGGCTAATAGCAATTTCGACTTAGCCATAACCGGTGAGGATTGGCTGCTGGAACACCTCTATCGCTTCCCCTCAAGCCCGGTGAAGAAATTGTTTGCTCTTGGCTTTGGCGCCGTCAAAATTGTTGCTGCCGTGAGCCAGGAAATGCCTGTGGCCGACGTTGATGAATTGAGATCAGTCGTCCAGAGCAGCAAGCTTGCTCCTCTAAAAGTAGCCTCGGAGTACATAGATATTGCCGACAGGTATCTTCGGGACAATCACATTAACCCATACAAGCTAATTCCAACCTGGGGGGCGAGCGAGGCTTTTTTACCCGAGGATGCCGATATGCTTATTGATAATGTCCAGACAGGGAAGACCCTCAAGCAGCACAAATTAAAGATTATTGATGTGCTCTTCCGGTCTTCGGCTTGTCTAATTGCGAACAAAGATAGTCTGGCATCTTCCGATAAAAAAGGGGAAATGGAGTTCCTTACGCAGAAATTGCGAGCGGGGCTATAGTGACAAGTCTTTCTTTTTGTCATTGCGAGCCTTTTCCCCTCGTCATTGCGAGGAGCAAAGTGACGAAGCAATCCCCGCCGCGGGTAGGATTATCGTGAAAAAAGTCAAAGGATTCAATAAAGCAAGGCAATTACTGACCAGGGAAAACTTCTGGGAGTCTTTCACCACGTCACCGGGACTAGGAGCACAAATAAAGCAAGCCTTTGGCGAAGAGCTTTCAGTTCAAGAAGTGGTCGACCGTATCATCGGCGAAGTTCGGGGCAAAGGTGATAAAGCCCTCTTGGATTACACCAAAAGATTGGATGGAGTCCGACTGGATTCTCTGGAAGTAGACAGACAGGAAGTTGTTGCCGCTTATGACACGATAGACAAGAAACTTGTCTCGGCCCTTGAATTCGCAGCCAAAAGAATACGGGACTTCCATCTTGCCTGTGGACACAAATCCGGCCTAATCCCCGTCGCCAAGCACTTGAGGCAACAGGTTCTGCCCTTACAAAGGGTTGGCCTATATGTGCCCGGTGGCACCGCTGCCTATCCATCCACGGTGCTGATGATGGCCATACCAGCCAAAGTGGCCGGTGTTGGGGAAATCATTATGGTTTCACCGCCTGCTAAGGATGGCAGGATTCCTGCACCCACGTTGGTAGCTGCTGGCATTGCCAGGGTCGGCCGTATTTTTAAGCTTGGCGGTGCTCAGGCTATTGCGGCACTGGCTTTTGGTACTGATTCGATACCCAAAGTGGATAAGATTTGTGGTCCGGGGAACATCTTTGTGACCCTGGCTAAGAAAATGGTTTATGGCACAGTGGACCTCGATGGACTCGAAGGTCCCAGCGAGATAGTAATTATAGCCGATGAGAAAGCCGACCCTGCTCTTTGTGCCGCCGACCTCCTGGCCCAGGCCGAACATGACCCCCTGGCTTCAGTAATTTTAATCACCACTTCGGCTGACCTGGCTGACCAGGTAGACAAGGAAATTGAGATACAACTGGGAAAATTAAAGCGGCGCTCCACTGCTGGAGCGGCTATTGATGCTGGAATGCTTGTGCTTGTCGATGACATGGCCCAGGCGGTGGAGTTGGTCAATCTCTTCGCTCCTGAGCACCTCTCCATTATGACATCCGACGCTTCGTCTTTAATCCCCAAAATTCACAATGCCGGCTGTATTTTCATAGGCGAGATCTCGCCCGTAGTTCTAGGCGATTATGTTGCCGGTCCCAGCCATGTATTGCCCACCGGAGGCAGCGCTCGTTTTGGTTCTCCTCTGGGTGTTGCAGACTTCCTCAAGGTTACCAATATCATCGCCTTGGATGAGCCTGCCATGCGAGAACTGAGCCAGGCCGCTGTGGAGATAGCTAAGGCTGAAGGGCTCGATGCCCACGCCCAGGCGGTAGTCCTCCGTGTCATTGCGAGCGAAGCGAGGCAATCTCGAAGATTTCCCTCTCCCTCGAGGAGAGAGGGTCAAGGTGAGGGTGAAAATTTGAAATGAATATCGAAAAACTTATCAGGCCTGAGCTTGTGACCATGAAGGGTTACACCCCTATCGAGCCTACGGAAGTTTTGAGCCAACGAACTGAATTGCCTTCGAGTAAAGTAATAAAGCTCGATGGTAACGAGAATCCTTATGGATGTTCCCCAAAGGTCTATCAAGCTCTAGCCACTTATCCCTATTATCATAATTACCCCGACCCGGAGCAAATGGAGCTACGGAAGGCTTTAGAGAAATATACTGGCCTGGGCCGCCAGCACATTGTTTGCGGCATGGGCAGCGATGAACTCATTGACCTTATCCTCAGGCTTTTCCTAAAGCCCGGAGACGAGGTTATAAATTGTCCACCGACATTTGGTATGTACCCCTTTAGCACCGATGTTTGTGGAGGCAGGGTGGTTGATGTGCCCAGAACCGAAGATTTCGCTCTTGATATGCCTGGTATAAAGAAGGCATTGACCAGGAGAGCAAAGGCCATCTTTGTTGCCTCGCCCAATAATCCCACCGGCGACACCGCCACCGAGAAGGAAATTATGGAGCTTGTTGGGACCGGGAAAATCGTTGCCGTGGACGAAGCCTATTTTGAATTCAGTAATGTGACCATGGCTAACCTGGTGCCCTCTTACCCTAACTTGATAGTTTTACGCACCTTCAGCAAATGGGCCGGGCTAGCCGGCTTAAGGATAGGCTACGGCTTTTTTCCTATAGAAATTGCCGGTTATCTGATGAAGATTAAGCAGCCCTACAACGCCAATGCCGCAGCCCAAGCTGCAGTGCTAGCTTCCCTGGCAGATATAGAGTATCTTCGTGCTAATGTTACCAAAATAGTTGTGGAACGGGAGCGATTATCCGGCAAACTAAAGGAACTGGATTGGCTAAGGCCTTACCCCTCACAGGGAAACTTTATCCTCTGTTCTCTGTCCAAAGGAAAGGCCGAAGAAACCTGGCAACAACTACGCAAGAAAGGCATCTTTGTGCGCTATTTCGACACTCCGCGATTAAAAGACTGTCTGCGAATTAGCGTGGGCAGACCTGAGGATACCGATACTCTGGTTAAGGCATTAAAGGAGGTTAAACATGACTGAAAGAAAAGCAACAGTTGCCCGTGAGACTGCCGAAACGAATGTCAGGGTGGAGCTCAACATTGACGGCAGCGGGCAATTTCAAATCACCACCGGCATAAGGATGTTCGACCACCTCCTTAGCCATCTAGCTCAACATGGAGTATTCGATATAAAAATCTCAGCCTCAGGTCCCGACCAGCACCATGTAGTGGAGGATGTGGCTATCTCCCTTGGCAAAGCTTTTAACCAGGCACTGGGGAAAAAGCAGGGCATTGTTCGTATGGCCCATGCTGTCGTGCCTATGGACGAAGCTCTGGCAGCGGTAGCTGTGGATATCGGAGGCAGAGTCTACAGCGTAATCGAGGCAGACTTTAGCGAAGCTAACATAGGCGACCTGGACGCTGATTTAGTCCGCCACTTCCTGGTCTCCCTTGCCTCCGAAGCTAAAATTAACCTCCACGCCAAGGTGCTCAGCGGCATCAACGACCACCACAAAGCCGAAGCTTTGTTCAAAGCCCTGGCCCGAGCCCTGGACTCAGCTACCCAGATTGACGAGCGAATTCTGGGAAGGGTGCCCAGCACCAAAGAGGTTATTGAAGGGTAGGATTGTGTATGAAGAGCAATCCTAAATCCTGTAGCAGCAACAACCATGCCTTTTGCAAGGTTGGTAGTTTTGGTATCTTTTGAATTCATGGGGCGCTAAGATATGGGGGGTAAATTTTGAACAGCTTTCTTGAGAGAATATCAGATTGGTCACGGGTGCATTTATTGCAATTGTGGGTGGGTCTTTGTATGGTCGTAGCTATAACCATTCATTTTACTCCGTTATCACTCTACGAAGGTATCCAGATCCTAGTCGCGGTTACGCTTGTCCTTGTTACTTCGCGATATGCCTTTTCCGCGCATGAGCAAGCGGAGGCTAGCAAAAGAATGGCAGAGGAAATGGCTCGACCACTACTCGTCCCAATTGGTGGTAAAGACGGGGTAGCACGGCTCACAGAAATGCCAAGAGTGAATGGTGAACCAAGGTGGCTTCATGTGCATAATGTCGGACTAGGGCCTGCCACAAACATAGCTATAAGATTGGAGCTACGGTCTGGGAACAACTCACCAACTGTTCAACTAGGCGAGATGCAAACCGGCACTGAGCCACTTGCGTCAGGCGATAAAGGGCTTGTTTGTCAGTGGAAGAGTACCGACAAACCAGCTGAGATTTACGACGGCCATTGCATAGTTATTAGCTATGATGATGTATCTGGTCGCCATTTTGAGACAGAAGGCCAATGGATAAAAGAAAGTGCTAGTTGGGTGAGCATTAGGACTGTGCAAGTTAAGAAGCCTCGCACACGTGTAAGGGAAATAGATCATTACGGACGTGCTTTAGGTAATGATGACACGCATAAGTGAACCAAAATCTATACAGTTCGGGTTTTCCCCGATTGCTTATGTGTTATAATCTCAATGTAGGGCAACTTGGAGCAGGCTGCCTCGAGTAATAAATAATTTCTGAGTTCAAGAGGAAGAGGAATTATGTTAAGAAAGTTTCGGGTAATTCTTGAGCCTAATGAGTTGGGTGGATATACCGTGACAGTCCCTTTGTTACCTGGATGCATCAGTGAGGGTGATACCAGGGAAGAAGCCTTAGCTAACATCAGGGAAGCTATAGAACTCTATATAGAAAGCCTTCAAGCAGACGGCGAACCGATTCCCAGTGAAGAAGCTACCGAAGAAGCTGTTATAGAGGTTCCAGTGTGAGGCTTCCACGGCTAAGTGGGAAGCAAGCTGTAGAGGCACTTGTGCGGGCAGGTTTCGAGATACATCGTATCCGAGGAAGTCATTATATTCTTAAAAATCCTGAAACAAATCGGAGGGTAACAATCCCTTACCATCGGCGAGAGCTTGCCTTGAAGACATTGCGTTCCATCTTAAAGCAAGCAGCAATAAGTCCCGAAGAGTTCTCCGAACTACTATAAGCGATCCTGCGTCTTTGAGGATGGGAAAGACCACCTTCCGAATCTTGCGCTCGGAGGGTTAAAATGATAAATCATACATCCACAAAAGTTCGGATTTTCCCCTTACCCAAGGAAGGGCTTATTGGTAGCTTAAGATGAGAGTCTCGCCTTTGCAGCACGAGTTATTGACAGGGTTTCCAGCATCGAGTAACTTATCGAGGGGTAGGAAGATATCTGATTCAGCCACAAATCTCTCAAGAAGTGCGGCTATACAGCAGGCTCCATTATGGTTAAAATAATGCATGGTTAGCATCTGCAGAAAATATGAGAGAGCGAGGTAGGAAATGCCGGAACTGAGTTGGGCCACCGTAGTCACCTGGTTGATAGACCATGGCATCCGCATCCTTATTATAGTAGCAGTGGGAGCTGTGTTGTGGTTCGCCCTAAATAAGTTTCTCCCGCCTATTGTGCGCCGTAGCATAGCCCGAACCAAGTATAAGGAAAGCAAAGGGGGGATGGAGAAAAGGACGAATACCCTTCTATCTATCTTCAAGGGGATGGGGCGGGTATTCATTGTCATAGTTGGTATAATGATGGTCCTGTCTGAGGTGGGAATAGCCGTCGCGCCAGTCCTGGCTGGCTTCGGCATCATCGGCATAGCCATCGGCTTCGGCGCTCAGTACTTGATAAGAGACCTCATTGCTGGCATATTCATCATCTTGGAGAACCAGTACAGGGTGGGTGATGTAGCCAGGGTAGCCGATATTGCTGGGCTGGTGGAGGAGGTAAGTTTGAGAAAGACTGTGCTCCGTGACCTGGATGGCATAGTCCACTATGTACCCAATGGCGAGATCAGGACAGCCAGCAACTTCACCAGGCACTTTTCCAGGGTCAATCTCAATGTCTCGGTAGCATATGACACTGACCTCGACCATGCCATAAGCGTGATAAATCGCGTAGGGCAGGAACTCGCTGAGGATGAAAAATGGCGTAAAGTAATCAAAAGTCCTCCCCAGGCGCTGAGGGTTGATAAGCTGGGCGACTCCGGAATAGATATCAAGATTTTGGGGGATGTTAAACCTATAGAGCAGTGGGCAGTGATGGGGGAGTTGAGGCTTCGCCTCAAGAAAGCTTTTGATGCCGAAGGTATAGAAATACCCTGGCCCCATACCAAAGTCTATTTTGGCAATCCTTTACCGGATTTTCCTAAGAAGGAGGATTAGTCTCACGAAGTATTCCCAGCCTGCTTTTTGCAAAAATTCCCGACACAGAACCCTTTCCCTGGCTCAGTAAGAAATAGACAAGCTATTCAGAATGCAGAGGCAAACTTTAAAGACTTTACCTTAAACGGGAACTCCACCTTCATGATATTGGGGAGGTCGGGAGTAAGGTAATCTTCATGAACCGTATCTTCAGGATATTCATCTTGGGGCTCTTTGCATTGCTAGGAGCAGCTTTTGTTTTCTCTTGCTCAAATCTTCCGGAATCCCCGGTTCCTGGCAATTCAGATGTCATTATCTATACGTATAATATAGCCAATACCTACCCCCATGACCGCAATGCTTTCACCCAAGGATTGGTTTTCGAAGATGGCGTTCTATATGAGGGAACAGGGCGTTTTGGACAATCTACATTGCGTAGAGTGGAATTGGAAACCGGAGACATCCTGCAAATTCGTGAGCTATCAGCTCAGTTTTTCGGTGAAGGCATAACCATTTATGAAAACAAGATCATCCAGTTGACCTGGAGATCCAATATCGGGTTTGTCTATGACAAAAACAGTTTTGAGTTACTACAAGAGTTTAATTATTCAACTGAAGGCTGGGGCATTACGCATGATGGAGAGCGCTTAATCATGAGCGACGGTACGTCAACATTACATTTCTTGGACCCGCAGACCTTTGAGGAAATCAGTCAGCTTGAGGTCTTTGACAACGATGATCCCGTAACCAGACTCAATGAATTGGAATACGTCCAAGGGGAAATCTATGCCAATGTCTGGCAAACGGACCAAGTCGCAAGGATTGCACCCGGGACAGGTCAAGTAGTTGGGTGGGTAGATCTGGCAGGACTCCTAACCGCAGAAGACCTTAGCGAGCCGGTTGATGTTCTCAACGGCATTGCGTATGATGCAAAGACTGATCGCTTGTTTGTGACTGGAAAGTTGTGGCCTAAACTCTTCGAGATTGAACTGATTTCTCCAGGATAATTGACGATTCTCTCTTTCGAACTAAGTCACTGCCTGACCAGTGCTAGCACTACAAGATTCTTCGGTCTCTTTCCCTTCGGTATGCCCAGGGCTTCGGCTTAGGCGCTTCTCACAATGACAAAAAAGCTAAAGAGAAGGCCTTTTCTATTTCCCAAACTACTCCTCCAATAATCCATTATCTTGGTAATAGTGTTTCTCGGTGCAAAAATTCCCGACACAGTGGGCTAGTTCAGATAGATGGATGACACTCCAAGGTATAATATATATCTTCGGGATGGTTGTAATAGTTTCTTGTGTCATTGCGAGCACAGCGTGGCAATCTCTATCCCCAGCGGCCCCACAAGATTGCTTCGTCACTTCCGTTCCTCGCAATGACAACGCAAGCAGGCGATGTGTCACTAAGGTACCGAACGAGGACAAACAGTTGACAATAACTATTGACTAGTTTACAATGCAAAATGCCTAGTAAAGCGATGTAGTTTTTAAGAAACTGAGGATTACCCGGAGACGATGAACGCTTGGGGACAGGGGGGGTGACATGAGCTCCTGAAGGTAATTCGAGGACAACGCTGAATGAGGGAGCCGTACACACTACGTCGATTAGGAGACCTGGCCCGAGCCATTGCTTATCGCCAAGCTTTAATCAAACATGAGTGCTGGCCCCGCGCCAAGCTTGAGGAGTTACAGCAGCGCCGGCTAGCCAGGCTTCTTGATTGGGTAACTCAACGGTCTCCCTTTTACCGCGAGTTATGCAGCACACACCGGATGAGTCAACCCTATAGTCTCCAAGACTTCCCTATCATGGACAAAAAAACCTACATGAAATACTTCGACCAAATTGTGACTGACCCCCGGTTACGCCTCTCCCAACTACAAGAACACATGGCCCACGTTTCCGGGGACGAGTATTACCTGGGCGAGTATCGTGTGCTTACTACGGCGGGTAGCTCCGGGCGTAAAACGGTGATGGTATTCAATCGGAAGGAATGGAGTATTCAGGAGGCGGCAAGTATGCGGATTGCAGCCATGATGGGAGTGGTTCCCTTCTCAATGAGACGTCCCACGATTGTTACCATCGGCTCTCCCAGCCCTCTGCACGATAGTTATCGCCTCCCCCTGAGCATGGATATCGGCCTTTACCGTTTTCACGTACTACCGGCTACTGCTCCTATCGAAGAGCTGGTCCAGCGGTTAAATTCCCTTCAACCCCACATCCTTCGGGGTTTTCCATCCATGCTTGGGCTGCTTGTGACAGAACAGCTTCAAGGGCGCTTGCATATCAATCCCTGTATTATCGCCGGCGGTGGTGAACCGCTGACCAAGGAATTGAGGAAGCAACTCCAGGCTGCGTGGCAAAGTTCTGTCTTTGATATCTATGGCACTCAGGAGGGACTCCGCGCTATGGAGTGCAACTCTGGCCAAGGGATGCACATCTTCGAAGATTTGGGCATTGTCGAGGTAGTAGATGAGGACAACTGCCCTGTGCCCGACGGGACTCTGGGACACAAGATTCTTTTCACCAGTCTCTTCGGCTTCACTCAGCCCATTATCCGCTACGAAATATCTGACATGATGGTACTGGCTCCGGAGCCATGCCCATGCGGCCAGCCATTCCGACGTATTCTTGCCATCAACGGGAGGAATGACGATGTTCTCTACCTTCAAGGTCGAGCGGGGAGACAGGTTGCCGTTCATCCTGTCCATTTTTGGAACGTTCTCGAAAGCTTCGCCGATATACGGCAGTATCAGGTGGTCCATGAACCGGATGGCATCTGCTTGCGACTGATGTTCGAGGAAGGGAATGGACACGTAGCTAGTAGCGTCCGGGAGCAACTGGCACAGAAGTTATGTACCCTGGGCGTTGATCGCCCGTCTATTCGTGTTGAACTAGTGACCACGCTGGAAGACCGCTCCCGTCATATGGGGAAGTGGAAGAACATTATCTCCAACGTAAACCAGTCAGTGCAATAGCTGCGGATTATTAGTGGCCGGATTGCCGGGCGTTCCAGCGATCTATGCCTGCAGATGCTGCGTGATCAGGCGGTGGAAATGAGTTTCCAAGGTGATACATGGCATCTCTTTTATTAGGAGTTATTATACGGGCCATGTTGCCCATCATAAACAAGGTTCACGCAATAGCTCTTGGTATCAAGCCTCTCGAAAGAAACAGCATCTTCTGCATTGAGGGAAGACGGCACAAGGGCTGTTCTATCAAGCTGGAGGATGGTTGTGACGTT
>JAUWGZ010000072.1 GCA_030606165.1 Dehalococcoidia bacterium
CACGGCTCGCAATAACATTCCTTTTTGTCATTCTGAACGGAGCGAAGCGGAATGAAGAATCTAGATTCTTCGCCGTTCTCCCTCTTAGGGTAAGAGGGAGTTAGAGGGAGTTACGAGCGGCTCACAGAAACAAATGGTGAACCGACGAAACGAATCGTACGTACTTTAACAACTGAATCTTCCGGAGGTAGTCGCCTTACGTATGAAAAAGGCCTGCTGAACTCCCGAAAAAAATAGCCATTTTTGCAAAACGAATCATCCCGGCTTCCCTCATGCTCTTCCCCCCTATGACTAGAAGGGAAGGTGTCATTCTGAGCGTAGCGAAGAATCTGCCCGTCGCTCAGGGTGAACTCCCCTCGCAATCCCAGAGATTCTTCACCGTTCTCCCTCTTAGAGCCTGCCCTGAGCTTGCCGAAGGGCTAAGAGGGAGCTAGAGGGAGTTACGAGCGGCCCGCAATTACATTCCTTTTCTGTCTTTCTGAATGAAGCGAAGCGGAATGAAGAATCCCAGAGATTCTTCGCCCCGATAAATCGGGGCCCAGAATGACAGGAGTGGCCGGGGACCTGGCAATGACACGCCGATAGGACGCGGGTTCCGGGGACACCGCACCAATCCCCGATTTAATCGGGGACCAGTCAGGCCTACTAAAAATCAGGTATTATGTCCCCAGAATAATTGGACTACACCCACCAGTTGGCTTATGGTATATTGAAAGGGAAGGAAAAGCCATGTCAGGAGGGTCCAGAAGGATGTCACGAAAAGATACCGGCCAGCACTCGGTTCGAGGCAAAAAACCGAAAGCAAAACAAACGGGGATGGGGTCGGCAAAGAAGAAGTTGCTAATCGGGTTAGCTGTGGCTATTGCCGTCATCATCATCGTAGTTGTAATAACTACAATGCCTGAAAAACAATACACTGCCACCATTGAAACGGAAAGGGGAAATCTGGTGCTGGAGCTGTTTGCCAGTGATGTACCGATGACAGTCAACAACTTTGTGTCCCTCGCACGCGAGGGCTTCTATGATGGCCTTACCTTCCACCGCGTTGTACCCGGATTCGTGGTTCAGGGCGGATGCCCTATTGGTGACGGGACCGGTGGCCCTGGTTACCAATTTGATGATGAAATCACCGAGCATACCCATGTTGCCGGTGCGCTATCAATGGCTAATTCCGGCCCCAATACCAATGGCTCCCAGTTTTTCATTACCTATACCCCTCAGCACCACCTCAATGGAGACCACTCGGTATTTGGTCAGCTAGTAGAGGGAATGGATGTGCTGGAAAGAATTGAGCAGGGTGATGTCATGATACGAATAACCATAGAGGAGAAATAGCCGACAATTCCGAATTCCAGGGACACCATACCAATTAGGCCTACTAAAAATCAGGTATTATGTCAGCAGAATACCCTCCCAAAATCCCAGATGTGGTTGTTGACTTTGGTTTATTATGCGGTATAATATACTGCGATAGCAGTAACTAATACTGCAATTCAATACGATGTTAGAAACACTCTTAGGATCAAGGCTCAGGGCAAAAGTGCTGGGATGGTTATTCACCCATCCCGATGAGCGTTATTTTGTCCGCCAGCTCACCGCCTTAGTGGAAGAAGATTCCACAAATGTAAGCCGTGAGCTGGCTCGTCTTGAGAAGACCGGTATTCTTATTTCGACCACAGAGGGGAAACAAAAGTATTATCAGGCAAACAGGCAAAGCCCCATTTTTAATGAGCTACATGGATTGATGCTCAAGACTGTGGGCGTAGCAGATATTATCAAAAAAGCTCTGGAGCCCCGCATTGCAGATATTAAGCTGGCCTTTATCTTCGGCTCACTAGCCAAGAGAGCCGAGAATAGATTCAGTGACATAGACCTGCTCGTAGTGGGCGATATCACTTTTGGCGAAATAGTCGACCTTGTTTCAACTGCGGAAGAGACTTTGAACCGTGAATTGAACCCGGTGGTCTATACATCAGCAGAGTTCAATAAGAGATTATCGGAAAACCATTACTTTATCAGGGATATACTATCAGGGGATAAAATATTCATAGTTGGGGATGAGAATGAGCTTAAATCTCTGGTTGGAAAAAGGCTGGCTAAAGGAACATAAGCCGACATCACGTGAGATTGCTGAGCTACTGGCAGTAGCTGACCGCGCTCTAAAAGATTGTCAGGTCACTGAGCTAAGCAGTGAAGGCAAGCTGGATATAGCACATAATGCTGCACTGCAATCTTCCGCTGCAGCGCTAGCTGCCGCCGGGTACAGGGCCAGTCGAGAAGCTTACCACTATTATGTAATCCAGTCTCTTTCTTTTACCCTGCAACTGGAAGAACGTATCATTCGCAGGCTTCACAAACTCCGCCGCAAACGGAATATTAGCGACTACGAACGCCCGGGTATGGTTACTGAGCAGGAAGCCCAAGAGATGGTTGAACTGGCAAAACTAATACGCCAGCAGGTTGAAGAGTGGTTACGAAATAACCACAAGGAACTTGCCAGGGAGATTTAGATGCCGGTGCTTGCAAATTCCAGGGACACCATACCAATTAGGCCTGCTACAAATCAGGTATTATTTACCAGAATGCCGCTTTGGGTATTTTATCATCTTGCACCTTAGAATACCTGGTGCGGAGGCTGAGATACATGGGTAACACTCATGGTATGTTTAGTGGTAATCACTTACCGTGAGGAGTTACCGGAATGAGAAAGCCAGCCAGCATACAAACTTGACAAAAAATGCTCTATAATGTTAGCATACTACCAGTGGTTCTAGTTTAGGTTATTACGTACTACTGAAAATTACCGCAAACTTACTGCAATGTAGGTCCTGTAGGTTTCTTCGGGTGTTGGATGGCCGCAACTCTTACCAAATAATAGAAGAAAGGAGGTCATCCAATGAGTTTTCAGGACAAGTCGATCCAGTGTTCCGATTGTGGGGCTACCTTCACTTTCAGTGCTGAGGAGCAGGAGGTTTTCCAATCTAAGGCCTATACAAACGACCCCAAGCGCTGTCCCTCGTGCCGTGAAGCCAGGAAGTCAGAGCGATACGGAAATGGTAGCTACAGCCGCAGTACCCGCCGCCAAATGTTTCGGGCAACATGCGCCCAGTGTGGCAAAGATACCGAAGTGCCATTTGAGCCTCGCCAAGGTAGGCCAGTGTATTGTAGCGAATGCTACAGCAAAGTCAGAACTGGTAGATAGCTAGTTCGAAGTTGAGGAGATATATAGACGGAGAATCCCGGCCTATATATCTCCCAGAGTAGACCAATGATCACCCTTATACGCATAGTTTCGAGCTTAACCTAGTCACGCAGTGATATGGAGTTAGGCCGACTTTAAGGGTTGTTGAAAGGAGGAATTAAATTGAAAATACTTTTGGTTTATCCACAGTGTCCAGATACTTTCTGGAGCTTTAAACATGCTTTGAAATTCATCCGAAAGAAGGCATTAAATACCCCTTTAGGAATACTGACTATTGCCGCCATGCTACCAACCGATTGGGAAAAGAAAGCTGTGGACATGAATACAACTAGATTGAGCGACAAAGATATTGAATGGGCTGACTACGTTTTTGTTAGTGCCATGATTATCCAGCAGAGGTCAACGCGTGAAGTTATCGACCGATGTAAGAAACTTGACAGGAGAGTGGTTGCCGGCGGTCCGCTGTTCACGATGGCATATAAAGACCTGGGTTTCGAGAATATAGATCATATTATTCTAAACGAAGCGGAAATTACCCTGTCGCTTTTCTTGGAGGACTTGAAGAAGGGATGCGCCAAGCATATTTACCAGACTGACCAGAAGGCAGATGTAACTGAAACCCCTATCCCCTTATTTTCGCTTCTTGATCTGGGAAAATACTCGACGGTCACGGTTCAATATTCACGGGGCTGTCCTTTTGACTGTGAGTTTTGTGGCATCACTGTACTGGATGGACATAAACCCCGGACTAAAACCAAAGACCAAGTCCTCGCCGAGCTAGAGGCAATCTATGATTTGGGCTATAGAGGTCGGGTGTTTATTGTTGATGACAATTTCATCGGTAACAGGAGGAAGCTCAAAGAAGATGTCCTGCCGGCCATAATCCAGTGGATGAAAGAGCGGGAGTATCCGTTTAGCTTTCTCACCGAAGCCTCGATAAACCTGGCTGATGACGAAGAGCTAATGCAACTCATGTCTGATGCCGGATTCAACAATGTGTTTGTTGGTATTGAAACCCCGAATGAAGAAAGTCTAAACGAATGCAAAAAGTTCGCTAATAAGAATCGCGATCTAGTGGCTTCGGTTAGGAAACTCCAAAACCATGGTTTTCAGGTAATGGGAGGCTTTATTGTCGGCTTTGACAGTGACCCAATCTCCATCTTCCAGAGCCAAATTAACTTCATTCAACAGAGTGGCATTGTCACAGCTATGGTCGGTATGTTGAATGCCCCTCCCGAAACGAAGCTATGGCATCGCCTAAAGAAAGAAAACCGCCTTTTGGCCACCGGCACTGGTGACAATACGGACGGGACTACCAATTTCATTCCCAGAATGGACATTAATGTTCTCGTTAATGGTTACAAGCGAATCCTGCACGGGATCTACTCGCCCAAACAATACTATGAACGGATTCATACGTTCCTCAAGGAATTTAGGCCCAATAAAAGGGTGGCCTACCATGCCAAGTTGGGGACTGCAGAACTAAAAGCATTGATTAAAGCCACATTTATGTTAGGTATTAGAGACAAAGCCGCATGGTACTATTGGAAGCTGATCTTCTCGTCCCTCCGGAAATATCCTCGGTTTGTTGGGTTGGCTATAAGCATGGCTATTCAGGGATTTCACCTCCGCAAGATCTGTGAGAGGGTGAGAGGAATCCAGGTTGATGATGCGCTGCTAGTCAGACAACAAAAGCTACTGAATGGAGAGCTGATTTAACTTTCTATCCATAATTTCGGGCCGGTACTATGGGGGTTAAAACCATAATGTGTTGATTAACATGCTAGTAATCTAGCCAGCAAATTACTAAACGACTTCAGAATTCCGGGGACACTATACCAATCAGGCCTACTACAAATTAGGCATTATGTTCCCAAAATATTATACTCGAAGTAATGCTTCATTCACTCACTTTGGAGGAAAAATTCCTTTTTAAGCACTGAGTAATCATTCAAAACATGGACCATTATTGGCACCCCAATTCATTGTCAACAAACACACCCCTGAGTATAATTACACGAAAGATATAATGATTAAGCGCTACGAACATACTCAGGTTGGATACTTCATCATTGTGGCCATTGTAGCAGCAATGGTGGCAATCGGGATTATCCTGGCGACCACCGGCGTTAATTGGATTGCTATCGCAGTCCTGGTTGTCCTCGCGGTAGCTCTAGTGTTATTTCCCAGTTTAACCGTGGTCATCCGGGAAGAAGAGCTATTAGTGCAATTTGGGCCTGGAGTAATCCGCAAACGGTTTAAGTTGAATGAGATAGAATCGTGTCAAGCCGTCAAAAGTCCCTGGTATTACGGGTGGGGTATTCGGTTAACTCCTCACGGGATGCTGTTGAGGGTTTCCGGCTTTCATGCTGTCCAGATCAAGTTAATAACAGGTAAGAAATATTTAATCGGCACTGATGTTCCACAGGAGCTTGAGGAAGCTATTAGACAGACCATAAGCTATCATTAAGGATTATTATAAGGTACCGCCTGAAAGCGACTCTCGCGCTGGAAAGAAGAGTGAAAATGCAAGTTGCCAAGAAATTGGCATCTTGACCCTACTAGCAACCCTACTTCGAATTCCAGGGACACCATACCAATCAGGCCTTCTCAAGGAGGAGAGAGGGAGGGGAGAAGACCTGTGACAGAAGGTTTAATGCCCTTTATCGGGCCTCTCAGGTGCATTCTAGCGGGAATTCCAGGGACACCACACCAATCAGGCCTACTACAAATTAGGTATTATGTCCCCAGAATGCCACCATAGTGGAATTGAAAGCACTTTAGGGGCTTGAAGCGGAGGAATGCCAAACACCCTCAACAGGATACGTTGGATGATTAAATACTGCAAATCCACCAAGTAACCCCCCGGATTGGAATTAATTTTTACTGCCCCGCCAACC
>JAUWGZ010000079.1 GCA_030606165.1 Dehalococcoidia bacterium
CGGGTCTACTGCCGGAGGCATCAAGATTCTACGTTTACTGATTTTGGGACAGCTACTTTATATTTTTCTACAGCGCCCCGGTATGCCCAGGCAAGCTGTTGCCGAAGCCAGTCTTGGCAGACGCCGGCTGGAAACAGACGAGATACAGAACGCTCTAAGCATCGTTTTTGTTTTTCTGACGTCCATTGCGATTTCATGGCTGGTATTTGTAGGCATGGGGCATAACCCTCTCGATTCGTTATTCGAGGTTGTCTCGGCGATTGGTACAGTCGGGTTATCGACTGGAATAAGCGCTCCCGAACTGCATCCGATTCTTAAAGGAGTTCTATGCGCAGATATGCTTCTCGGGAGATTGGAAATTATTGCCTGGTTAGTGCTATTCTATCCTCGGACTTGGATTGGAAGAAGACTGGAGGAATAATATGAGGATTGTATTTTCAGGAGCCAGCCCGGTAACGATTATAACAGCTAAAACATTGATAAAACAGGGACACGAAGTGATTATTATAGAAGTCGATAAGGAAAAAATCGATCGGATTTCAGATGAACTGGATTGCAGTTTCCTGAATGGCGATTCGGCCAAGCCGGCAATACTTAGTCAAGTTGATCCCAAAAACAGCGATATTCTATTTTGCTTGACCAATAGCGACCAGATTAATATCATCACATCCCTGCTGGGACGCTCGATGGGCTTTAAGCGCGTTATAACCAGCATCGAAGATACGGATTTGGTGCAATTATGCCGTGAACTCGGGCTTGAAGATACTATTATCCCGGTATGGGCAATGAGCCGGCACCTGGACAATATGGTACGCGGACTTGATAATATCAATTTATCTACGTTGTTAAAAGGAGAGGCTAGATTTTTTACTTTTACGGCCAGTGAGGATGACGCAGTTGGTGCTAGTGAACTGGGGCTTCCCAAAGATGCAAAGGTCATTTTTTACTATCGTGACAATAAATTTCACTTTGCCGATGACGACACAAAACTCCGTAAAGGCGACGAGATTGTCATCTTAACCCATATCAAAAACATTCCTGATTTTAATGAACGCTGGTATCCGAAGGAAGTCGACAATAAGAAACTCAAGAAATGACTCCGCTCCACCACTCACAAATCCGCAAATACCTGGGGGGCTGTTTCCTTCACTATCTTCCGTATTTCTTCGGCGACAGCCCTAAACTCAGGAAGCGCTCGTTTGGATGTGCGCAGCTTGATGATATGGCGAATTTCGCGGAAATTCCAGGTGCAGATTATCTGTGTCTCACAGGCGTTGGGCAGTACATAGCGAGCAATCTCAGCTTTTATCCCCTTAGCCAATAAGTCACCATAGGCTCGCCAGCAAGTCGTCATTACCTCCCCGAATTGCTTATGGGCAGATTCTTTGTCTTTAATTGGAGGCGGCTCGATATATCTTGGCTCGGTTTCCTTCACATATCGCTGACTTCTCTGGCTGTAACTTGCCAATCTGTGCCTGACAAGCTCATGGGTCAGGGCGCGGCTGGCACGAATGTAGAAGGTAGCGCAAGCATGTTCAATCATTGACTCATGCCCGACATCCAGCCACTTCTGAATTCGGTCGGGTACTGTGCCGGTTTTATCTTGCGTGTCCCAACACAGCCTACCTGCCGTCTCTATCAATTTTTCGGCATCAGGGGTGACGGCAAGCAACTTCACTTCTACGTCATACTTATCGGTCATCGCCTATTTACTAAAGCGCAGGCTTATTATGGCGTCCCTGGAGGGATTCGAACCCACGACCCGCTGCTTAGAAGGCAGCCGCTCTATCCAGCTGAGCTACAGGGACAACCAAATTAAGTATAGCATGATAGAGTTTGAATGATAAAAATAAAGGGCGAGCTAGTCTTTGTGGGCCTGTGCTACATGCCTCTGCCAGCATTTCTCATGCACATAAACAGCACATTTGGCACAGTAATAAATATGGGCCCTGGCTTCCTTGCCACAGACAGGACATTTCATGATTCACTGCCTCCACTATCTTTTCCTTTTTGCCCTAACCCTTCAGGATTGGCCCTTTTTCCCCTTTCCTCCCTGGAGTCGGTTACATAAAAGCCTGGCCCTTTAAATAGGATGGGGACTGGAGAGAAAATGCGACGGGCAATTCCGTGGCAGGTAGGACAATCAGCTATCGGTTTATCATGAAAGCTCTGCTTAAGCTCAAATTGCAGTTTACAGTCCAGGCATCGGTATTGATAAATAGGCATTTATATCTTCCTTTATTCTAAAAGAGGTGTTATTTCTTCTTCTGAGCTTTGTTCTTCCAGGCTTTGTTCCCCTGGGCTCTGTTCCCCCGAGGCTTGCGCCGTTAAGACCTGTTCCTCTATTTTGCTCTCCCTTGCTCTAAATTCGCTGTCCAAATTGACGCTACCTATCTCAAAGGCTGGTTGATGAGCTTGCAATACATGCTCATCCCAACAGTAGGCGTGCACAAAGACACCACAGGAACAATGGAAAACAACCCTGTCAAAAAGCAATGGGTTCCCACACACAATACAATTCATCTACTTGCCTCCTGTAATTAGCACTCTTGCTACCAAAGTGCTAATTATAGCGTGCTGATAGGGTTTTATCAAGCTTTCTGTTGGTAGTTGTCTTGTACTTTATGGCTACCTTTGGCAGCAGGGCAAAACGCCCGCTTAGTTGACAATCTGCTTTCTGAGCCGTTAATATGGACTGGCTTTTATGGGCATAAAATATAGCGTGCCTGAGTCCTTCACATCTTATCGCGACACAGTGCGAGTTGAGTTAAAGAAGGTTATCGATAGCTGTCCTTCAGTTCTTTGTAATATGCTACGATACCACATGGGCTGGCAGGATGAGCACGGACATTCCTGTAGCAGAGAATCGGGCAAATTTATTCGCTCTACCCTTTGCCTTCTTAGTTGTCAAGCGGTGGGGGGTGACACGTCGCAGGTAATGCCCGCAGCAGCAGCCGTCGAGCTCATCCACAATTTTTCTTTGATCCATGACGATATAGAAGATGCTAGCTATGAGCGTCATCACCGGCCAACCGTATGGAAATTATGGGGTCAGTCCCAAGCGATAAACGCCGGCGATGCCATGTTCACTCTAGCTTATTTAGCGTTACTTAAACTAAAAGAGAAGGGAATAGCCGATGAAAAGATCGCCAGTTCCACTGAAATGTTGAGCCTGGCTTGTCTGGAGCTTTGTGAGGGACAATACTTAGACGTCGAATATGAGAACCGTCTCGACACCACCATCGAGGATTACCTTGACATGGCAGCCAAAAAAACAGCAGCCCTGCTTGCCGTATCGACTTCTTTGGGAGCATACTTGGGCAGCGAAGATAGTAAGTTGGTGGATTTTTTTCACCTGTTCGGCAAAGAATTAGGCATAGCCTATCAGATTTATGATGACATATTGGGAATTTGGGGAATGGAGGAAAGCATTGGTAAATCTGTCAGCGATATCTCTCAGAGGAAGAAAACTTTGCCCGTAGTTTACGGATTGCAAAATAGTGAGGGTGAGGCAAGAAAGAGACTCGAGAAGCTTTATTCTCAAAAATCTATCGAGGGCGAAGATATCACGGAGGTTACGAAGATTCTGAACCGCTTAGGCACCAGGGATTATGCTGAGAATTTGGCTGAACAATACTATCACAAAGCTTTGGCACAGCTCGAGGCTACTGGGCTTGACACATCCAGGCAAGCTCCACTTAAAGAGACAGCCTGCTTTCTACTGAAGCGCGACTTCTAGGAGGAAAAAATGCCGAAAAAGACTGTTGAAGATATAGAGATTAACGGCAAGAAGGTTCTACTCAGAGTCGATTTTAATGTCCCACTAGATATAAACACTGGTGCCATTAGCAATGATAGCCGCATCCGAGCTTCGCTACCCACTATCAAATATCTCGTTGACCATAAAGCCAAGGTAATTCTCTGCTCTCATTTAGGACGCCCTGGAGGCAAAGTAGTTGAAAATTTGCGGATGGCGCCAATAGCACAGAGGTTGTCGCAACTTACGGGCTTGCCTGTCAGCACGGCATCCGATTGTATAGGCCAAGAAGTAGAAAGCAAAGTAGGGACACTCAAAGAGGGCGATATTTTGGTTTTGGAAAATCTGCGATTTCATCCCGAAGAGGAAGCAGCTGATGCCGACTTTGCCCGGAAGCTAACCCGGTTAGCTGATATTTATGTTAATGATGCCTTTGGCACTGCTCACCGGGCTCATGCCTCTACCGTAGGTGTAGCTAAATACTTGCCCGCGGTGGCTGGCTTTTTAATGAAAAAAGAGCTAAAGGTTATGGAGAGGCTCTTGGATAATCCAGAGCGACCCTCGGCCTGCCTTATAGGCGGTGCTAAGGTGGGTGATAAGATAGAGCTACTACAAAATATGCTAAGAAAGGTTGACATGTTGCTGGTTGGTGGTGGCATGGCCGCCACTTTCTTAAAGACACAAGGATATGAGGTGGGGCATTCGTTAATAGAGGACGATAAGTTGGGCCTGGCCAAAAAATTGTTACAGGAAGCTGAGGAGTGGAGGGTGCCATTTCTGCTACCCATTGATGCAGTTGTGGCGGAAGAAATCAAAACTGGAGTCCCAACTAAAGTAGTGCCAATAACTAATATACCATCGGGTAGCCATATCGTAGATATTGGCCCTCAGTCTATTGAGCTTTTTTATAGTGAGCTAAGAAAATGTCGTACCATCATGTGGAATGGTCCCATGGGGATTTATGAAATACCTCAATTTGCCCAAGGAAGCAGGTCTATAGCCAGTTTTCTATCTACTCTCAATGCCACCACTATTATTGGCGGTGGCTCTTCTGCCGAAATAGTTCAAGAAATGGGATTAACTGATAAGATGACCCATGTTTCCACAGGAGGTGGTGCCAGCCTGAGGTTTTTGGAGGGCGTTACCTTACCTGGTGTGAAGGTTTTGTTAGATAAGAAATAACAGGAGGTTGTGAAATGCGAAGCCCTTTTGTTGCTGGCAACTGGAAAATGAATACCACGGCGACTGAAGCTGAACAGCTTGTCATCGAGATGCTTGAGAGACTGGACAGGATAGAAGGAGTGGAAAAGGTACTTTGTCCGCCATTCGTATCTTTAGTTGCCCTAAATATGATGCTCCGGGATTCGTCTATTAAGCTCGGTGCACAGAATATGTATTTTGAGACTGAAGGGGCTTACACCGGTGAGATATCTCCGCTGATGCTCAGCGAGTTGTGCGAATTTGTCATACTGGGACACTCTGAGCGGAGATGGTATTTCGGGGAAACCGATGAAATAGTTAACAAGAAAGTAAAGGCGGCTTTGGCAAACAAGCTTAAGCCTATCTTGTGTGTTGGGGAGAGGCTTGCAGAGAAGGAAGCTGGCAAGACGGAGGGGGTGGTTGATAGGCAGGTGACGGCAGCTTTGAATG
>JAUWGZ010000023.1 GCA_030606165.1 Dehalococcoidia bacterium
GACGGAGGGGAAATTTTTGGCTGCGGAGCGAAGCATGCTTGGTCCGCCAATATCGATGTTCTCTAGCGCCTCGTCTAAGGAAGCCCCGGGCTTGCTCACAGTTTCCACAAAGGGATAAAGGTTGACCACCACCATGTCAATGGGCTCAATGCGGTTCTGGGTTAGCTCGGATAGGTGCTGGGGAAGGTCACGTCGGGCTAAGATGCCTCCATGCACTGCAGGATGCAAAGTCTTCACCCGGCCGTCAAGGATCTCAGGAAAGCCGGTAAGCTCCGAGACACTATGTATTTTTACTCCAGCAGCCTCTAAAGACTTCTTGGTGCCACCGGTGCTGAATATCTCAATGCCCAGTTCTTTTAGACCTCGGGCGAAATCAACCACGCCTGATTTATCCGAAACACTAATTATGGCGCGCATAGAACCTCCTTTAATTTACTGTTACTCTTTCCTCGTCTTCTCTCTTAATTATCTCGCCGATAACTTTAGCCTGGGGCAAGATACTGACAATCTTGGCTACCTGCTGGGGGGAGCAAACAATGGTCATGCCTATCCCCATGTTGAACACTCGGTACATCTCCGCTTCTTCTATATCGCCTTTTTCTTGGACGAGCTTGAAAATTGGCAGAATATCCCAGGAATGCTTTTTAAGGTGGACAGCAAGACCCTGAGGCAAGATGCGGGGTATATTTCCGATAAAGCCGCCACCTGTAATATGAGCTATACCTTTGATTAGGGGCAAGGCTGGCTTAAGTTGCGGATAGTAGCAACGGTGGACCTGGAGCAATTCTTCACCGAGGCTCTTTCCTAGCTCAGGATAAAGTTTGTTTAAGCACGAAGGGTTAGCATCTATACCAAAGACTCTTCGCACTAATGAATAACCATTGGTATGTAAGCCAGATGAAGACAGGCCGAGGATTACGTCACCTGGAGCGATGGAACTGCCATCGATGATATTCTTTTTTTCCACCACTCCGACAATGAAACCTACCAGGTCATAGCTCTCCTGGGAGTATATGCCGGGCATCTCGGCGGTTTCACCGCCAATTAACGAACAGCCAGCTTCTCGGCAGGCCTGGGCTATGCCCGAAATGATGGCTTCTATTTGCTCAGGCCTAAGTTTGCCCATGGCAATATAGTCGAGGAAGAAAAGGGGCTCGGCACCGCAACACAGGATATCGTTCACGCAGTGGTTGACGATGTCCATGCCCACGGTATCGTTTTTGCCCGAAAGCGAGGCTATTTTGAGCTTGGTGCCTACTCCATCAGTGCTGGATACTAAAACCGGCTCGTCATATCCTTTGAGCTGGAACATACTGCCGAAAAGTCCTGAGCCGATGACTTCGGGTCGAAAAGTAGCTTGAACTTGCTGGGCAACGATTTTTTTTGCTTTATTGGCAAGAGAAACATCTACACCAGCAAGGGTGTAAGCTTCCTTAGAGGTGGATTTCACTGAGTTCCTCCTGGGGGAGTACTTCCAAAGCTAGTTTGTCCATCTCTATTTGAACTGGAATGGGATATACTCCAGTAAAACAAGCAAGGCAGAAAATATCTCTGGGCAGGTCCACAGCCCGGATTAGGCCATCGAGGCTAAGGTATCCCAGTGAATCAGCACCGAGGTATTCCTTGATTTCAGGGACAGTTTTCCTCGCGGCGATGAGTTCCCATCTGGTCGCCATATCTACCCCGAAGAAGCAGGGGTAACGGATAGGAGGGGCGCAGATGCGGAGATGAACCTCGGCAGCACCTGCTTTTTTGAGCAAACTGACTACACGAGGCGTGGTAGTGCCACGAACAATACTGTCATCGACGACTACTAACTTTTTCCCCGCAATTATGCGGGAAAGGGGGTTGAATTTTAATTGGACGCCAAGCTCTCGTATCCTTTGGTCAGGCTCAATAAAGGTACGGCCTACATAGCGGTTTTTTAACAGGCCTTCGCAGTATGGGATACCTGAGGCATTAGAATAGCCAATGCCGGCGGCAGTGGCGGAATCAGGAACACCCATGACGAAATCAGCATCAACAGGATATTCTTCAGCCAGTATTCTGCCCATAGCTTCTCTTGTCTGGTAGAGTAATTTGCCTTGGATGATGCTGTCGGGACGGGCGAAGTAAATGTATTCAAAGATGCATAATGCCTTTTTACCATCCTCCTTCTTAAAACCTTTCACTCCCTGGCTATCAATGACTACAATTTCCCCGGGTTCGATTTCCCTTACGAATTTGGCACCTATATGGTCTAGGGCGCAACTTTCCGAAGCAATGCTCCATCCGCCGTCAATAGCTCCGAGACAAAGAGGACGAACGCCGAAGGGGTCACGAACCCCGATCAGTTCATTTTCAGTTAAGATCACCAAGGAATAAGCTCCTTGGAGGCGGTGCATGGCATGTCCTATTTTTTGCTGCCAGTTCTGGCCAGGGGAGGCCAAAATCAAGTTGGCAATGACTTCAGAATCAATGCTAGTGTGAAAATGATAGCCGCGCTCCTGGAGTTCATCGCGGAGCAGTTTGGAGTTGATGATATTGCCGTTATGTGCTAGAGCAATGGTCAACCCCTCTGATTTCGCTATAATGGGCTGGGCATTCGCGGGTCTGCTTGAGCCTGTAGTGGAGTAGCGGTTATGCCCGATGCTGATATATCCTTTGAGCAAAGCGAGGTCAGTTTCCGTGAATGCCTGGGAAACCAATCCCATACAGGTATGTATTTTTATTCCGTTGCCATCAGTGACAGCGATGCCAGCACTTTCTTGACCACGATGTTGTAAAGCAAAGAGGGCAAAAAAAGCCGTCTGAGCTACATTTATGCCCGGGGCGTAAACTCCAAAAACACCGCAACTTTCGTGCATAAAAAGTTGCCTTTACTAGCCCATTATAAAGCATCCAGCTCTTCTGGTCAATTCCTATACAAGATTTTTTTATCGTGATATGATATACGACATTACTAAATTAGGGAGTTTATAACAGTGGACAAGGAAAAAAAAGGGGAAATCGTCACCCAATTTAGACTTAAGGAAAATGATAGTGGGTCTGTCGAGGTCCAGGTGGCTTTGCTTACCGAGAGGATAAATCGGTTAACGGAGCATCTTAAGTTGTATCATCATGATCGGCACTCCCGACATGCGCTCCACGGGGTGATAGGGAAACGGAAGCGTTTTTTGGGCTACTTAAACAGGACGGCGCCCGAGCGGTATCATTCTCTTATTGCCAAGTTGGGTTTGAAGGAATAGTATGTCTGATGTTTTAGAGCGTTCAGTGGCTGGTAGGGCGCTTAGCATCCAGGTAGGGAAATTCGCTCAGCAAGCCCATGGTGCTGTTGCTGTTCAGTACGGCAACACGGTTGTCTTGGTTACTGCCTGTGTAAGCTCTGAACCCCGAGAGGGAATTGATTTTGTGCCTCTAACAGTGGATTACGAAGAAAGGCTCTATGCCGCGGGTAAAATACCGGGCAGCTTCATCAGGCGAGAAGGACGCCCTACGGAGGAAGCAGTTATAACTAGTCGGCTCATCGATCGCTCACTGCGCCCTCTTTTTTCCAAGGAGTTTCATTATGATGTTCAAGTTGTGGCGACAGTGCTATCTGTTGACCAAGAAAATGACCCAGATATTTGCGCCCTTATTGGCGCTTCAGCAGCCTTGACATTATCGGATATCCCGTTCTTTGGTCCTATATCAGCAATACATGTTGGCTACATAGATGATGCTTTAGTTGTGAATCCCACCCTGCCCCAAATGGAAGATAGCTTGCTTGACCTGCTTGTTGCTAGCAGTAAAGATGACGTTGTAATGATGGAAGCAGGTGCCAGGGAAGTTTCCGAAGAAATAGTGCTAGAGGCAATTAAGCTAGGACACAAGGTGAATCAGGAGATCATTGAGCTTCAGGAAGAGCTAAGGCGAATTTACGGCAAAGCCAAGGTAGAAATCAAATCTAAGGAACTTGCTCCTGAGCTTTCATCACAAATCGCTTCCATACTTGGTGAGAAATTAAGCCGGGTTCTAGAGGAACCAGAGAAACTGCAAAGAGACAAGGCTTTGACGTCTCTTAAGGAAGAAACAAGGGACAAGTTGGTTGATTCTTTTTCTGAAGATGAAATCAATTTTACTTTTGGAACCCAGCTTAGGGCTGCGGTGAGGGAAAAAATATTGCAGACGAGGCGACACTTGGACGGCCGCCAAACTAAAGAAATTCGTCCTATTAGCTGTGAAGTTGGTATCCTTCCTCGCACCCATGGCTCAGGATTATTTGCCCGTGGGGAAACACAGGTATTGACTATTACCACTTTGGGGTCTACAAATCGGGAGCAGTTATTGGATGGCTTAGGTCTGGAGGAAACTAAACGCTTTATGCATCATTATAATTTCCCTCCATTTTCTACTGGTGAAGTGAAACGAATAGGAACAACAGGGAGGCGCGAGATTGGGCATGGCGCTTTAGTGGAACGGGCTATTGCACCAGTATTGCCGTCAGAGGAGGATTTCCCTTACACCATACGTCTGGTTTCCGAAGTGCTTAGTTCTCAGGGAAGCACGTCTATGGCTAGCGCTTGTGCCTCGGCCCTCTCCCTGATGGATGCTGGTGTACCTATCAAGGCGCCTGTGGCTGGGATAGCCATGGGTTTAGTTGCCGGAAAGGATGAGGACTATGTTGTTCTAACTGACATTGTGGGTATGGAAGATGCCTATGGTGACATGGATTTCAAAGTTGCTGGCACAGCTCGTGGGCTCACGGCTTTGCAGCTTGATATCAAGCTTCAGGGGATAGATTATGCCATCCTAGCTGAAGCCTTAAGTCGAGCTCGTGAGGCAAGGTTGGAAATACTGGGGAAAATGAGTTCAGCTATTAGTGCTAGTCGCTCTGAACTTAGTCCCTATGCTCCCAGGATGTATGAAATGACGATCGATCAGAGTAAGATTGGGAGCGTCATTGGTCCTGGGGGTAGGGTTATAAGGTCTATTATAGATGAAACTAAAACAACTATAGATATAAGGAATGATGGTACGGTTATCGTTGGCTCTCCAAACGAAGAGGCAGCTCAGAAAGCAATCAAAATAATAGAGGGTTTAACCCGGGAAGTGGAGCAAGGAGATGTTTATACTGGAAAAGTGACCAGGCTGTTTAGTTTTGGTGCCATGGTAGAAATCTTGCCGGGGAAGGAGGGCCTCGTCCATATCAGCGAGCTTGCTAACTACCATGTGCCCCAGGTCGAAGATGTGGTTAAAGTGGGTGATGAGATAATGGTGAAAGTCATCGGAACTGACAGCTCTGGTAGAATAAATTTATCGCGCAAAGCGGTATTTGAAGGGCCTTCCCGTGTTCCTGGTGCCCAGGTTAAGGATTCCTCGACTCTCGGACATCCTCGGAAGAAATTTGTTCACCCACATGATAAAGGCGAACGACGCGACAATTACAAGAAATAAATTACTTCACTGCTGGAGGGTATCACATGGAACCCATAAGAGTAGTTATTAATGGCGCTTTAGGCAGGATGGGGCAGGAGATAACTAAAGCCGTGGTTCGCGAGCCCGGGTTAAAGGCAGTGGGTGCTGTGGAAAAGGAAGTAACTCAGAAATATCTTCCTTTAGTTGAGGCTGTCGAGCTGATACCTTTTTCTTCCGATTTAGACTCGCTTTTAAAGAGCTGCAACGCTGATGTGGTGGTAGATTTTACTAATGCCGAGGTTTCTATGGCAGCTGCTCGCATTGCTATTAAACAAAAAGTTAATATGGTTATAGGCACATCAGGCCTTTCTGAAGAGAATTTGGCAGAAATTGGACAATTATGCCAGGCCAGTAAGGTAGGGGCGGTAGTGGCACCCAATTTTTCTCTGGGGGCAGCACTTTTGATACATCTATCAAAATTTGCTGCTAAGTTTTTCGACCATGCCGAAATTATCGAAATGCATCATGATAAAAAGGCTGATGCTCCTTCAGGGACTGCTATAGCTACAGCCAGAGCAATGTCGCAAACGCATGGTAAACCATTCATTTATCCTGAAGTTACACGTGAAGTACTCAGCAATACCAGAGGAGGGCAAATGGATGGCATAGCCATCCATAGCCTGAGGTTGCCGGGATTTATGGCTGGGCAAGAAATTATATTTAGCGGAGCGGGTGAAACTCTAAGCTTACGTCTCAATACTATAAATCGGGAGTGTTACCTGCCTGGCGTTATCCTGGCAATTAGGGAAGTGAAAAAACGCAAAGGGCTAACTTACGGGTTGGATGCCTTGCTAAAGCTGTAGGAAAAGCTATGGAAGGATTCAATGTAGCTATTGTTGACGCTACCGATATTGTAGGGCAAGAAATTATTAAGGTACTTGAGCAGCGTAAATTCCCCGTAGCTTCCATCCAATTAGTAGTCTCTGATCATTTTTCAGGGGTGAAACTCCTCTTTAATCATCAAAGAATTGAAGTTAGGAAAGCGAAACCAGAGGTGTTTCGCGATATTGATATTGCCTTTTTCTCTGCTGGTGCTGATATTAGTCGGAGGTTATCGCCTTGGGCTGCTGAAGCTGGAACAGTGGTCATTGATAATAGTACTGCTTTCAGGATGGATCCTGCAGTGCCTCTGGTGGTCCCAGAGGTTAATCCTGAGGATATAGAACAGCATAAGGGGATAATTGCCAGTCCAAATTGCTCCACAATCCAAATGGTGGTAGCGCTTTGCCCCTTGCACAGGCTAAATCCCATAAAGCGAATTGTGGTAAGCACCTACCAGGCAGTGTCAAGTAGTGGCGCTGCTGCCATGCAAGAACTGGCAAATCAATCGCGGTTAGCTTTGGAAGGTCGCCGTATTTGTCCTCACGTCTACTCTCATCAAATAGCCTTTAATGTACTGCCAGAAATCGATGTCTTTTTGGATAATGGATATACTAAAGAAGAACAGAAAATGGTGGAAGAAACGCGGAAGATACTGCATACTGAGGACATAGCTATTTCGGCTAGTTGTGTCCGAGTCCCTGTTTACTTTGGGCATAGTGAAGCAGTTAACGTAGAATTCAGTTCGCCCATCACCTCTGAAGAGGCAAGGAGGATTTTGGCTCAAGCTCCCGGAGTCAGGGTACTTGATGACCCCACCGTCAGTTTTTACCCTCAACCCTGGGCTGCTAGTGGGTCAGATCATGTATTTGTAGGCCGAATTAGAAATGATATCTCGCATCTCAATGGACTTGTTATGTGGATAGTGGCTGATAATCTGCGTAAAGGGGCAGCGCTAAATGCTATACAAATTGCTGAGGTGGGGATAGAGAGGGGTTGGATAAGCCGTAAGGAGAGTTTAGCTAGTTTAAGTGAATAGGTCAGGGGTTCCTAAAAGCTCTTTGAATTTTGGGCATAAAAATGGGCTGGGCCGCTTATTAACAGCCATGGTTACGCCTTTTGATGCTCAGGGCGAGGTTGACTATCGACAAGCTAAGAAACTGGCACTATCTTTACTGGAATCGGGTAGTGATGGGGTGGTGGTCTCGGGCACCACTGGTGAGTCTCCTACTCTGAGCAGAGAAGAGAAGCTACGGCTTTTCGCGGAAACGAAATCAGCGTTAGGTAACCGTGGAACAGTAGTAGCTGGCACAGGCAGCTATAATACAAAAGAAAGCCAGGAATTAACTAAGGAAGCGGAGAAAACTGGTGTCAATGCTTGTCTCTTGGTGGTTCCCTATTATAATCGGCCAACCCAGCAAGGCTTGTGGGAGCATTTTAAAGCCATTGCTCAGAGTACTAGCTTGCCTTGTATCCTCTATAATGTGCCATCACGCACGGTTACCAACCTCGCTGCCGATACGGTAATCAAGCTGAGCCAAATTGATAATATTGTGGGCGTGAAGGAAGCCAGTGGCAATCTTGGGCAAATAGCTGAGATTATTCATAAAACAAAAGAGGATTTCTTAGTTTACAGCGGCAATGATAGTGATACCTTCCCCATAATCGCTTTGGGCGGTTATGGCGTGGTTAGCGTCGCCTCTCATCTAGTGGGAATCCAGATAAAGGACATGATGGAGAAGTTCCTTGACGGTAAACTTCAGGAAGCAGCCAAGATCCACCGACACTTATTACCTCTGGTAAATGCCCTGTTCATCCTTTCCAATCCTGTGCCGGTCAAGTGGGCTCTGAATTATGTAGGTTTTTCAGTGGGTAAACCTCGCTTGCCTCTAATTGAACCTGATGAGAAATCAGCTGACCTTATACAGGCGGCACTAAAAAACTATAAGATAGATTTGCCTATTCCCAAGGGCTGATGGTTATCGGGTGAACCGAGCACTCTGTCTCGCTTCAGAGAGCCTTCCTAGCTTATTCACCAGCTGTTATTAAGTGCCTAGTGTATCCAAGTGCAGAGTGCTCGGTTTAACCAATATTATTTGCCTCCTCTCTGGTCCTACGGAAACGAGGTTGATGGGGCAGGAAAGCAAGTCTTCAAGCCGGGACATATAATTGTGAGCTCTCACCGGCAGCTTTTCAAAATTTCGGATTCCACTTATTGATTCTTGCCAACCATCCAATTCTTCGTAGATAGGTTGGCATTTTTCCAATATGGCTACATCTCTAGGGAAAGAAGTTAGGACATCGCCATTAAATTTGTAGGCGGTGCATATTTTAATTGAGGGGATACCATCGTAGATATCGAGGTGAGTTAGGGCTATATCACTAAGGCCATTTATTTGAACGCTGAAACGACCTGCCACAGCATCAAACCAACCGCACCTTCGTGGCCTTCCTGTGGTGGCACCATACTCATGAGCCTTTTCCCGGATAAAGTCACCAATTTCGTCCTTGAGCTCTGTGGGCATGGGTCCGGCCCCCACTCTAGTGCTGTATGCTTTAAACACACCCATCACACGGTCGATTTGCCTCGGGCCCAGGCCCACTCCAATACAACCTGCCCCGGCCAACGGTGAAGAAGAGGTCACATAAGGGTAGGTGCCAAAGTCAGGGTCAAGTAAAGCTCCTTGGGCACCTTCTAATAAAACAGGCTCTCCTTTTGTCGCCGCTTCGCGAATTATGGAACTAGTTTCCCGAATAAAAGGAGCTAGCTGCTCCCCATAATGACAGTATTGGTCATAAATTTCTTCCAATGATAGGGGTGAGACCTGGTATACTTTTGTCAAAATAATATTCTTAAACTCAAGAGCGGCACTCAAGCGGCCCCAAAATGTATCCTTATCTAATAAATCTCCAGCACGAATTCCCAAACGAGCTACTTTATCGGCAAAGGCAGGACCAATTCCTCTGCGCGTAGTACCCAACGCTCCTCTACTACGCCTTTCCTCTTCCAGTGCGTCGAGAAGAGTATGATAGGGCATGATCAAGTGAGCACGGTCACTAATAAAAAGGCGACTTGTATCGACACCATGCTTGCGCAGGTCGTCTATTTCTCCAAGAAGCACTGCTGGGTTAATAGCTACTCCATTGCCAATAATGCAAGTTACGTGAGGGTTAAAAATGCCCGAGGGGACAAGATGCAGCCGGAACTCGCCATAAGGGTTAATCACAGTGTGGCCAGCATTATCTCCCCCGGAGAAACGAGCTACTATCTTCGCTTTCTCAGCTAAGAGATCAATTATCTTTCCTTTACCTTCATCACCCCACTGCCCTCCTACAATAACTATAACAGCCACTTAATCACCTTTAATTTCCCCTTGCTTCCATAGGTAAACTAACCTTTGAACTACAGTGATAAAGACAAAGACCACCAGAACACATAAAGCAATAAAAATCTGATTTATAAGCAAACCTATTGCTAATACTATAACCCGTTCTGCTCTGTTAAACAAGCCAACCTGACATTGCCAGCCGAGTCCCTCTGCTCTAGCCCTTATATAGCTGACCAGGAAGGAGCCAATTAAAACAACAAAAATAAGTACAATTTCTAGGCTGGCTCCTTGTGGTATGTACCAGATTAAGAGACCACAGAGTATAGCAGCTTCAGAAATGCGGTCAACCGTTGAATCCAGAATAGCGCCAAACTTTGTAGTTTTCTTGGTGAAGCGAGCTAAGGCTCCGTCAAGGAGGTCAAATAAGCCCGAAACTAGGACTAAACCCCCGCCAATAAGAAGGTGCCCCGTAGCTATAACATAGGCCGCAATTATATTCAGAGCCAGGTTGATAAGGGTAAGAGCATTGGGTGTTATCCCGCTTTTACTCAAAATCCCGACTACGGGATTGGTAATGCGATAGGCTAAATTCCGTCGAATATCTATTAAATTCATTCAGCTCTTCCAGCTAGTTTACTACCCCTTTCTTTTGAAGAAATTTGACTACTCCTTGCATTTGCTCCTCGTTATTCCACTCGCCGATTTCGCAAACCTTTATTATTCCTGGAGATAAATATTTGGCCACCATTTCCCAATTCATGTCTCCCGTTCCTGGGGCCTGGTGATCGGAAATGCCAAGAACGTCGTGCAAGTGGATGCCGACCATCCTGCCTTTGAACCGTGAAAGCCATTCTTCATGTAAACTAAATCCAAGCTGCTGTTGCACTTCAGCATGCCCTACGTCATGCCAGTAGCCCACCAGGCTTTCTGATACTTCGTTAAGTAGCTCTGTCATTTCGTCTATATTTGGTATCTCGTGAAGATGGAATCTGGTCTCAAGCCCCAGCATTATACCTTTTTGCCGGCTATATTCACTAAGTTCTTGAAGACTTTTTCTCGCTGCATCAAGGTAAGGAGGAGCTTGGGAAATGCGTTGGTAAACTAGCTCTTGTTTAGCATGGCTATAGTCTTTGGTTTGAACGTAGCCTCCATCGTGAAGCTTATGTAGCCTATCTTGTAAACTCAGGTCAATTGGTACTTCACCCATGTGAAGGACAGTAGCCCTGGCGCTCACATTTGCTGCAAGGTCTATCGTTTTCTTGGTAAAGCTAACAGCCTCTATTCGCTCGCTCTCGTCCAGAGAACTTAAGGAAAGGCTACTTATGGGGATTCCTCTGGATGACAATACCGCTGGACAGGGAGAATGAATGCTTGAAATAGGAACTGTGGTCTCGATAAGCTCGCTAAGCCTTTGTGGAGAAATCGAGGCATTTGCTTCTATGTGGGTAAAGCCCAATTCTTTAGCTTTGGTGGTAAATTCTGCCATGTGGCCGAATTTAGCTTTAGCCCACATGGTGGAGAGGGAAATCTTAGGCAACTTGCCGCCTTTATCAAACGTAATAAGCTCCAGTAATCAAGGTCACATATAGATTTATTTTTAAGCTCCGTTGCTTGAAGTTAGCATTTTTGGCGCAAAGGCGGCTTATCCTTCAATTTCAACTGACTCTAGCTCGGGCAGAGAGATGGGACATTCTTGCTCTTGTCCTGTGATAAATGCTTCAGTTCTTAGACGGGCTTCTTCATCAGAATACTGAATTGGCGGAGATTTCATAAAATAAGCTGAAGGACCTACTATGGTCCCGCTTAAGCCACGGTCCAGGGCTAGTTTGCAGCATCTTATAGCATCAATAACTACCCCGGCTGAATTTGGACTATCCCATACTTCCATCTTCAGCTCTAGATTCAGAGGCACATCGCCGAAGGTACGACCTTCCATCTTTATATAGCAAAATTTGCGGTCAGCTAGCCAGGGCACATAATCGCTGGGGCCAACGTGGATATTATCAGAACCAAGATCGTAGTCTAGCTGTGAGGTAACGGCGTTTGTCTTGGAAATCTTCTTAGACTCCAGGCGCTCTCGTTCTAGCATATTGTAGAAATCGGTATTGCCACCAAAGTTCAGCTGGTAGGTTCGTTCTAACTTGACGCCGCGGTCGCGGAAAAGCCTGGTTAATATCCTATGGGTAATGGTAGCACCAACCTGGGACTTAATATCATCGCCAATGAGGGGAAGTTTATGCTCGGCAAATCGATTTTGCCAATAAGGCTCACGTGCAGTAAAAACAGGTATACAATTGATGAAGCCACAGCCGGCAGTTAGCACTTGTTCTACATACCACTTAGTTGCCTCCTCGCTTCCTACAGGCAGATAATTAATCACCACCTCAGTTTTGGTCTTCTTGAGTATATCTACAATATTGGCAGTCGGACCTGGCGCCTTAGTGATAATTTGAGACAGATACTTGCCCAGTCCATCGTGAGTCATACCCCGCTCAACTCGGATGCCTGTCTTGGGCACATCACAAAATTTAAATGTGTTGTTTGGTTTGGTGAAAATAGCCTGAGCTAAATCCTTGCCCACTTTGTTTTTATCAATATCAAATGCAGCCACGAAGTTGATATCAGATATATGATAGCCTCCCAGGTTGACATGCATTAAACCGGGGACAAATTCATCTTCCTTAGCATTTTTGTAGTAGTGAACTCCTTGCACTAAAGAAGAGGCACAATTACCAACACCTATGATGGCTACATTTATTGTTCCCATTCTCGCCTCCATTTCATAAACGCGGAAAACTTGCTATAGGAATTAGACCTTACCCATTCTAAATGCACTGGTTCCGCACACAGGGCAGATTCCCTGAATTGCTGGTTTCTCGTTCTTAAGGATTATGCTCTGGGCAGTTTTTATCTCTCTTTTATACATATTTATAGGTACTAATGTCAATACCTTCAAAGCGATCTCAGCGAAAACCGAATAGAGCTATTCAGTGGTGGTTAGTTCCTCCATCAATTTGAGTAACCTTGCTCCTCGCTCAATGGAATCATCGTAATGAAAGCTGAGTTGCGGTGTATATTTCAATTTTAAGTGTGACGCAAGTTCCTTGCGCAAGAATCCTGAAGCGTTGTTAAAGCCCGCCAGCATCTCTTCTTTATTATTTATTTCGCTGCCCAAGGTGCTAACAAATATTTTGGCATGCTTAAAATCGGGTGAAAGCTCGACTTCTGTTACTGAGATAAGCTTGCTCAGTCTGGGGTCATTAACCTCACGCTCAAGCAGTTCGCTGATTTCTCGCTGGATCAGTTTACCTGTTCGTTCACTTCGCCTGCTCATTTGAATCTACTATCTGGGAAGTATAATTAGTCTATTCTTTCCTCTCGGTAAAATTCAATTATATCGCCAGTTTGAAAATCGACACTCCCCTCTATACCCAAGCCACATTCGAGGCCAGCGGAGACTTCGGCGACGTCCTCTTTAAAACGCTTTAAGCTGGAGACCCGAGAGTCATAAATAACTTTATTTTGGCGCAATATTTTAACTTGGGCATCTCTCGATACCTTTCCTTCCATAACATAAACTCCGGCTATTTTCCCCAGTTTGCTGCTGGGGAAGACAACCCTTACTTCAGCGCGCCCGCCGAGCACTTCAGCGTAAGTTGGCTCAAGCATCCCCTTCAGTGTCCTGTCCATGTCTTCTATTAGCTTGTAGATTACATCATAGTGTTGGATGCCCACCGCTTCCACATTAGCTAGCTGTGTTGCTCCAGGTGTGGTAGGAGTGTTAAAACCGATGATAATGCCTTTTGAGGCTGAGGCCAAAAGCACATCGCTCTCGGTAATGCTCCCGCTAGCAGCATGGATTACTCTAGCTTTTGTCTTCTTTGTGCCCAACCTTTCTACAGAAGTTTTTATGGGTTCAATGCTGCCCTCGACATCTGTCTTCAAAACTATGTTGAGTTCTTTTATTTGCCCGTCACTTATTTGGCTGGAAAGAGCACTTAAACTCAGGGTAGGACGTAGCCTGGGATATTTTTGTTTTTCAACAATGCTTCGTGCTTCATGCTCATCGGGAAACACAATAAAAAGGTCTCCCGATTTTGCTACCTCATTTAAGCCGAGGACTTTCACTGGAGTGGACGGTTCAGCTTTGTGAACTTGCTTTCCTGTATCATCAAACATGGCTTTTATTTTCCCCCAAGCACTGCCAGCTACCACAACATCGCCTCGTTTAAGGGTGCCCTTCTGGACAAGAAAGGTAGCTAAAGGACCTTTAGTTTTGTCCAGCTTAGCCTCAATGATTACCCCTTCTGCGGCGCTATCAGGATCAGCTTTCAGTTCTAATATGTCAGCAACTAAGAATAGGTTTTCCAATAAATCCGATATTCCTTGTCCTTGCTTGGCTGATATGGGTACACAAACAGTATCGCCACCCCACTCCTCAACAACCAAACCTAAATCAACGAGCTGCTGTTTTACACGTTCGGGATTAGCATCAGGTTTATCAATCTTATTGATGGCCACCATTATGGGCACCTTGGCAGCCTTGGCGTGGTCTATAGCTTCCACAGTCTGGGGCATAACACCGTCATCAGCGGCAACCACCAAAATTACAATATCAGTTGCTTGTGCTCCTCGGGCTCTCATGACAGTGAAAGCCTCGTGTCCCGGTGTATCCAAAAAGGTGATTTTGCGTCCATCCACTAAGGCCTGGTAGGCACCGATATGTTGGGTAATTGCTCCTGCCTCGTGAGCAGTTACATTAGTCTTTCTGATGACATCAAGGAGGGTAGTTTTGCCGTGGTCAACATGTCCCATGACAGTAACCACTGGAGGGCGAACTGACAGTTTCCCTTTGCCTTTGCCCTTTCGGGAAGGTAAAGCTTTACGCTCTTTCTCTGCTTTAGCAGCATAGCCAAATTCTGCAGCTGTTATGCTTGCAGTATCAAAGTCGAGGGTCTGGTTAATATTGGCCATGATGCCTTTGCGCATGAGCTGTTTAATTATCTTTACAGGCTCTACTTTTAATACGCCGGCTAGCTGCTTCACAGTTATGGAAGGCGGAAGCTCAACCTGGGGGAGGCCTTCCTTCAATCCAGGTCTTTTATCATCCAAATTTAGCTTTCCTCCAACAAGTTATGGATATACTCAGTTAAAATTTGGCGATTGTCATCACCAAGCTTTGTTCGCAAGGCATATTCTAAACGATTTTTCTTTAGCACCAATTCCCAACAAACTTTATTAGGGCATAGGTAAGCACCCCTGCCCGGCTTCTTTCCAGATATATCTACCTCAGCAACTCCGTTCTCAGCACGCACTAAGCGAATCAAGGCTTTCTTTTCCTTAATCTGTCGACAAGCTATACAAGTACGCTGAGGCAGATGCTTACTCTTCGACCTCATCATCCACAAAATGGTCATCTTGTTTTTTATACTTTATCACCTTTCCCTTTCTTTTACCTTTAACTCCGTTTTTTTCCTTGTCTGGTATTTTCGCTTTTAACGCCCTCACTAAAATATCTTCAGCAAAGCGAATCTGTTTTTCTTCGAGCTTCTCAGGTGGAGCTTCTGGAATGCTTGGAAGTTCAACCGACTCCTCCACTCCAATCTCCTCAGCTAGCTCTGCTTCAAGTGGCTCCCTTTCCATAATTTCGGGGGAGATGGCTTCCGCTGCTGTTTCTGGCTCTTCTGTAACGGCCCTTTCCGCTTCAATAGCAGAGACGCTCTTGATATCGATCCGCCAACCTGTGAGTTTCGCTGCTAGCCTGGCATTCTGTCCCTCTTTGCCTATAGCTAAAGAGAGCTGCTTATCAAGGACAACTACAGTAGCTGCGTTTCTTTCTTCATCGGTTTTGATGCTTGCTACTTGAGCTGGACTAAGGGCGTTAGAGATAAACATCCCTGGGTCGGCATGCCATTGGATTACATCTATTTTTTCGCCCTTTAGTTCATTGATGATGCTTTGGAGTCTTATGCCCCGGGGACCAAGACAGCAACCTACAGCGTCAACGTTTTCTTGAGTAGTTGCCACTGCTACTTTACTTCGATGTCCGGCCTCGCGAGCTATGGCTTTTAACTTCACAATCCCATTGTGAATTTCAGGGATTTCCAGCTCAAAGAGTCCGCGTACTAGGTTGGGATGAGAGCGCGAAACTATTAATTGAGGCTCTTTGCTTCCCTGGACTATCTCAAGAAGATAAAATTTAAGTCGCTGCCCTCTATAATAATGTTCATTAGGAACCTGTTCACTCAATGGAAATATCGCCTCTGTTCTATTCAGTCTGACATAAATTCGTTTAGGTTCGATGAATTGAATTGTTCCAGTAACAACCTTTCCTTCCCTATCGGTGAACTCCTCATAAATAATGCGGTGTTCTGCCTCTCGCAATCGCTGCAGAACGACTTGTTTTGCTGCTTGAGCAGCGATACGACCAATATTTTTGGGTGTGCATTCTATGTTTGCTACATCACCAACCTGTGCTGCAGCCTTCAATTTTCGAGCTTCGTCGATGGAGATTTCACGATTTGGATTGGCAACTGACTCAACTATAACCTTTTGAATATAGAAATTGATTTCGCCGGCGTTAGGGTCAACTTTTACCAAAACATCTTGTTCCGGAGATGATGTGTCTTTTTTATATGCCGAGGCCAGCGCTGATTCTAAGGCAGCCAAGACAACTTCTTTAGGCAAATTCCTCTCAGCTGAAAGCTGAGTAATCGCAGCCTTAAGCTCTGTTTTCATCTTCACTTTCCTATTTAATTTCTTGTATTTAATAAATAAGGTGGGTAACCCCCACCTTTAGTTTGTATTCTTTATCTCAATTTAGCATGTTTGGATGAGAAATGCAAAAGTTTGTGCTGGCTGACCACATAGGTAACACTGGACTGCGGATTTTAGCAAGTTCTTTTTCAATATACTCTACCGGAGTAAGATAGGCAAGGGATTGGTGCGGGCGGTTGAAGTTATATTCTATAAGCCATTCATACTCTAGGGTCTCATTAAACCTTTCTATCTCCGGGTTATCCTTTGGGGTCTTGACCCTGGAGAAGTACCTTTGAATACCTAATTTGGCGGTAGCCGTTTCAAACTCCCAGGCAAACTCACTTCCATTATC
>JAUWGZ010000104.1 GCA_030606165.1 Dehalococcoidia bacterium
ACCCAGATTGGTAAAATCCAGGCATTGGTTTTCAAAGCCAGCCAGGCTGCCCCGTCTTTCAGTTTTCCCAGTTTGCTACCATTAGCGCTCTTGACTTCACATTTCTGTATTGCTTTAAATGTCCTGCTCCCTTCGGGGAAAATGAGAACTCTTCCTCCGTTTTCCAGAACCTTCTTAAGTGCTCTCACAGTACCAATTCTGCCCTGTGCTCCCCTGCTTCTATCGACAGGAACATTTATTCCTTGGAATAATCTCATATATAGGGGGTCATAGAAGTTATTCTTATCTGGAGTGCTTGCTGGAATGAGCTTTTTCGGAAGAGAAAATTCTTTTTGCAGTTCCTTAAACCAGCTTAAAGGAAACTTTATCCGGGACCATAGAGGCGAAAACACCCAGGGAAAGTTCATCCATGGAAACCCCATTAGAGGAAGAATTACTGGTTCGAGCAAAGAAGGGTGATTCGATACGATTATCAGTTTTTCATCCCAGATAGGAAACCGTTCAAAATGAAGGAACTTTATTCTACCAAAAGCCTCCAACAGGCAAACAAGTATCCCTAGAGTCGTCCCCACAAGAAAGTTGACTACTAAAAACCTTATTTCGCCAGTCAGTTTATTTTTCATACCCATTTTTTATTTCGAGGTTAACTTTATTTTGTTAGTAAGGGTATCAGGTTTGTTTTTACTTTTTGACTTTAAGTTTAGGCGACCGTAGCTTCATCAACAGCAACAGATTCAACAAGTAAACAACTGCATCAACCAGCTTTTCAACAAGCCACCTGCCGAACCTCTTAAACCACACAATATTCATAGTTTGACCTCCTTTGATATAATCTCCAACTAACAAGCTACCACCTATCCCCTATCCCCTAACACGGTTACAAGAAGAAGACCAGGGCCGGTATGAGTGCCGACTCAGCCCCCCTACAGCTCTATTTAGTCCACAAGGACTAGCTCATCAATAAATCCCTGTTCTTTGGCTATCTTCTCTTCTCCTTTTATTGCGTATTCTCTATCTGTGAAAGGACTCCTTACAACCCCTCCATCCCATAGCTCTTCAATTCTCCAGGTGAATTTTCCTTCGTTTTGCACTACTCGATAGCGTCTCTGCTTTCCGCCAGCCACATCCGCAGCCCGGACCTCATTCTCTGCCATTCCCTCACCTCCTTTTTGCTTAATTCGTAATCAACAGCCACCATAAGGGTAGGCACTCGCTCAAGCCTCTATTCAAAATCTGGTAACCTCTGTCTATCACCCAAAACCCATTGTAGAGCACCAATCATAGCTACACTCCATGGGGGAGAGCAGCTGTCTGGGTCTCGCGTCCTTTTCAAGTGCTCGTCCTTTAGCCTCTTTAATGTTTCTCTTATCTCCTTTTCCTCATTCCCTTCTCTCCTTTCTGTTAAACCTAGACCATTCCGTGGCTCTGACTGCAAATGGGTCAGAGGGCTTTACTGCTTTTTCTTATATACCTTCCCTGGGACAAATGTGTCGGGCGTGAAGTGCCAGTTGGCAAATTCTTGCTCCCACACCGGGTCCATTATCTTAGCTACCTCCTGGGAGTATTTATCCAGAGCCTCACTTACCGGGGAGGTAATCAATCCACACACCGGGCCATCAGTAGAGTGGGGATGACACTCAGCACAGATTTCCCGCAGCACCTGAGGGTGGTCTATCATAGTGCAAGGACGCAGCAGATTCTTGCCGTAAGGCTGGCGAGCCCTAATCCCTCTGAAGTAAGGCGAATTGATGACCTCCTTCAGGCTCTTTTGCTTAATATTATCCACCGCTAGGTGAACAAAGATGCATGGCTCTACATCACCGTGAGAATTAATATGGAAAAAGTGGCGGGCGCCAGCGATGCAGCCATCAACATAGGGAGCATCATTCCAGAAATCAATGACAAACATTGGTTTCTCGTTGCGGAGACGCTGCGCCCCCCTTCGTCTTATTAACTCCCGCTGCTCAGCGGTCGGCATCAGACTGGTATCAGGGTCAATACCCACAGGGATATAGAGGAAGTGCCAGCCGATGAGGCAGCCCTTCTCTATTAGCATATCGTTGAACTCGTCGCTGATGATGGTATCAACATTCTGGCGGGTAACCATTGATGAGAAGCCAAAGGGTACCCCTACCTCCCGCAGGTTATCCATCCCCTCCATTATCTTCTGGAAAACTCCCTTGCCCCGGCGGGCGTCTGTCTCCTCTTCAAAGCCCTCCAGACTAAAATTGACCAGCACATTACCCAGTTCGGCTAATTTTCTGGATACCTCTTTATCAACTAAGGTGCCATTGGTGTAGATCTGGAAGAAAACATCATTGTGCCGCTTATAGATTTCCCACATATCCTGTCGGACAAAGGGCTCGCCGCCGAGGATGGTTACCCAGAATGCCCCCAGCTCCTCACCTTCGGTCAATATCCGGTCGATGACTTCAAATTCAAGGTCATCCTTTTTGCTGTAGTTTGCGGCATAACAGCCAGCACAGCGCAGGTTGCAGCGCATGGTGGGGCTGATAAGGTAGGCCTGCGGTGCAGCCAGCCCTTCGCTCCGTATTCGCTCACGTATCACGTTGCCCTGCATTAGCTCCCTGATCAGCAGGCTATTGACTAGCCTCTCCCGAACATGAGGGCTAGTCTGGCGAACCACTCGCCTTATCACCTCTATAGTTGGGTGCTGTTCCTGGCGCATCCGGTCTATAGCGTCAATAAACGACTTGGTAAATTCGGTGGGCGCCAGCTTCCTTACCAGCCACAGCAACCGCCCCAAATTCTTGTCCGACATCCCACCAAAAAGGGGAAGGGTTCGCTTTATCACCTGCTTCACTAAAAATATTTTTATTGCCATTGTTGCTCCCTCCTTTCTTATAATTAATCTGGAACAATGGGTGAGATTCTCATATGTTCTGACCTTTTGACTAGCTCCTTTACATATTCAACGGTTTTCTGATTTACGCCGGTCTTGGCGACTATATCTTTCATCGCCATATTCGTATCCAATCCCGAAAGGATGAGGTCGAGTTTTTCATAGGAAATGCCTATAGCGAACTCATCAGTAATTCCAGGTATGAGGTCTGGGCTTGGGGCTTTGTTTATAATCCTATCAGGAATATGGAGGAACTCAGCCAACTGCCTTACCTGTGTTTTATATAGCGGTAGGAGCGGTGTGATATCGGCAGCGCTATCGCCATACTGGACAAAGAAACCGATTAGGAATTCGGTCCTGTTTACCGTTCCCACCACCAGCAGATTTTCACGCTCGGCATAAGAGTATAGCATCACCATTCTCAGCCTGTGCTTTATCCTGTAGTATGCATTAGCCCTCTTAAGAAGTCCAAAGCTTGTTCCCTCAAGTCCGCTTAAGAAAGGTCTTTCACCGGTAAGTCTGGTATAGAGTTTGTAGCCTCCCTTAACCGCAGCACCGGCTATTTTCTTCCGGGCGAAGATTGCCCTCGGTATATGCTGGTAGATTCCCATCTCACCTAGTATCGGCGTCAATTCCACCTTCTTGACCCTGACACCCAGCATCTCCGCTAAGAG
>JAUWGZ010000093.1 GCA_030606165.1 Dehalococcoidia bacterium
GGCCGCTTACATGCCCGCTATTCTGGGCACTCTGACACTAATTCCGGTGTACTTTATCGGCAAGGAGCTGTTTAACCGCTGGGTGGGCGTAATTTCAGCCGCCCTGGTTGTCATCTTGCCCGGCGAATTTCTGCATCGTTCCCTGCTTGGCTTTACCGACCACCATGTAGCTGAGGTTTTGTTTAGCACCGTGTGCGTACTCTTTCTGATAATGGCCGTTAAGCGGGCTCGGGAAAGAGAGATTTCCTTCGGCCACATTCTAAGTAGAGACTGGCCAACTATCACCAAGCCTCTCGTCTATACCCTGCTCGCTGGCGTCTTCCTGGGTATTTATCTCCTTACCTGGACAGGTGGGCTGCTGTTCATCTTCATTATATTTGCTTACCTTGTGATTCAGTTCATCGTGGACCACGTAAGGCATAAATCGAGCGACTATCTGTGTATTGTGGGCACTCCTCTTTTCCTTATTGCCTTCCTCATGCTTCTCCCCGTATTGGGCGAAGGCAGTCGGGAAACTGTTTATCGCATATCTTTGCCAGTTGCTATAGTGGCACCCATAGTCTTAAGTATTATCTCGCGGCTCATGGCAGGCAGGGCTTTGAAGCCTGTTTACTATCCTTTGGCCTTGCTGGGACTGGCTGGAATTGGTCTTGCTACTTTGCATGCCATCGATCCCTCCTTGTTTCAGTATATTCTCCGCCAATTCAGCATCTTTGCCCCGACGGGTGCTGCGCTGACTGTTTTGGAAGTGCAGCACCTGACCCCAGGGATAGCCTGGGCTAACTTCACCACCTCCTTCTTCATCTCATTTATTTCCTTTGTCATGCTTATTTATCTTGCTATTAAGGAGAGAAGTGCCGATAAAACCTTGTTCCTGGTATGGAGCATAATAATGTTGATGGCAGTCCTGGGGCAGCGCCGCTTCGGTTACTACTACACCGTAAATGCTGCCTTGCTCACAGGATATTTTTCCTGGAAAATGCTGGATATCGCTGGCTTACGCAAATTACTGACTAAGTCTAAAGAAGTAGTGGGAGCAGTTAAAAAATTTAAGAAGAGGGAAAAGAAGACCAGGGAAAAAGCGCAGCCAAAAACATTTATGCAGCCCAGAGGCGCCTGGGTAAGGGTCATCGTTATCGGAATAGTCATCTTTTTTGTGGTCTTTTTCCCCAATATTCGCCAGGCCAAAACACTCGCCGGCATGCCAAATGCTATTATGAATGAGGGGTGGTATAGCTCGTCTCTGTGGTTAAGGGATAACAGTCCCGAACCTTTTGGTGACCCCGATTTTTATTACGAGCTATACCTGCCACGCGCTGACTTTGAATATCCCGAGACTGCCTACGGCGTGATGTCCTGGTGGGACTATGGCTACTTTATAATGCAGATTTCTCATCGCATACCCAATGCCAATCCTACCCAGGCTAGGGCCGTCGAAGCTGGCAAGTTCTTAACTGCTCTGAATGAAAGCTCAGCCAACGAACTCGCGGACGAGTTAGGTTCGAAATATGTGATGATTGACTATGCGATGCCGATTTCAAAGTTCTATGCCATGGTAGAGTGGGCTGAGAAGGAGACTGGAAAGAGCGTGGATGAGTTTTACGAATATTATTACTTGCAGCAACAAGATGGCGCGCGATTGGTACCTTTATATTACCCCTCTTACTACCAATCCATTGTGGCCAGGCTCTACAACTTTGATGGCAAAGCTGTAATTCCCACGGAATCGGTAGTTATTTCCTATACAGAGGAAGAAGGAATAGACTATAAGATAATCACCAGTGGGGAGTCTTTCTCCAGCTATGAAGATGCTCGAGCTTATGTCGGGAACCAGACGTCTGGAAATTATAGGATAGTGGGCACCAGCCCCTTTAGTAGCCCCGTGCCTCTTGAAGAGTTGAACAGCTATGAACTCGTCTATCAATCCGATGCCACAACAACCACAACAACTGTGAAAATTTTTGAGTATCTTGGCTCAGGCGAGTCCTGAGTAAAAACACAGTCACCATTACCGGTCGGGCGGGATTTGCGGCTTTCATTTTATAAGCTTGGAATTCAGATGTTACAGGCTGTTGTATTATGCTAAAATTGAAATGGCGGGGTATGAAAGGGGGGTGACTTTGTTACGACTGGAAGAAAAAATCAGGGACAAGTCGGCTACAATAGGTATCGTTGGGATTGGCTATGTAGGACTTCCCTTGGCTGTTGCTTTTGCCATAGCAGGCTTCAAGGTGCTGGGATTTGACATCCGGCAAAAAAATGTGGATTCGGTCAACCGGGGTAAGTCCTATATCGCCGATGTTTCCAGCGACAGCCTCTCCTCGGTAGTGACAGGGAAACTCCTGGAGGCAACCACAGACCAGAGCCGCCTTGGGGAGGCAGATGCCATCTGCATCTGTGTTCCCACTCCGCTGACCGCGACGAAGGACCCGGACCTTTCTTACGTGATTCAAGAATCCGAGGCGATATCAAAATATCTCCGGCCCGGACAACTTGTGGTTTTGGAAAGCACCACCTACCCCGGCACTACCAAACAGGTAGTGCTGCCCAACTTAGAGTCATCGGGGCTTCGATGCGGCATTGACTTCTACCTGGCTTATTCGCCAGAGCGTGTCGACCCGGGCAGCAAAGACCATAACGTTAAAAACACTCCCAAAATCGTCGGCGGCATAGACCCCCAGTCCACTCAGCTAACTCAGCTTCTTTATTCCCAGATTGCCGGCACGGTACTCCCGGTCTCATGTCCCGAGGTAGCTGAGATGACCAAGGTTTTTGAGAACGTCTTCCGCAGCGTGAACATCGCCCTGGTCAATGAGCTTGCCCATCTTTGTGAGAGAATGGGCTTAAGTATCTGGGAAGTTATTGATGCCGCTTCTACCAAGCCTTTCGGCTACATGCCCTTTTATCCCGGCCCCGGCATCGGCGGGCACTGCATCCCGCTCGACCCCTATTACCTGGCAAACAAAGCCCGGGAGCTTGATTTCCATACTCGGTTCATTGAGCTCGCCGCCGAAATCAACGAGCATATGCCTTATCACGTCGTTTCACGCATTCTCGAGGTCTTAAGCACCAGAAGCAAAAGCTTGAATGGAGCTAAAGTCCTTGTCCTTGGCGTAGCCTACAAGGAAGACGTTGAAGATACCAGAGAGTCTCCGGCATTGAAAATAATTCAGCTCCTTCGTGAAAAAGGGGCTGAGGTGAGCTACAACGACCCTTATGTACCTCAGATTCATGTGCCCGCAGGCGACATGGAATCGGTGGAACTCAGCGGGGAATGCCTGGCCTCGATGGACTGTGTCGTCATAGCCACTGACCATAGCTGTTATGATATGGGGGAAGTAGCCAACCGCGCCAGATTGGTATTTGATACACGCGGAGCCACCAGGGGGCTCAAGCACGATAATATCGTCAGGTTGGGAGAGTAATGGGGTCTAACTAGATTCCAAACTTAACCAGCTCAATGAATCTAATAAACCCAACAAAATCAATGAACTCAATAGACCCAATGAAGCCGAAGGCGGATTCTGGGTGTAGCAATTGCGATGTTTAGGGGAGAAGAGCATGAAGGAAGTCGGGATGATTCGTTTTGTGAAGATGGCTGTTTTCCCTAGACTTCAACAGCTCTTTTTCGTACGCAAGGCGATTACTTGCGTCAGATTCAATTGTTAAAGTACACACGATTCGTTTCGCGTCAATATTTGGCCATTTATATTTGTGAGCCATGCAAGCTGGCAGAGTGACGTATGGAGGCAATTTCTAAAAGATTCTCGATGACAGTTTTCAGGTAGTTGCGATCGGTTCGGTCCAACCGGTAATTTACAGAATAACATTTTACGAGTAATCTGGAGGCTTCTCTGAAAACGCGGCGGTTATCAGGGTCATACTGAAGGGAAGATTGTAACTTGACGCGAATGAATGCTATTTCAGGGTCAACGCCTTCCAGATTGGTGATGTTCCACAATTGGCATGTTTCGGCAGGGCTAAGGATACCGGAATAGAAGCCATGTTTACGGGCATTCCGATTGCTTTTTTGGCCACCGCGCTTCCTTTTAGTTTGAGTTGGGGTTACAGTCAAGTTCATGGAAACCTCACCTACAGGATTTGATCTATTAGATAGATTTGGATGAACGACTTATGAAGGGATGTATTCACAAATGCGAACATTATTATCCAAAGCGAACTTTGGGAGACAAGCTCTTGGGGTAAGATAGAACAAAAGTTCTAAGTAGAAGATAACACGACTTCTTTATTCGGTCAAGGGGAAAATGTCGCTTCTTGTCACAATCGTTAGCTGAAGCTATAATTCCAATAGTTGGAAACAAATATGCAAAAGTTGAAACAATGATTGCCTAGCCACAATGCCGATTATATTATGGCTCAACAAACTTACTCATCTGGGGGACAGCAGGACTGCAGAGAGAATTGTAGCCATACTTGCTAGGATAGGGTGAACGGTTTAAACTGCAAGAGGGGAAAGTATGGAAACCGTTGATAGAATCAACGAAGTCTATTACGGTAAAATTATGAGTGCCGAGGCTTATGTCGCAAGCCAGGAGGCGGGAAATTATAG
>JAUWGZ010000030.1 GCA_030606165.1 Dehalococcoidia bacterium
GATCGCCACAAGCCTAGTTGTTCATTGGAATCTGTCACTTGCGTTGCCGCCGTTGCGGTATCCACCTCCACCTCCACCGACACCTCCACCCACCAGTTGCTTCATCGCCACCGCAGCATACGGCACGCCAATGGCTGAGGAGATACAAATCCTCCGTGAGTTCAGAGATGAATACTTGTTGACCAACCCGTTGGGACAAGCTCTGGTAGATTTCTATTACAGTGTCAGCCCACCAATAGCCGAATTCATAACTGAGCATCCCAGCCTGAAGCCAATAGTTAGGCTCGGGCTATTGCCCGCTGTGGTAATGAGCACCGTAATCGTCAACACTAATCCAGCCTAGAAGACGGCCATAGTAGGGTTGCTGGCGCTGGGCTCGGTGGTCATATCCCAACCGTTCCGTATTCGGTGGGAAGGATGACTTTTATTCCGCTGTCGCTCAGATTATCCACGTAGAATTCGGGCTTCTCGGAGTGCACCGGTATCAGCATCTCCGGTTGAATCTCACGAGCAATTCTCAGCAGGTCTGGACCACAGGCATGTCCCGAAGCATGCAAGCCTTTCTCTTCCTCAGGTATTTCCCATTTGCCGTTCCTTTCTACAGGGAGGCCGAATGCTTGTAATTGGAAGCGCTCGAGCCAGCTGTGCAAACGCCGGAAGTCCATCTCCTGCTCTTCGTTGTGAGGTTCGCTCGAGCTAAAGACATAACGGCTGCCTTCCCGGGGCTGTATGCTGGGCAGTTCATTCAAATCCCAGAAGCTGAAGCAGAGGATGAAATCACCCTGATTAGAACGAACATCCTTAGCCAGAACAATCTTGCTGGAGTAGTCCTGGTAGATATTTCGCAACCATAAAGCAGGAGTCTTGCTAGCGGTTGTTTCTTGATAGATGACAATGGCATCCTCCTGGGCAATGTCAGGTATCTCTGACTCGAGAAGGCGCATGGTCTTTAAAAGGTAAGCATCCCTGGGCAAAATGGTTAACTTCCTTTTTGTGTCTCTGGCAACCTGCAAGAAGGTAAGCAAGCGATTTACATCTCTGGGAGGAAAATCGGCAATGACCAGACCCCGGGCGCCGTTAATAGCTTTGAAGGCATTTTCATATACTTCCTGCTCGGAAACATTCGCCGCTTTGTCGACATTAGTGCCTTCCATGATTAATGCCCTGGGATGTAGCTGAGCTGCCTCCTTTATCATTGACTCGGTAAGTTTACCGTGCCTACCATGAAGTCGCAGGTCACCGCTGTAAATCACCCAACCAGAGCTTGTCTCGATACCCCAGGAACAGGCACCGGAAATGGAGTGGTCTACGGGGAAGCAACGCAGATTAAAGCTACATTTACCGATATCGTCCAGCGGTTGTGAGGCAAGTTTTTTCCGTCGGGTAGCTTTTTCCCAAAAATTTTCGGCCTCCTCGCTCAGCTTGAGCTTATCAGCGACGCAGAAGCGACGTTGACGGTCACCACTGCTGCTGGCAACATAAGCCCCCTGCTTCCATCCCTTCAAACATTCCTCCATCCTAGGGGTGAAATAGCACACCTGCTGGTCGAAGGATGATATACCTGAGTCCTGTACTGCCTTGGCGATAAATGCCGTGGTCGCAGTGGCATATACCGAAATGTCCTCTCTTAGGAAAGCTATGTGGCCGGAGTGGTCGAGATGGGCGTGGGTTAACAGAATTCCATCTATATCTTCAAGTTTACGGTAATGCTCGGCTCGGCGAAATCGCTGCCACAGGTTTTCTGTCTCCAGGTCAGTGCGGTAAATGCCCTCAAGCTGGGGAAGCAGCCCCATTACTAACAGGTCGAGGAGTCCTGCTCCGGGTCGAGGCTTCAAATATTCCTCGTAGAAGACACGATACTTACTATAAGGATAGCCAAAGTCCAGGAAAAGCTTCCCCTTATCATCTTCAAGGAGGACTTTATTGCCTCCGATTTCCCTGACGCCTCCGTAGAACGTAAGCCTTACCATGTCGATACCGAAATCAAAAATAGTAGGATTTCATCTGGTGCACCATAATCAGCTTAGCACATCCATTGAGAAAATGGACTAACTAAAGGCGACATCGAGCATCATCATTACCACAAAACCTATTATGGCTCCCATGGTGGCTAAATCCGTATTGCCGCCACGTTGAGACTCCGGAATTAGCTCTTCAACCACAACGAATATCATGGCGCCGGCGGCAAAAGCCAGAGCATACGGCAAAATGGGCCTTGACAGGATAACAGCAGCAGCCCCGATGACTCCGGCGATGGGTTCAACTAATCCCGATAGCTGACCGTACCAGAAACTCCTCCGGCGAGACATTCCCTCACGACGAAGAGGCATGGAGACTGCTAGCCCCTCGGGAAAGTTTTGAATCCCGATGCCGATAGCTAAGGCAATAGCTGCCGGTAAAGTAGCTGCGGGAAAACCAGCAGCAACGGCTCCAAAAGCAACCCCAACTGCAAGACCTTCAGGTATATTGTGCAAGGTTATGGCAAGGACAAGCAGGGTGCTGCGCCGCCAGGATGTCTTGATACCTTCGGCTTCCTCAATGGGAAAGCCAAGGTGGAGATGAGGAAGTACCTTATCAATACCCCGCAAGAAAGCAGCTCCGATGAGGAAGCCCACCGCGGGTGGAACCCAGGCGGGAAGATTCCCACCTTCAGACATTTCAATGGCCGGAGCAAGCAAGGACCAGTAACTGGCAGCAATCATCACGCCGCCGGCAAAGCCAAGCATTGTGTCGAGCACCCTCTTGCTCACATCTCTAGCAGCAAATACTGTGGCTGCTCCGAGAGCGGTCATTGCCCAGGTAAAACACGTTGCCAGAAGAGCCTGGATTACAGGGTGGAGGTTTTGCAAGAAAGCTATCATATCCTCAAATGCCTTTGGTCTTTACGCAAAAAGCAGGTTGAATCACCCCCCCCTACATAGAGGTTAAGTGTAGCATAAACAAACCACAAACCATGCTTTGATGCGTATGATATGTGTCAAATGCAAGCCCTTCGGTCAATCCTCGCGTAGTATTCCAATCACGGGCAACCTTTCCAGCATCTCCACGCCGTGTGGGGCTTGCTCAAGACCATCAGTCAAATCTTCGCCAGCATTGTGAACAACTTGATGTCTACCATTTCTCCATTGAAAACTATTCGATGCGTCGTACACTTTTCCTTTGTAGGCTATGTAAGCTGGCGCACCATTCTTTCCATTATATCGGGCAAGTTCTTCCTTGCTGAATCTTTTCATGCTCTTTTATACCCATAAAGATTATTCCTGTTAGCTGGCCCCAGGTTGCCATCGTAAGCCAAAAGCGAAGAATCTCTGACACCCCTTGTGCCCTTCGCTCAGGGCGGAATAGAAATGGCCGAGCGCTCGCGTTTCTTGGAATAGGAAGGGGAGACATTGCTTTGTGCCTCCCCACCATATTCACAGGACCTACTTCAGAAACTTGGATACGAACGGCGAAGTCTCGCCGCGACGCAGGAAATGCCCTGAAGGCCCTTCGCCCAGGAATTCAGAGAACCAGGACTCATGCTCGATTTCTTCGTTAAGGATGGACTGAGCCAAATCGTAGGTGCGATGGTCCTTACCAGCGGTCAAGTTACAGATGTTGGTATAGCCTCGCACTGCACATCGCTCTGCTTCCACCAGCACGGTCAACATCGCCTTAACATCGGTCGGGTTTTTCGGCAGGCTGGCGGGAGGACAAGCGGAGCAGTTATGGAACTCCACCATGCTCTCGGGCAGTTTGCCACCGAGTTCGTAGATGCGAGGAACCAGTGCCTCAAAATGATTGCGGTCTTCGATGCGGGCGGTCTCGGCAATCTCCTTTATCGTCTCACCTTCCAGTCCAATCAGATTCGCCCGTAAAATCGTGTAGTAGTAATAGGTGGTGAGTTCGGCAGCCGCATTGTCGACCAACAACTCCACCAGTTGCTTGAGATTGACGCCTGCCTTCTTTACCATTTCTTGTGCTACTTTAGCCATCTTTTCCTCCTTTTCTTTTTTTATTTTGGCATTTGTATTTCCCTTATACCGTCACATAGAGATCACCTCCAATTTATTGTTAGCTGCGTTTTGCCTTTTGTGCTCAACCCTGAGCAAGAAATTGTCAGGCAAAGCCATCTAACGATACTTTTATGCTACAATCTTAGACCAGAACTAGTGAAAAAGTTATAAAACGGTGGTCACAAAAATTACAAATTTGTGACATTTCAGGAATGACAAAAGCATTATGGAGATGTTATTGCCTTATCCATTCTCGACCTTCTTTACCCATTCAGATTATTCCACTTCTGGAATGGCTATCTCACATTGAGTAACTCCAGCATTTTGTTTATATCGGTGGTTGGCAGCTTGCAGTTATAGTTCATACAGACATAAGCTGTAGCTCTGCCATCGATGCTCGATTGACTTTTGGTAAATTCGGCAAGCTTAGCTATTTCAGGCGACTCACGTTCACCGGGATTGAGAAGCACCACCTTATTCGGCAAGAAACGTGTTCTTAACGCTTTTGCCATAGCTTTGGTATCTTCCGCCTGTGCCTTGCCGGCGATAACCACTTCATAACAAGGCCCGACCCCGAAATCCAGGGCAACCATGAGTTGAGTATGCGCCGATGGTAATTGTTTGACGCTTCCGGAAAAAGCACTACCGATTCTCGCCGCTTTTCCTTCCAAATCGGAGGTCGCAGTCATACGCCATAGACGAAGCAAGTTCAGCATTGCCAAAGAATTTCCCGATGGAATAGCGCCATCATAAATCTCCTTCCTTCTGACAAACAGGCTTTCGCCATCGTCAGGCGTGAGATAAAGCCCACCTCCATCTTCGTCCCAGAAATGCCTTACCATATCACTAGTCAGTTCGAGAGCAACTTTAAGATGCCTTGCCTCGAAAATGGCCTCATACAGTTCTATTAGACCCCAAACTAGAAAAGCATAATCATCCAGATTTGCTTGTACGCCAGCCTGACCATCTCGATAGCGGTGCAAAAGCCGGCCATCTGGTTTGCGCATATTCTCAAGTATGAAATCTGCAGCACGGCAGGCTGCTTCAGCATACTCGGGCTCATCAAAGGCTTGGGCCCCTTTCGCCAATGCGGCGATCATGAGACCGTTCCAATCAGTCAAAATCTTGTCGTCCTTCATAGGATGGACACGTTTCTCACGGTAAGCAAACAATTTCTGCCGTATACCTTCCAGATGCTCCCGAAGGTCTTGTTGAGACAGATTCAAGTCGGAGGCGAGCTCTCCGAGCGTCTTTCTTAAATGCAAAATGTTAACGCCACTCCTCCTTACAGTGGCTTGCTCCACGAAATTGCCGTCTTTTTCAATGTTGAATACTTTGGCGACGAAATCTGCTTCCTCATTGCCAAGTGCCTGTCGAACTTCCTCCTGCGTCCAAAGGTAAAACTTCCCTTCCTCTCCCTCGCTATCAGCACCTTCAGCCGAGCAAAAATCGCCTTCCGGCGCTGTCATATCCCGCAGAACATAGGTGAAAATCTCCCGTGCTGTATTCCCATAATCTTCTTTTCCCGTTGCCTGATAAGCCTCGGTGTAGGCCATAGCTAACATAGCTTGATCGTAAAGCATCTTCTCAAAGTGGGGAACAAGCCATTGCGAATCTGTTGAATAGCGGTGGAAGCCAAATCCAACGTGGTCATAGATGCCGCCACGCCGCATTGCCTGAAGGGTTTTCTCCACCATATCCAACGCTGCCTTGCTGCCGCCACGTTTCCAGTAACGGAGCAAGAAAAGAAGATTGTGCGGGGTGGGAAACTTCGGGGCGCTGCTAAAACCAGCGTGCTGTCCATCAAAGCGTTTGGCAAGCTGCTCATATGCGAGCTCCAGTGTCGCTTCATCTAGTTTTTCACCGGCTGTGCCCTGCGAGGTCTGTTGAAGTACGGTAGCGATTTCATCGGATAGACTTAAAGCTTCGCCTCGCCGCGTTGCCCAAAGCTCTCTAATGTGTGGGATTAGCTCCATCATTCCAATCAGCCCAAATCGACCCTCCCTGGGGATATAAGTAGCGGCGAAGAAAGGTTTCTTATCTGGCGTCATGATGATACTAAGAGGCCAGCCCCCACTGCCTGTCATCACCTGACAGGCGCTCATGTAAACATTGTCTATATCAGGACGTTCCTCACGATCTACCTTTATGGAAACGAAAGCCTCGTTCATAAGCCTGGCTACTTCAGGATGCTCAAAAGACTCATGTGCCATCACGTGGCACCAATGGCATGTTGAATACCCTATAGATAAAAAGATGGGTTTATTTTCCCTTTGAGCTCTCACGAATGCCTCTGGACCCCATGGGTACCAGTCCACCGGGTTATGTGCATGTTGACGCAAATAGGGAGAAGTCTCGTTTATCAGATGGTTAGGCATTTAAAACCCCCTGCTACTGCGCAGCCCCACTATATTCTAGACCGATCTAATTCTTTTCTTTTTCTTCTTCAACTGGGTGGCAACATCCACACTCGCAAGGCCCACTACCGGTGGCACAGGGCTCACAACAATACTTAACGCCCTCTTTCTCATAGCCCGCTCCCACGATGGTGCAACCGCAAACAGGACACAATTGCTCTGTCATCTTTGCCCTCATTTCTCACCTTTTTATTTATGTAACCGCTCACCTCTTGAGATTGCCACGGCGAGTTCCCTCGCTTGTGCTCGGGATGCCTCACAATGCCCCTGATGAACATTTGCAGGATTTTATAACCCACCGCCCTTGTTGTATGTGACTTTTGTATCAATAATTGACTATACTGCCCTAACCTTGACCCTCAAACTGTCTATCTTACCTACCCCCTTTAATGAAGAGACCAAACCGGTTATTGTGTTGGTGATAATATCCGTAGGGAAAGGGGTAAGGGGAAGTTCATTCCCATTGACGACGAGCTTGACATCGCCCCGCTCCAGATAAAGTTCCAGGTCCCGTATGTTTTCAGCTCCTTTCAAGGAAGAGACTACAGCGACCACAGTTCGAGTTAAAAGCTCCTCGGCGAAGGGGTTGAGTTCGACAGATACATTATTGACCGCAAGCTCTGTCCCAAGGTTCTTTTCCATTTTACACCTCCTGGTCTATAACTACGCTGTTTAATTTTGATTTTCCGTTCAATAGGGAATTAATATCTGGCGACATCTTACTTCTTCTTTTCCTTCTCTTCTTTGAGCTCTTGATAGACCTTGATTATTTCCTCCACGGAGCTTTTGTCTTCCAGAGTTGTGAGATCTCCTATGCTGGTATTATTAGCCACGGCCTTCAAAACCCGCCGCAAAACCTTGCCGCTCCTTGTCTTGGGTAGTCTAGTGGCGAAATAAATCTCGTCGGGAACTGCTATAGGCCCTACCATACTTCGCATGTGCCCAGCCAGGTCTTTTTTCAGGTCCGGAGAAGGGTCAACACCTTCTTTGAGCCTGGCAAAGATGACGATGCTTTCGCCCTTCACCGGGTCTTTTTTACCCACAACCGCTGCCTCAACTACTTGAGGATGTGAGACGGCAGCGTCCTCTAATTCAGCAGTGCCTATTCTATGCCCGGCGACTTTAAGCACCTCATCAGCCCTTCCCAAGACCCAGAAATATCCATCTTTGTCCTTTACGGCATAGTCGCCAGTATAGTAAACGCCGGGAAACCGCGACCAATAGGCTCCCTTGTAACGTTCCGGGGCTCCGTGTATGCCAAGGAGCATCCCGGGCCAGGGTCTCTTTATCACCAAGAAACCCCTCTGCTCCGGCAGCACTGGCTTGCCATCCTCACCAACTACATCAGCCTCGACCCCCGGCAGCGGTAAAGCTGCTGAGCCAGGTTTCAGAGGCACACACTCTATTCCAGGGCAAGGTGAAATCATGATGCCACCGGTTTCGGTCTGCCACCAAGTATCAACGATGGGGCATCTTTCACCACCTACATAGCGGTAAAACCAGAGCCAGGCCTCGGGATTAATGGGCTCTCCCACACTCCCTAATAGCTCCAGACTGCTCAGGTCATGCTTATTTAACATTTCTTCTCCATATCCCATGAACATCCTGACGGCTGTAGGCGAGGTATAGAATACGGTAACCCCATATTTCTCGATAATATCCCACCATCTCTCAATTGTAGGATAGTCGGGAGCTCCTTCATAAAGTACCATGGCTGCCCCATGTGCCAGCGGAGCATATACTATCTGACTATGCCCGGTAACCCAGCCAATATCAGCAGTGCACCAGTAGACCGACTCCTCTCGAATGTCGAAGACCCACCTATAAGCAGAACAATTGTGCACCAGATAGCCACCGGTACTGTGGACAATTCCTTTAGGCTTGCCCGTGGTACCCGAGGTGTACAGTATATAAAGAGGGTGATTCGATTCTACCGGCTCCGGTTCCACGAATAGTGCCGCATCTTCAAGCAGGTCGTCCAGCCACGATTCCTTTGGCAACTTTACGGTGACCGGAGAACCAGTTCTTTTAACCACAATCACCTTCTCCACCGAGGGGCACTTTGTTAAGGCCTCATCGGCTATACTCTTCAGCGGGATTACCTTCCCCCTCCGGAATCCTCCGTCAGCAGTTACTAGTAACCTGGCTTGTATATCATTGACCCTGTCAGCCAATGCCTGAGCACTGAAACCGGAAAAAATCACTGTATGAACGGCCCCAATCCTGGCACATGCCAGCATGAAAATGGGCAACTCGGGAATCATGGGCAGATATAAGACAACCTTGTCCCCTTTGCCTATACCGTTATTCCTTAAGACGGAGGCGAACCTGTTGACTTCACGATATAACGTGGAATAGCTTAAGACCCTACTGTCTCCCGGCTCACCTTCCCAGTATATAGCTACCTTACTTCTTCGCCAGGTATTGACATGGCGATCCACACATATATGCGAGGCATTCAGCATCCCACCTACAAACCATCTAGCAAAAGGCGGCTTCCATTCCAGCACCTTATCCCATGTCTTGAACCAATCTAGCTTACGTGCTTCTTCCGCCCAGAACTCCTCTGGCTCCTCCAGGGACTCCTGGTACACATTGAGAAATTTCCTCAGAGGAAAATATCGGGACTTAAATGGCAAAGATAATCCGGTCATAGCTCAAATTCCTCCGGCAACTCTCAGCATTTTGTAGTTGCCTGATTTGCCAAGCACCACTTTTGTCATTGCCAGCAAAGCTTGGCAACCCCACGTCCCTCCACGAGATTGCTCCGCCCCGATAAATCGGGACGCGCAATGACAGATGGACTGCACCCTTGTCCTGCCTCTCCGCCAACCATGAAATCAATATCTGGCGGCATCTCATTTCTTCTTTACCTCCCCTCCTTTGAGCTCTTGATAGGCCTTGATTATTTCCTCCACCGAGCTTTCATCTTCCAGAGTCGTGAGGTCTCCTACGCTGGTATTGTTAGCCACAGCCTTCAAAACCCGCCGCATAACCTTGCCGCTCCTTGTCTTCGGTAGCTTGGCAACAAAATAAATTTCATCAGGTACCGCTATAGGACCTATCACCTTCCGTATGTGACCAGCCAGGTCCTTTTTTAAGTCCGGAGAAGGCTCGACCCCTTCTTTAAGCCTGACAAACATAACAATGCTCTCGCCTTTCACCGGGTCACCTCTGCCCACAACCGCTGCCTCAGCTATTTGAGGATGTGAGACGGCAGCGTCTTCCAATTCAGCAGTACCCATTCTATGCCCAGCTACTTTAAGTACCTCATCAGCCCTACCCAAGACCCAGAAGTATCCATCTTTGTCCCTTACAGCGTAGTCACTAGTATAGTAAACGCCGGGAAACCTCGACCAATAAGTTTCCCTGTAACGCTCCGGGTCTCCGTGTATGCCAAGGAGCATCCCCGGCCATGGTCTCTTTATCACCAGAAAACCTCTCTGCCCTATCGGCACTGGCTTACCATCCTCATCGAATATATCAACCTCTATTCCCGGCATTGGTAATGTTACTGAGCCAGGCTTCAGAGGCAAACGCTCTATGCCCGGGCAAGGTGAGATCATATTGCCACCAGTCTCAGTCTGCCCCCAGGTATCAACAATGGGACATCTTTCACCACCGACATAGCGGTAAAACCAGAGCCAGGCCTCAGGATTAATGGGCTCTCCCACACTCCCCAATAGCTCCAGACTGCTCAGATCATGCTTGTTCAGCATCTCCTCCCCATATCCCATGAACATTCTGACGGCTGTCGGTGAGGTATAGAATACGGTAACTCCATATTTCTCGATAATGTCCCACCATCTCTCAATCGTAGGATAATCGAGAGCTCCTTCATAAATGACCGTGGCTGCCCCATGTGCTAATGGAGCATACACTATCTGGCTATGCCCAGTAAGCCAGCCAATATCAGCAGTGCACCAGTAGACCGATTCCTCTCGAAGATTGAAGACCCACTTATAAGCCGAACAATTGTGTACCAGATAGCCACCTGTACTGTGGACAATTCCTTTAGGCTTCCCTGTAGTCCCTGAGGTGTACAGTACATAAAGAGGGTGATTCGATTCTACCGGCTCCGGTTCCACAAAGAGTGCTGCTTCTTCAAGCAGGTCATCCAGCCATGATTCCTTTGGTGTCTTTACGGTGACTGGAGAGTTAGTTCTCTTAACCACAATAACCTTCTCCACCGAGGGGCACTTTGTTATGGCCTCATCAGCTATACTCTTTAGCGGGATTACCTTCCCCCTCCGGAATCCCCCATCGGCAGTTATTAGTAACTTCGCTTGTATATCATTGACTCTGTCAGCCAATGCCTGAGCACTGAAACCAGAGAAAATCACTGTGTGAATGGCCCCAATCCTGGCACATGCCAGCATGAAAATAAGCAGCTCCGGTATCATCGGTAAATATAAGACAACATTGTCCCCTTTGCCTATACCGCAATTCTGCAAGACGGAGGCGTACCTGTTGAGTTCTCGATATAACGTGGAATAGCTTAAGACTCTGCTGTCTCCAGGCTCACCTTCCCAGTATATAGCCACTTTACTTCTGCGCCATGTCTTTACATGGCGGTCGACACAGATATGCGAGGCATTCAGCATCCCCCCGACAAACCACCTCGCAAATGGTGGCTTCCATTCCAGCACCTTGTCCCATGTCTTGAACCAGTCTAGTTTACGTGCCTCTTTCGCCCAGAATCCCTCAGGGTCTTCTAAGGACTCCTGGTAAACATTGAGGAATTTCTTCAGAGGAAAATATTTGGACTTAAATGGTAAAGATAATTCAGTCATAGCTTAAATTCCTCCGGCAACTCTCAGCATTTTGTAGTTGCCTGATTTGCCAAGCACCACTTTTGTCATTGCCAGCAAAGCTTGGCAACCCCACGTCCCTCCACAAGATTGCTTCGTCCCGATAAACCGGGACTCGCAATGACAGATGGACTGCACCCTTGTCCTGCCTCTCCGCCAACCATGAAATCAATATCTGGCGACTTCTTACTTCTTCTTTACCTCTCCTTTTTTGAGCTCCTGATAGGCTTTGATTATTTCCTCCACGGAGCTTTCGTCTTCCAGAGCCGTGAGGTCTCCCAGGCTGGTATTGTTAGCCACAGCCTTCAAAACCCGTCTCATAACTGTGCCGCTTCTCGTTTTGGGTAGCTTGGCGACGAAATAAACTTCATCAGGAACTGCTACAGGACCCAGCGCCTTTCGTATATGACCAGCCAGGTCCTTTTTCAGGTCCGGAGAAGGAGTAACACCTTCTTCAAGCCTGGCAAAGATGACGATACTCTCGCCCTTCACCGGATGAAGTTTACCCACAACTGCTGCTTCAGCTATTTGAGGATGTGAGATAGCAACATCCTCTAACTCAGCGGTACCTATTCTATGCCCGGCCACTTTAAGTACCTCATCAGCCCTCCCCAGGATCCAGAAGTATCCATCTTCGTCCCTTACGGCATAGTCACCGGTATAGTAAACGCCAGGAAACCGTGACCAATACGCTTTCTTGTAGCGTTCCGGCCCTCCGTGTATGCCAAGGAGCATCCCTGGCCATGGTCTCTTTATTACCAGGAAACCTCTCTGCTCCATCGGCACTGGCTTGCCATCCTCACCAACTACATCAGCATCTACCCCCGGCAGCGGTAATGTTACTGAGCCTGGTTTCAGAGGCACACACTCTATTCCCGGGCAAGGTGAAATCAGGGCGCTACCGGTTTCAGTCTGCCCCCAGGTATCAACGATGGGACAGCTTCCACCACCGACATAGCGGTAAAACCAGAGCCAGGCCTCGGGATTAATGGGCTCCCCCACACTCCCCAATAGCTCCAGACTGCTCAGGTCATGCTTTTTCAGCATCTCATCCCCATATCCCATGAACTTCCTGATGGCTGTCGGTGAGGTATAAAATATGGTGACCCCATACTTCTCAATAATGTCCCACCACCTCTCAATCGTAGGATAATCGGGTGCCCCTTCATAAATGACTGTGGCTGCCCCATGTGCTAACGGGGCATACACTATTGAGCTATGCCCGGTAACCCAACCAATATCAGCTGTACACCAGTAGACCGATTCTTCTTGAAGATTGAACACCCACCTGTAAGCCGAACAATTGTGTACCAGATAGCCACCTGTACTGTGGATAACTCCCTTAGGCTTGCCTGTGGTCCCTGAGGTGTACAGTACATAAAGAGGGTGATTTGATTCTACCGGCTCCGGTTCCACGAAGAGTGCTGCCTCTTCAAGCAGGTCGTCCAGCCACGATTCCTTCGGCGACTTCATGGTTACCGAAACCCCGGCCCTTTTAACCACAATGACTTTCTCCACCGAGGGACATTTTGTTAAAGCCTCATCAGCTATACTCTTTAGCGGGACTATCTTCCCCCTCCGAAATCCTCCATCAGCAGTTACCAGCAACTTGGCTTCTATATCATTGACCCTATCAGCCAGTGCCAGAGCACCGAAACCGGAGAAAACCACTGTGTGAATAGCCCCAATCCGGGCACATGCCAGCATAAAAATAGGCAGCTCCGGTATCATTGGTAGATATAAGGCAACCTTGTCCCCCTTGCCTATTCCGCATTTCCTCAAGACCGAGGCACACCTGTTGACTTCTCGATATAACGTGGAATAGCTTAAGACTCTACTGTCTCCCGGCTCACCTTCCCAATATATAGCTACCTTACTTCTGCGCCACGACTTTGCATGACGATCTACACAGATATGCGATGCATTCAGCATCCCCCCGACAAACCACCTCGCAAATGGTGGCTTCCATTCCAGCACCTTGTCCCAGGTCCTAAACCAGTCTAGCTGACGTGCTTCCTCCGCCCAGAACTCCTCTGGCTCCTCCAGGGACTTTTGGTACATATCGAGAAATTTCTTCACAGGAAAATATCTAGTCTCAAATGGTAACGATAATTCAGCCATAGTCTGACCTCCTCCAATGATTATTGACGAGAACCTCTAGAATGAGAAACTCACCCTTTTTGTCCCTGTCTAATATTGCTAGTTCGCTGGGAGCTAGCGTTTTTATTTCATCTGCAGCACAAGCTAACTTCATCACGATAGTATCCTCCCTTAAGCCTCCTTCACCAAGCCAGCACTAAAATTCAACCAACACTTTGCCATCTTCAACCTTCACATTATACGCCGTAAGGTCTTTGGACAGCTTGAGGGCACTGCCTATCCTCGACATTAGCCCTCCCTTTAACCACCGCACCACCTGACCATTACTGATATCAAACTGAGAGCCGTGCAGGGGACAAGTGACTACTGTGCCTTCCAGTTTGCCCTGCGATAAATTCTCCTTCATATGGGGGCAGAGATTGTCAACGGCATAATACTTGTCCCCAACCCTGGCCAAAAGAATTTGGCGCCCTGCTGCACTTACTACCCTCATCGTTCCGTTCTTCAGTTCGTCTATTTTAGCTACTTTAACTACCTCTGTAAAGTTACTCATAGGACACCCTCTTTCATAAATCCTAGCTATTAAGCAAATTATTGCCCACCTAACCAGACTACCTTTTGGCGAGGTATTTCTCAGGGTCCTGGTCGAAAGCCTTCTTGCAACCAACAGCGCAGAAGTAGTATTTCTTTCCCTGGTACTCGGAAGTAGCTGCTGCCTTAGCTTCCTCTACCTCCATCTTGCAAACTGGGTCTATGGCCATTGAGCACCTCCTATCATTAAGTGCCAAGTTTGACTGGCTTAAACCTTCTTAGACGCAGGGAGTTGGATACGACAGTGCTGGAACTAGCCGCCATGGCTGCTGCGGCCAGTATGGGATTCAAGAAACCATACTCACCCAAGACGAAATGAAGCCCAGAGGGTACACCTATATTCCCGAAGACAAGATACAATACCCCGGCTGCTACCGGAATTAGAGCAGTATTGTAAGCAAAGGCCCAGAAGAGGTTCTGCTTGATAGTCCTCATGGTCCGCTTGCTCAGGGATATAGCGGTTACCACTCCCATCAAGTCCCCGCTAATCAGGGTAATATCTCCAGTCTCCATGGCAACGTCAGTACCTGTACCAATAGCAATACCGACATCTGCCTGGGCCAATGCCGGAGCATCGTTAATGCCATCGCCTACCATTGCCACCACCTTTCCCTCTTCCTG
>JAUWGZ010000085.1 GCA_030606165.1 Dehalococcoidia bacterium
GGAGGCCTTCACCAAGAACCCCCTGGCCAGTGAGAGCAGCTGCTATTCCTATGGCACCGACCACGTCATCCTGGCAGGCCAGTACCGCCAGGCGGTAACCCTGTCCCGTTCCCGTGCCCTGGGAAGGGATGACTCCGATAACCGCATCCTGGAGGAAGCCCTTGACTGGGATTTACTGCAGCTCGCCATCGATATCCTTGAGCAGGATTATGACCCCAACCTCCAGACCGCCGCTAGGGCACAGGAGAGGGCCGACGCCCTCCTCCGCACTCAACAAACTCAATCAACTCCAGCAACTCTTATTGTCCCCACCAACGTTGGCCAGGAGCTCCTCGATGTCGTGGAAGTCACCGACGAGCGTTGCGGCATTAGCCAGGAGAAATATAGGGTCCAGGCTATCCAGACCGACTACGACCGCCGCCAGGGAATTTACACTCAGCGTCTGGCGCTCTGCGCCCCATGACAAAATTGGGAATGGTTGGCAGTGTCATTCTAGGGAGTCCCAATGAATTTGGATGATGAAGAATCCCTGAGATTCTTCGTGGAACCTGTCCTCAGCGGCATAGGGTTCTTCGGTAGTGGGTCAATTTGAAAATGGTAAAAGTCTTTGAACTATCCTGAAATGAAGGCACTGGCTTGACAAATAGTCAAGTTGTGATATAATAAAAGCAGTTATCACTATGAAAAGAGGCGACGTAGGGTTTTGTCCCTACTAAGTCTCTTTTCGGTTATATAGGTCTCTCATGATATCATCTAAGTAGAATATCCGTATTTTAGCATGTAGTTTTCTGAGCAGATAGGAACATCCACCTCTACTACAAGCTATTAGGCATTCTAGTTTACCCTTATCGTGTAGGTATTCGACTAAACAAGCATAATCACCGTCGCTTGCTATTATTACTGCCTTTGCATAATTTTTATAATCCACCATAGACTGCAATGTTAGATTTACGTCTACGTTACCTTTAATTTCATCTTCGTGGGTAGCTACTTCTTTAAATTTCAATTCATATCCTCGTCTTCTTAACTGGTCATATAAACTCTTGTATTCTGGTACATAACCAATAAAATAATAGGCAACCTTAACAGCATGTTTTTCCATAAGATAGACTCGGAATTCATTTAAGTCCAATTTTACCTCAAGTGCTTCAACTTCCTTTTCAAGTGCTTGGAGTGATTTGTAAAAGTTCTGACCATCAATGAAGGCATAATTCGCTGGCACTTCATGCATAATCTATCAACCTCACAATTTCTTCTATTGTCCAAATGTGATTAGCTAACCTGGCTGCCATTGCTGGTGTCTTTGGATAAGGATTATTTAAAGCCTTGTGTGGCCTAGCGAAGTTGCGAAGTGGATTTCTCATGGGCTACTAATTAATGCTTGCTTCAAATCATTGAGCCTTGGGGTAAAAGCTTCAACTAGCCCCTGGCGGGCTAGTTGCCATTGGGGGTCGGCTTCGATATTGATAGCATCCACTGCGGTTCCTGAGATTCTCAATTGGTGCAGGGTTTCCCTGTAGTCGCTTTCCAGCTCCTGCCTTATCTTTTGTTCTGCATCTTCATACTCTTGAACAAGTTGGCTTATTTCTTCTGCCTTTGGCTGCAATTCAGGCCCTAAGCTGCTTATCGCCTCGATTACCCTTTTCACGCTATTTATACCCTGGGTAGTTGTAAACTCGATAGCCTCTATCAGGTGTTCGATTACGGCCTGCTTTATTATCTCTCTCTCCTTTTCTCCGTGCTTGTTTAGCTCCGCAGTCATATCCAGTTGTTGGGAACTGTCAAGCCATTTTTGTGCCAGCACCTGACCGATTTGGCGATACCTTTGTCTTTCTTGCTGTTCCTTTTCCTCGGCTGACAGCTTGCCCAATCTATTTGCTTTCTCTTGAGCAATTTCCCAGGCACTCTTTAGCTCACCCATACAGGTCCCTTTCCTTACATCATTGCGAGCCGAAGGTGCAACAACCGCACATCCCATTCTTTGAGATTGCTTCAGCACTACCGTGCTTCGCAATGACAGGGTCGTGACTTTATTAGCCTTAGCAGTGCATTTTAGCCTATAATATTGAAGAGGTTCAACAAAGTGAGTTTGAGGTTATAGTGATGATTTATCATAAATCTGTGAAGTTAACGGAAAAATTTTATTGTTATGTATGGCAAGGCAGAGGAAATAACTGCAATGCCATTCTCTGGCCCTCGGTTTTAGGGGGGGAGCGTCCGCACGTGTTAGTTGACCCTGGCCATGTCAAGAATGAGCTTGGGGAGCCCTGCTTTGATTCCCTGGTTCAGGCTATGGAAGGGGATGGCTTCAAAATGGAGGATATCGGTCTGGTGATTGCCACCCATAGCCATCCCGACCATATTGAAGCCACTGAATTGGTGGTGGAAAAAAGTGGTGCCTTGTTTACTTTATCCCGTGAGGAGGATGAATTTTATCGCACGATGGGGATGACTTTCTTTCAAATGTTCGGCGGTAAGCCGCCGCAGGTTACCCCTTCCTTTTATCTTAAGGAGGGCGATTTGTCTCTGGAGGCTAAAGATGTTAAGGTGGCGGTCAAGGTTTTCTTTACCCCGGGACATTCTCCCGGTTCTGTTTCCCTTTATCTGGAAGAGGATAAAATATTGATCAGTGGTGACGTGGTCTTTGCTGGCAGCATAGGCAGGACTGACTTCCCTGGTGGCAGCCCTTCCTTGCTGCGGAAGAGTATTGACAAACTGTCTCAGCTTGATGTGGAATACCTTGTTCCCGGTCATAGCACTGAAATGGGCAGCATAATTGCCGGCAAGGATAAAGTAAGGCGTAACTTTTACACGGTCAAGATGTTTATTTAAAATATAGAATGGTGGAATTGGTATGGAGACGGATGACAAAATTAAATATGCCTTGGAACACACGGAATTAATCCGGGCACCACGACAAGAACTGGACACTTTTGGCAGTTCTGTCATTGATTATTACGTTGTCACGGAACTGGTGGGAAGCCTTAGTGTAGTCAGGGATGGAAAGGTAATCGCGGAAAGGCCCAAAATTGTTACTCCTGCTTACCTGGTCAATGTCGAAGGATTTAGCGAGCAGGCAAAAAGATACATATCTATGATGGCTCGGGAGCGCCCTTATGAATCGGGCATTTTTTACCGGTACAAGAACGAACCTGGGGGGATGAACGTTGTCTCCGAGCCTGTCAAGCAGGTGATAAACAAGCTCAGCTCCCAAATAGAGGAGCAGCATAACCCCTTAAGCACCATAATTAGGGGGGTAGAGGAACTCTGGGATGTATCCTTGCTCATGTTCATCTATGAGCTAACTAGCAAGTCGGCTCGCACTAATATGGCCGAATTTAATCGCAGGGGCTTTTTAGATATAGATGCCAGCGGAGTGCCCGAGGGTGCCCGGGATTACATTGAAGAGCTTTTCGAGAAAGCAAGTCGCAACCTTTCCCGAGTCCCGGAGTTGGTGGTTGAGTTAAACCGATGGGGTCTATTCCAGGAATATCAAGACCGTTTCTTTGCCCTGTTCAGAAGAAAGTAAACCCGCCCTGGCTTTACATAAAGTGTGCTGGGTGGTTACACGTAACCTACAGAGATTAGATCCCAGATAAATGCCTCTGAAATGCAAAAGGTAAAAATAAAAATACAAAGTGACAGGGCAAAAGTCAAAAATTTGCATTTTAAGTTGTCATTTTGATTTTTGAATTTCTCCCGAGGCGTGAAGGAATCCTTTCCTTCACGGTTGAGATGTACTACATCAATCCCAGGTACCAGTTGAGTATATTGCTTCCCCAGAGCAATGTTACCATGGCAGCCACGGCCAGGAAGGGGCCAAAGGGGATTGTCTGCCGGCGTTTTCTCCTTTTAGCTATCACCAGAGCCACGGCCGCTATGCCGCCGAGGATAGCCCCCATAATAATGGCGAGAATAACCAGGGGGAAGCCAGTAGCCAGACCAATCAAAGCCGCGAGCTTAACATCTCCCCAGCCCATTCCGCCACGGGAGGCTATGGCAATCAAAAGGAATATACCAAAGCCAATGCCTCCGCCTAGAGCAGCGTTGGCAATCCCGGTAACTATCCACTGGGTAAGCCAGGGCTGAGGCAATAAAGCCAGAAGCAAAGCCACAACCATGCCGGGATAAACCACCTTGTTCAGGATGAGCCCGTGCTCCAGGTCAATGACAAAAATGATAATGAATAGACAGGCGTAGAAAGCCATAACTCCCAGCCCCACACTTAAGCCGTAATGCCAGTATAGGAAAGCGAATATCAGGCCGGTGGCAAGCTCCACCCAGAATAACCTCCGGGGTATGGCTGCCTGACAGTACCGGCAACGACCACGAAGCCTGAGGTAGCTAAATACGGGGATGAGGTCTTTAACGGCTAGCTTGTGCTGGCAAACTGGGCAATGAGATGGCGGATTTACAATGGACTCATTCCGGGGCAGACGGTCGATGCATACATTGAGGAAACTGCCTACTACCAGACCCAGAAGGGCGAATAGGAATATTCCAAGTATTTCCACGGGTGTTTATTGTGGACGTATTGTAGACTGAAGTCAATACTTGCTCCGATGAAATCGGAGCTATTGCCAGGTGTTGCTTCTTCTGTCATTATTTATGGGGCGGTTATGTCTGAGGAATCGGGTAACTACAAAAATCGGGGGTGAAGGCAATATGTCAGCGAAGTACTATGTTGGTTGCAGTGGCTGGCATTATGAGCACTGGCGCGGTCTTTATTACCCCGAAGAATTGCCCAAGCCTGAATGGTTGCAATTCTACGCCCGGCAATTTACTACTGTAGAGCTCAATAACAGTTTTTATCATCTGCCTTCGGAGAAGGCTTTCACCACCTGGCGAGAATCCACACCCGAAAACTTCATTTTTGCTGTTAAGGTGAGTCGATTCATTACGCACATAAAGAGGTTAAAGAATTTAGGTTCTGCAGTGGAGAACTTTCTATCTCGAGCTGATTTTTTGGGGGAGAAACTGGGTCCTTTGCTATATCAACTGCCTCCTAGCATGAAGCGCAACGATGAGCTATTACAGAATTTCTTATCTTCGTTGCCGCCAAAATATCAGCATGTAGTTGAATTTCGCCATAAATCCTGGATTGATGACGCTGTATTCGATATTTTACG